>CAIUUR010000185.1 GCA_903902345.1 uncultured Geobacteraceae bacterium | reverse complement strand
CGGAAGTCCTGGAACGGCTCAAGCAGATGGGGGTCGATGTGAAATCCGTAAAGGCCCTGTTGGATGAAGAGGTCGTTAAAAAGCTTCAGGAGCCTCCTGCTTCCAAGGAGCAGGGGCAGGGAGAGATCCGCGTCAAGTCCAATGTGATACGGCGTCGCAAGGTCGTGGAGGAGCTTCCTCCCGCATCTTCCGAGGAAACCATGGCAGAACCGGTTGCCGAACTTGCCGCCCCGGTTGTAGAGGCTCCGGTCGTCGTTGAGCCTCCCCGCAGGGAGCTTCCTCCGGAAGCAGCGCCGGTCCAGGAGAAGGTCCCTGTGGCGGAAGTGGCTACGGAAGCTGTCCCCGCGCCATCGGTTATCCCTGAACCGGCTCCGGCTCCCCTTGCCGAGAAAGCGGTGGTGGAAAAAACCGCGGAACTGCCGGTGGAGACGCACGTTGAGCCACCAGTCATCACACCCGTTGCAGCGCCGATAACGCTTGTTATTCCGGCAATTGTGCCGACTGTTGAGCCGCCCGTTGCGCAGAGTCCGCCGCCGATTACGGCTCCGGTCGAGACCTCGGTGGCGCCGATTACGCCGTCTGTGGAGGCGCCGATTACGCCGTCAGTGGAGACGCCGGTCACGCCGACTGCTGTGATTCCGGTGGAAAAAGTGGTAGAAAAACAGCCGGAAAGAGCGACTGCCAACCGTGCCCGGATTCTCGGCCGGGTGGAGATTCCCATTCAGCAGCCTACCGGGAGACCCGGGGACCGGCGTGACGGACGCGCTCCGCGCCCTGCCGGAGCTACCGATCGCCCGGGAGAGCGGAGGCCCGGTGACCGCGGCCCGTCGACCCCCGGTACCGCCGGCGGTCCGGGAGCAGGTCGCCCGTCCTCTGCGCCACCACGCGGTCCCGCCGCTCCCGGTCGTACTCCCACCGTTCCCAGTCGCACTCCGGCAACCCCGACGGTGACGGAAGTTCCTCCTGGCGAGAAAAAAGAGCGACGCGGCAAGGAGTTTTCCATCGCTGCGGTTCCCGCCAAGGCAGCCAAGAAGGGGGGAGCTGCTCCTCCCGTGGACAAAAAGAAAGAGGCTCTGCGTAAGGCGGAACTTCTGGAAAAACGTGAACGTGCCTTCGAGCCGGGGCGTGGCGGCAAGGGGCGTAAGAAGGAAAAGGCCCGGGCGCCCGAGAGCAAGCGGACCGAGATCACGGTTCCCAAGGCCATCAAGCGGATTATCAAGGTCGCCGACAGCATCACCGTGGGGGAACTGGCCAAGCGGATGGGGGTCAAGGCCACCGATCTGATCAGAGCGCTCATGAAGCTGGGCTCCATGGTCACCATCAACCACCCGCTGGATTACGAGACCGCCTCCATCCTTGCCACCGATTTCGGGTACGAGGTGGAGAACGTAGCGGTGGACTTGGACGAGATCATGGAGTTCATCCCCGATGAACCGGAGAGCCTCCAGAAACGGCCCCCCGTGGTCACCATCATGGGGCACGTCGACCATGGCAAGACCTCACTTCTTGACGCCATCCGCGAGGCCAACGTCATTTCCGGCGAGGCTGGCGGGATTACGCAGCACATCGGCGCCTATGACGTGGAGCTGAACGGCCGGAAGATTACCTTCCTGGATACGCCGGGTCATGAGGCGTTTACCGCCATGCGTGCCAGGGGGGCGAAGGTCACCGACATCGTTATCCTGGTAGTGGCCGCCGACGACGGCGTCATGCCCCAGACCAAGGAGGCCATCAACCATTCCAAGGCTGCCGGCGTTCCCATCATCGTGGCCATCAACAAGATCGACAAGCCCGATGCCAACCCGGAGCGGGTCAAGCGGGAACTCACTGAACAGGGGCTTGTCTCCGAAGAGTGGGGGGGCGACACCACCATGGTGGAGGTCTCGGCCAAGAAGCGGATGAATCTGGAAGAGCTCCTGGAGATGGTTCTCCTTCAGGCCGACGTCATGGATTTGAAGGCCAATCCGGACAAGGCTGCCCGCGGCACCATCGTGGAAGGAAAACTGGACAAGGGGCGCGGACCCGTGGCGACGATCCTCGTTCAGGAGGGGACCCTCAAGGCCGGCGACTACTGCGTGGTGGGTGTTCACTCCGGGCGCGTTCGGGCCATGCAGAACGATCGGGGGGAAAAGGTCCTTGAGGCCGGTCCTTCCATGCCGGTGGAGGTTATCGGGCTCTCCGGAGTTCCGGATGCCGGTGACATCTTTGTGGCCATTGCCGACGAAAAACAGGCCAAGGAGATCGCCACCCTCCGTCAGATCAAGCAGCGGGAGACCGAGCTGGCGAAGCACAGCAAACTTTCCCTGGAAGATCTCTACAAGCAGATCCAGAGCGGAGAGGTCAAGGACCTCAACGTCATCGTCAAGGGAGATGTGCAGGGCTCCGTGGAAGCCGTGGGGGAGACTCTCCGCAAACTCTCCACCGTTGCGGTCAGGCTCAACGTCATCCATTCGGGAGTCGGCGCCATCACCGAGACCGACGTCAATCTGGCCACCGCTTCCAACGCCATCATCATCGGTTTCAGCGTCCGACCGGAGGTCAAGGCCCAGAACATGGCCGAGAAGGAGGGGGTCGATATCCGCCTTTACAACATCATCTACAACGCCGTGGATGACATCAAGAAGGCGATGGAAGGACTTCTGGAGCCGATCTTCAAAGAAAAATATCTGGGAAGGGCCGAGGTCCGGGAAGTCTTCTCCGTACCCAAGATCGGAAACATCTCCGGTTCCTACATCCTGGACGGCAAGTTGCTCCGTAATGCCCAGGTCAGGCTGCTGCGGGATAACGTGGTGATCTACACCGGCAAGCTCTCATCCCTGCGTCGTTTCAAGGATGACGTGAAAGAGGTCGCCACTGGTTACGAGTGCGGCATCGGCCTGGAAAACTACAGCGATATCAAAGTCGGTGACATCATCGAAGGCTTCGAGATGGAGAAGTTCGCCGCGACACTGTAAAGAAATGTTCAAAGTTCCAGGTTCAAGGTTGAATTAACCTTGAACCTGGAACCCTGAACCGGGGTTTCATATGTCCAAACGTCCGGAAAAAGTTGGCGAGGCTATTCAGAAGATCGTCTCTGAACTGATCCTCCGCGGGTTGAAAGACCCGCGCATCGGTTTTGTCACCATCACCGGGGTCAAGATGACCGATGATCTGAGTGTGGCCAAGATTTTTTACTCCGTGGTGGGGAGTGACGAAGAGAAGAAGGATAGCCAGGCCGGGCTGAAGAGCGCCGCCGGCTTCATCCGGAAGGAAGTGGGGGCGCAGCTGAAACTGCGCCATGTCCCGGAAATCCATTTCAAATTTGATGATACGCTGGAGCGCGCCAACAATATTGAACGGCTGCTGCGCCAGATTCACGAGGAAACTCATGATACCATCGATTCTTGAGGCAATTGAGCGTAACCACTCCTTTCTTGTCACCACCCATGAAAATCCCGACGGTGACGCGGTGGGGTCATCCCTGGGGTTAGCCCAGTTTCTTCGTAATGCCGGTAAAGAGGTCATCGTTCACTTCAAGGACCCTGTGCCGGAGCTGTACCGTTTTCTCCCCTTGCTGGATGAGGTGTCTTCTACGGTGCCCGATCGCTCCTATGACATCTGCTTTGTTTTGGATGTGGGGGAGTTCCGGCGGGCCGGCACGGCGGTTACCACCTGCACCACCATCGGCAGTTTCATCAATATCGACCACCACATCACCCGTGACCTCTTCGGGGCCATCAACTATATCGATTCCGGGGCCGCCGCCACCGGAGTCATGATCTACCGGATCATCAAGGCTTCAGGGCAGACTCTGGATCACGACACCGCTATCTGCCTCTACACGGCGCTGGTCACCGACACCGGTTCCTTTAAATACTCCAATTCCAACCCGGAGGCCTTCGCTGTTGCCGGTGAGCTCATCTCTACGGGGCTCGATGTCTGGAACATCACCGAGCATCTTTACGAGAGTCAGCCTCCGGAACGACTGAAACTCCTCACCGAGGCCCTCGCTACCCTGGTGATTTCTCCCCGCGGTGACGTGGCTTCGGTGACCGTGACCCTGGATATGTATGGCCGAACCGGTGGCAATTCCGAGCTCACCGACGGTTTTGTCAACTATCCCCGCTCCGTCAGGGGGGTGGAGGTGGCGATCTTTTTCCGGGAAATGGAGCCGGGGCTCTTCAAGGTCGGTTTCCGCTCCAAGGGTAAGGTCAGCGTGGCGACGCTGGCGGCGCTCTTCGGCGGCGGCGGGCACCACAACGCCGCCGGCTGCAACGTGGCTGGGAGTATCGAAGAAGTCCGTAGCTCCGTCCTACACCGTGTGTATGAGGCTCTGGCCGTTTGATGCACGGCTTCATCGTGGTGGACAAGCCGTCGGGGATGACCTCCCATGACGTGGTGGCTCGTGTCCGCCGGATTTTAAAGATGAAGAAGGTGGGGCATACGGGGACTCTTGATCCCTTTGCCACGGGTGTTCTTCCGGTGGCGCTGGGGGAGGGGACCAAGGCGATTCCCTATCTGGATGAAGGGGTCAAGGAGTACCGGGCGGTCATGAAGCTGGGTGTCGCCACCGACACCGAGGACCTTGAAGGGAGCGTCATCTCTGAACGTTCCCTGGCAGGGATTGATGAAACGACAATTCGGGATATCCTGGCCGGCTTCATCGGAACCGGTTCCCAAATTCCCCCCATGTTTTCCGCTCTCAAACAAAATGGAGTACCCCTCTACAAACTGGCCCGCAAGGGTGAAGTGGTGGAGCGCCAGCCCCGCCTGATAATGATTTATTCCCTCGTCGTAGAGAGCATCGAACTCCCCCTGGTTACCTTCACCGTCCGCTCTTCCCGCGGCACCTACGTCCGTTCCCTGGCCCGTGACATGGGAGAAGTTCTTGGTTGCGGCGCCCACTTGACGGAACTACGCCGGACCGAGAGCGGCCCGTTCAAGTTGGAGCATACCCGCACCCTGGAGCAGCTCCAGGATGAAGCCGCGGCCGGACCGGAGCGGGTAGGAATTGTTTCCCTCAACCTGGCGTTGGCGCACCTGCCGCACCTGGAGCTTACGGTTGAGGGGGAACGTCGGGTGAGAAACGGCATCTCCCCGACCGCTGACGATCTGGAACAACCGCTTCAACCAACTGCTCCCGACCAAAAGGTCGTGCTGCTCCGTGAAGGTGTCATCGTGGCGGTGGCTGAGCAGCAGGACGACAAGATCATGATAGTCAGAGGGTTCGTGTAGGGGCTGTACCCTGGCCAGGGCACCCGCAAGGGGCGCCCCTACCTTGTAGGGATACCCTCGCAGGTATTCGTTTTGTCTGCCGAGTTTCACGGTCGGGGTTCACGATGCGGCTGCTCACCCAAACCCGGTGCACACCCTACAACTGCAGACCCTAACGACTGACCCCACAGTCCGACCCAATAGCCCCCCACCTAGGCTTCAAATATGTTCAAAAACATCCTGATCCTCATCTCACCGATACTACTGGTACTTTACTTTGTCATGTCGGTCGTGCTCATGTACTATGGTGGCCGACTGGCCATGGCTTCAGGATTACTGGCGACCTGCGTTTGGTTGCTCTATCGCATCAGGAAACAGCGGGGGGCGTAGTCGTAGGGTGCGCACGGTTGTTAGTGCGCACCATGAACTCGGAAGGGCAGAGTAGCGCAGAGGGCTCAACAATCAATAAATCCCTGACCTGCTCCTGCCCCCTTATGGCCTAATTTGTCAATTGTTGAGCCCTGATAATCCCCCTCAGTGTCTCCGGAATAGCCCCATTAAATATACTGTCCCCGGAATAGCCAGAGCTTTGCGCCTGCATTGCCCAATGGTTCCGGCCGGCAACCACCCCGCCGGTGTTGCGCTGACCTTTCGTCAAAGTAACTGTTCCTTGCCGACAACGGTATTAGCTCGTTGTCGGTTGCCGTGCCCTTTTTTCCTTCAAATCCGCCAGTAGGCGAAGCAGTTCATATTCCGGCAACAGTTGCAGCTCTTTCAGCAGCATCCGCATCACCTCGGATAACTTGCCGTATGACTCCGTCTCTTCTCCCACCTCCATGACCGTAAAGGCGCTCTCTTCCACCTTCAGCGCCTCACAGAGCCTCCCCATGACTCTGCTCCCGATGCCTCGACCGTTTTCCATGGCAGAAATGTAACGTCGATCCGAATCGATCATTTCCGCCAGCCGTTCCTGTGACCAACGCTGCTCTTCACGCATCAGTTTCAGGTTTCTCCCCATCAGTTTATCCAATTCTTTTTTTACGCTGATCGTCATCCGCTCACCCCGATAATCGACAGTTTGAACGGGTGGTTACAACAACCACGTCCAGACGCGACACGCGTCGTGCGTCAGATTAGCCGCTAGCGGAATGTTTACAAGGAGCCGAAATGCAGGAAGTAATTCAAATATGATGGAATATGAGGCGCGTATGCTTGACAATACTCTCCGAGCAATGCAATAGTGCGGAGATAGGTAAGCAGTACGTCGACAATAATGGTGGCACAGCGGGAGTGTTATGACACGGCGATGGCGGATCGCATGGATGCTCATGATACCGTTGATATATGGCTGTAGTGTGGATAATCACTCCTCGCGGGTGGTTTCCGGGGTTGCCGCGGCGGGTGCGGCCATGGTGAACGTACCCATCAGTCTCATGGATTCGTCGCAGCGGGTCAAGCAGTTGACGACGACCAGTGGTCCGGATGGTTCATACTCCTTTATCGTCGAATCGCTTACTCCTCCCTACATTCTGAAGGCGACCAGCGGCGGTAAGACCTACTATTCCCTCTCAACCACTGTCGGGACCGCCAATATCAGTCCCTACACGACGATGGTGCTCTCCGTGGCATCGGGAGGGGTTGACATGGATATCTTCTATAATTCCTATAATGCGGAAGAGTTGCGCATTGTCGCCGGAAAAATTGATGTCGCCCTTCGTACCATCCGGGTAAAATTACAGCCACTCCTCTCCACGTTTCATAACGGTGATAAAAATCCGATGACTGATACCTTTTGCGCCGATCATACCGGGCTTGACGCCCTGTTTGACGTCGTAACGGTTGATTTTTTCAGGTGGGAGACCGTTACCCTTCGTAATTGCGGCACCAACGAGATCTTTTACACCGGTAAGGTCCGTGATTTTACCGGCGGCGTCTTCGATCGGACAAGAATGCCGAACTCCTCCACTCATGCCCTTGACACCCAAGGTGAGTTATAGGGTGCGCCGGTTTCATGCTGCGCACGGTAACCTCGTGGCGCCACGCTCTTGCAATTCCCACCCTCAGGATTTTCAGCTTTACATTCTCCGCAGTACTGTGGTAAATAGTTTATCTTTCTAAAAATATGCGCAGATGCCATATATCTACACAACAGAAACGGAGGTGTTACAGCGTGCTGGTAACCGAAAAAAAGCAGGAAATCATCGAATCCAACAAACGTCATGACAGTGATACCGGATCTCCCGAAGTACAGGTGGCGATCCTCACCGAGCGAATCACCTACCTGACGGAACACTTCAAGGTCCATAAAAAGGATCACCACAGCCGGCGTGGCCTCTTGAAGATGGTCGGCCAGAGAAGGCGACTGCTCGACTACCTGAAGAGGAAAGACGAAGATCGCTACAAGGCCATCATCGTTAAACTGGGCATCAGAAGGTAAGAAAAGGCAGTATACCCTCCCTACCCGGCGGGTATATTGCCTTTTTCGTTTTCCCCCGGGCATCTTGCCCTTTTTTTGTTGTTGGGGGCGCGGATGGAGCAGATAAAGAAATAGTTCAAGGTTCGGGGTTCGATGTTCAGGGTTGATAACCCTGAACCCTGAACCTTGAACTCAGAGCTTTGTCTTCTGCATCGACGGCCCCAACATCTCATACCGATATCGGTAACTACAGAGATGAGGAGATCGTATCACATGGAACACAAAGTATCTTTACAGTTCAGCGGTCGGGAACTGACCATCACCACCGGCAAGATGGCCAAGCAGGCCAGCGGCGCCGTCGTCGTACAGTGCGGTGACACCGTCGTCCTCGTGACCGCCGTTGCCACCAAAACCGCTAAAGAGGGGCAGGATTTTTTCCCTCTCACCGTTAATTACCAGGAAAAGGCCTATGCCGGCGGTAAGATTCCCGGCAGTTTCTTCAAGCGTGAAGGTCGCCCCACGGATAACGAGACGTTAACCTGCCGTCTCATCGACCGCCCCATCCGCCCTCTTTTCCCCGACTTCTTTCTCAACGACACCCAGATCATGGCTACTGTCCTTTCTGCGGACGAAAACAATGATGCCGGGATTCTCTCCATGGTCGGCGCCTCTGCAGCCCTGATGGTTTCCGACATCCCCTTTGATGGTCCCATTGCGGGGGTGAAGGTTGGGCGTGTGGACGGAAAATTCGTCGCCAATCCCACCGTTGCCGAGCAGGAGTTGAGCGACATCGAGATCGTGGTGGCTGCCAGCCGCGACGCGGTCATCATGGTGGAAGGGAGCGCCGCCAACGTCTCGGAAGAGGTGCTTCTGGAGGCGATCTTCTTCGGCAAGGACGCCATTCAGCCCATTCTGGACGCCCAGGACGAGTTGAAGCGATTGGCCGGGGTTCCGGTCCGGACGCTCATCGCCCCCGTTGTGAACGAGGAGCTTCGCGCCAGGGCCAAGGAGCTTGCTTATGCAGGGATGAATGAGGTCGTCCGGATCAAGGCCAAGATCGAGCGGCAAAACCGGATGCACGAAATCACCACCGCCACCCTGGAGGCGCTCCTCCCCGAGTTCGAAGGGAGTGCCAAGGCGATCAAGGGGTTCCTGGGAGATTTCGAGTATGAAATCGTTCGGGATCGTATCCTCAAGGACGGCGAGCGGATCGACGGTCGCGACACCAGGACCATCCGTCCCATCAGCACCGAGGTCGGACTTCTCCCCCGGGCTCACGGCTCCGCCCTCTTCACCCGGGGCGAGACCCAGGCCATCGTGGCGGCAACGCTGGGAACTTCCGTTGATGAACAGCGGATTGATTCTTTGTACCGCAACACCCGGAAGAAGTTCCTGCTCCATTACAACTTTCCTCCCTTCTCCGTGGGTGAGACCAGTTTCCGTCTCTCCCCCGGCCGTCGCGAGATTGGTCACGGCATGTTGGCGGAGCGGGCGCTGGAGCGGGTTCTCCCCAAACACGACGACTTTCCCTACACCATCCGGATTGTCTCCGACATCCTGGAGAGCAACGGTTCTTCCTCCATGGCTTCCGTCTGTGGCGGCAGCATGGCCATGATGGATGCCGGTATCCCTCTTTCCGCTCCCGTGGCCGGTATCGCCATGGGGCTCATCAAGGAAGGGGATGATGTGGCCATCATCTCCGACATCCTGGGTGACGAGGATCATCTGGGAGATATGGACTTCAAGGTGGCCGGCACTGCTGACGGCGTCACCGCCCTGCAGATGGACATCAAGATCTCCGGCGTATCCCGGGAAATCATGAAGCTGGCGCTGGCACAGGCCCGCGAAGGGCGTCTTCACATCCTGGGGGAGATGGCCAAGACTCTGGCCACGAACCGTGATGATCTCTCCAGCTTTGCTCCGCGGATTACCACCATCTGGATCAAGTCGGACAAGATCCGCGACGTCATCGGCACCGGCGGGAAGAACATCCGCGGGATCACCGAGGCCACCGGTGTTTCCATCGACATCGACGATTCGGGCAAGATCAACATCGCCAGCGTGGACAAGGCTGCTTGCGATCTGGCCATCAAGATGATCCGCGACCTTACCTCCGAAGCGGAGGAAGGGAAACTCTACATGGGGACCGTGAAGAAGATCATGGACTTTGGCGCCTTCGTGGAGATCTTCCCCGGCACCGACGGCCTCGTTCATATCTCCGAACTGGATACGGAGCGGGTCAAGAACGTCACCGACATCCTCAAGGAAGGGGACCAGGTGCTGGTCAAGTGTATCGGCGTGGACAAACAGGGAAAGATCAAACTCTCCCGTAAGGAAGCCCTGGGGGCCAAACTCCCCCAGTAGCCATTCTTACTGCAGCGTAGGTTGAGACCGTCAACAGGGGCGGATTGCCGCTTGGTAATCCGCCCTTTTTCCATAAGGAATTATATGATAACCAAGACTGTTCTCGATAACGGCATCCGGGTCATCTCGGAGCATATCCCCCACCTCCACTCGGCCTCCATCGGCGTCTGGGTCTCCACCGGTTCCCGTCACGAAGAGGAGAGTGAGCGGGGGATATCCCATTTCATCGAGCATATGCTCTTCAAGGGGACTCCGCAGCGGAGCGCCCGCGACATCGCCCGGGAGATTGACTCCGTGGGAGGGGTGCTCAACGCCTTCACCTCCCGGGAACATACCTGCTACTACGCCAAGGTCCTTTCCGCGTTTCTCCCCAAGGCGGTGGATCTGCTGGCCGACATCCTGCTGAACTCGCTCTTTGCCGAAGAAGAGGTGGAAAAGGAGCGGCAGGTGATCCTTCAGGAGATCGGGATGATCGAGGACACCCCCGACGACCTGATCCATGACCTCTTCACCCGGAATTTCTGGATGGGGCACCCCCTGGGGAAGCCGATCATCGGCACGGCGGAGAGTGTCAGCTCCTTCACCGGCGAGATGGCCGACACGTTCCGGAAACGGCGCTATCTCCCCGGGGACATTATCATCTCTGCCGCCGGTCTGGTGGATCACGACGAACTGGTGAAGCTCCTGGCGCCCTTTGCCGCCCTGGAGCCGGGCAAGGGCGAAGGCGCCGGCGAAGTTCCGGTTCCCACACCCGGCATGGAGCGGTTTCAGCGTGATCTGGAACAGGTCCACCTCTGTCTCGGAACCCGCGGTATCAGCCACACCGACGCCAATCGCCATGCCGGCTACCTCATGAATACCCTCCTGGGCTCGGGGATGAGTTCCCGGCTCTTTCAGGAGATCCGGGAGCGACGTGGGCTGGTCTATTCTGTTTACTCCTACCTCTCCGCCCATACCGACGCCGGTTCGTTGGTGATCTATGCCGGCGCCGAGGAGGGGAAGATTGCCCAGGTGGTGGAGCTGATTCTGGCCGAATTGAAACGGCTCAAGCGGGAGCCGGTGGGTGCGGAGGAACTGGAGGCGGCCCGGAATCATTTCGCCGGCCACATGCTCCTCTCCCTGGAAAGCAGTGACAACCGGATGACCCGGTTAGCCAGGACCGAACTCCACTTCGGCCGGAACATCCCTGTGGAAGAGCTTCTGGAGGCGTTCCGCAAGGTCACGGCGGAGGATATCCTGGCTCTGGCCAACGATCTCTTTGACGACGCGTCCCTCTCTCTGGCGCTCATCGGACGGGTGGCCGACATCCCCCTGGAGTTGGATCAGGTAAACCTTTCATGACCGATGCTCCGCTGCAGGTCCCGATCCGGCGAGTCAGGCCGGGGGGGAATCCGCTCCCTCGCTATGCCACCAGCCACGCCGCCGGGATGGATCTTCTGGCCGACGTGAAGGAGACGCTGACCCTCCACCCCGGGGAGCGAGCTCTGGTTCCCTCGGGGATCGCCATCGCCCTCCCCGAGGGTTATGAGGCCCAGATTCGCCCTCGCAGCGGTCTGGCACTGAAGCAGGGGATCTCCCTGGTCAACAGTCCCGGCACCATCGACGCGGATTATCGCGGGGAGATCGGTGTCATTCTCATCAACCATGGCCGTGAACCCTTTATGGTGAATCCCGGCGACCGGATCGCCCAGATGGTTTTGACCCGTTTCCAGCGGGTGGAGTTGCTGGAAGTGGAAGAACTGGATGGTACGGCGCGGGGCGAGGGCGGTTTCGGCCACACGGGACGTTAAAACGAAAAACCTTTTCCCAGGTTAAACCATGATACTTGAAATTAATTCCGACAATCCGCAAGCCCGACTCATTGCCCAGGTGGTGGCCATCCTGAAGCAGGGGGGGATCATTGCCTACCCCACCGACACCACCTACGGCATCGGCTGCAGCATCCTCAATAAGAAGGCCCTTGAGCGGATCTACCAGATCAAGCAACGGGAGCGGAACAAACCGCTTTCGTTCATCTGCTCCGACCTGTCTGAGGTCAGTCGCTATGCCCAGGTGAGCAACTTTTCCTTCAAGACCATGAAGCGGTTTCTCCCCGGCCCGTATACCTTTGTGCTGGAGGCGTCCCGTATCGTGCCGGATCTTCTCATGACCCGACAGAAAACCGTGGGGATCAGAGTCCCGGATAATGCTATCTGTCTCGCCATCGTCCGGGAACTGGGGCATCCCATCGTCACCACCAGCGCCAACCTCTCCGGCGAGGAGCCGCTGGGTGACCCGTTTCTCGTGGATGAGGAGTTGGGAAACCAGCTGGAGCTGATTGTGGACGGGGGTATCCTGACGGCGGACGTCAGTTCGGTGGTCAGCCTGGTGGGGGATCATCCGGTGGTACTCCGTCAGGGGATCGGTGACACCTCGGCCTTCAACTCCGGAGCGTCATAAAAACTTTTCGAAAAAGGTTGTCCCATGCCGATTCAAACTCCCCAGACCGGAAGGTTGTTCCGGTTCGTCGCTCGCTACCCTCGCGCCATTCTGGTTGTCGCCCTCCTCCTTTCCCTGCTCTCGGTGCTTTACACGAAGCACTCCATGGAGTACCTCACCGGGCGAGACGACCTGATGCCCAAGAATCGCCCGTTCTTCCTGAACAACGCGATCTACAACAGGGAGTTCGGCGCCCCCGATGACATCGTCGTGGTCATTGAAAGCGGGGACCGTGAACAGGCGGCTCTCTTCGGGGAAAAGCTGGAACAGAACCTCCGCAAGGAGAAGGGACGGTTCAGCGATATCTTCTTCCCCGGAGGTCTCCCCTTTTTCCGGAAGAACGGCCTCCTCTTCATGCCGCTGGCCGATATTCAGGGGTTGAAGAAGAACCTCCTCATGGCCCAGCCGGTGCTGAAGGCGCTCTCCGCCTCCCCCTCGGTGCAGACCCTCTTTACGTTTCTTACGAGCGAGATCGATGCCTGGCTGGCGGGTGACCGGAGCTCCCCCGGGGAGGTGGCACGGCTTGCCCGAATAACCTTCATGCTGGAGAAGCTGGATCTGGGATTCTCCTCCTTCGGCAAGGGGGGAATGGAGAATCTTTCCCTGGAAGGGTTCTTTCTCGGCTCGGGGGGTGAGGAGTCGGCTTTTGCCCGAGCCGGGAGGATGCAGATCCTTACCGTCACTCCGGTAATGACGGCAGGGAGCTTCGTTCCGGCGGAGGAGGCTATTCCCGTAGTCCGCCGGGAGGTGGATGCTCTGAAAAAACTCCCCCATTTCAAGGGGGTAACGGTGGGTCTGACCGGGGTTCCGGTCCTGGAGCATGAGGAGATGGTTACCAGCCAGGGGGACATCACCAAGGCGACGGTTCTCTCCCTGATCCTCACGGTGTTCCTCCTCCTGATGGCCTTTCGGGGGCTGGCCGCCATGCTGGCGGCCATGATCTCCCTGGGGGTAGCCATCTGCCTCTCCTTCGGTTTTGCCACCCTGGCGGTGGGGCATCTCAATATTCTCTCCATGGTCTTTGCCATCATGCTCATCGGCATCGGCATCGAATACGGCATCCAGGTGGTGCTCCGGTACAAGGAGGAGTTGGCCTTGGGGGTGGACGAAGAGGAGGCCATCGGTCAGGGGCTGAGCCGGAACATCTGGGCCATCGTTATGGCCGCCGCCACGGTGGCCGCCGCCTTCCTCACCTTCGTGGCCACCGATTTCAAGGGAATCTCCGAACTGGGGATCATCGCGGGGGGAGGGGTTGCCATCTGCGTCCTGGTGACCTTCACCGTTCTTCCCGCGACCCTGGTGCTCATGGCGCGGAGGAGACAGGCGCGGGGCGCAAGGCCCGGGTCTCAGGGAACGTCTCAACCAGCGGCGGCGGAGTCCGGACGATTGGAACGGGGAACGGTGAACGACTCGCCTTTTCGGGAACGGCTTTTCTCACTCCTCTTCGGCTATCCCAAAACGGTTCTTTGTCTCACGGCGTTCCTTGGTCTCGCTTCATTGTACCCTGTGAGCCGGATCAGTTTCGACTACAACCTCATGAATCTCCAGGCCAAGGGGTTGGAGTCGGTGACCTATGCCTACAAGCTGATGCGGAGTTCGGAAAACTCCGGCTATTTTGCCGTGACGGTGGCGAACTCCACGGAGGAGGTCCGGGAGAAGACGAAGCGGCTGGAGGCGTTGCCGGAGGTGGATCACGTGGTCAGCCTCCTCACCTTCATTCCCGACCACCAGGAAGAGAAGCTGGCGACGTTGGCGGAGCTTCGGAAGGAGCTGGGAGAGGTGAAGCCGGCCCCCTATGAGGAGGATCTGAAGGTCATGGAGCTTCCCGCCGTCTTCGAGGGGTTCCGAAACAGCGTGGAGAAATTGACCAAGCTTTTGGCGTCGGAGAGTAAGCCCGAGGCCAAACCGGTGGGAAAATTCCTGGTTACCCTGGACAGCTTCTTCAAGGGGCTGGAGAAGGAGAAGGATACCAATGCCGTGGGGATGCTCCGGGATTTTCAGGGGGGGATGTTCGCCTCTCTACCCCAGAAGATCGGTATGCTGAAGGATAGTCTCAATGCCGCACCGGTGACGGTGGGAGATATCCCGACGGAACTCCGGAAACGGTTCGTGGGTAAAACCGGCAAGTTTGCCCTGCAGATCGCCCCCAAGAAGGAGATCTTCGATCGGGCGCCGCTGGAGGCCTACCTCAAGGGGGTCCGCTCCGTTGCCCCCGCCGCCGCGGGGGAGCCGATCATGGTCTATGAGTCCATGACCATCATGCGGGAATCATATCAGTCCGCCTTCATCTACGCCTTCATCGCCATTGTCGCCATCCTCCTGCTCGCCTTCCGGAGTGTCACCTATGCCCTCATCGGTCTGGTTCCCCTGGTGGTGGGACTCCTCTTCATGGTGGCGGGGATGTGGCTCTGCGGCATCAGCTTCAATTCCGCCAACATCATCGTCCTGCCACTGATCCTGGGAATCGCCGTCGATTCGGGGATCTACATCATCAACCGGTTCCGCCGGGAAGATGAAAGCGCCGTGGAGGTGGTGACCCGGAGCACCGGCTTGGGGGTGATCTACAACACCCTCACCATCATGGCCAGTTTCGGGGCGCTCATGGTCGCCCATCATCAGGGGGTCTTCAGCATCGGCGCGGTCATGTCCCTGGGGATGATCGCCTGTCAGTTCGCCTTCATCCTCGTCCTCCCGGCGATTCTGACGTTGGTGGGGAAGAGGCCGTAAGGCCGTAAGGCCGTTTACCGTTGACCGTTTACCGTTGACCGTTTACCGTTTACCGTTGAACGGATCACGGATCACGGATAACGGTGAACGGATAACGGAGAACGGATAACGGATGACGGATAACGGTGAACGGATAACGGGTTTCGACGGGTTGCGGGGAGCCACGGCGATGGCCCACCTCTTTCTCCGGGAGGTCGTGCGGCCGGGGGATAGGGCCGTGGATGCCACCTGCGGCAATGGTCATGACACCCTGCTCCTGGCGCAACTGGTCGGTCCGGAGGGGAAGGTCTGGGGGTTCGATATCCAGGAGCAGGCCATGGTCGCCACCGCTGCCCTGCTGGAAGGGGCCGGCTGTACGGAGCGGGTTGAGCTGCGCCATGCCGGGCACGAACGGTTGACGGCCTCTGTCTTTGCCCCTGTGGACGCCGTCGTCTTTAATCTGGGCTACCTTCCCGGCGGGGATAAAGGGTGTGTCACCTCTCCTCACAATACGATGGCGGCGTTGTCTCAGGGGATAAAGCTCCTGGCCCCCGGCGGAAGAATCTGCATTTCCCTCTATACCGGGCACCCCGGAGGGATGGAAGAGGCTACAGCCGTGGAATCCTGGGCTGCCGGACTTCCTCCCAAAGAATTTCATGTCTGGAGCTGCCGGCAGATGAATCGATCCCCTGCCGCTCCCTATTTGATCATGGTTGAAAAGGCTCATTGAATGTTTTGGACGGTCCTCCCCTTTCTCGTTATCCTCCCCTCTTTGGTTTACTCCCTCCTGGCGCTCCTTTGCGGGCACCGCTATTTCAGCGGTCAGGACCCTCTTCCCGACCATACTCCGCCGGTAACGATCATCAAGCCGGTGAAGGGGATGGATGGGGAGAGTTTCGAGAATTTTGCCTCATTCTGCCGTCAGGAGTACCCGGTTTTTCAGATCATCTTCGCCTTGGCCGACGGGAATGATCCGGCGTTGCCGGTGATCAGGGAGCTCATGGCGGAGTTCCCGGGTATCGCCATCGATCTGGTGGTGGATGACCGTAAATACGGTCCCAACCATAAGGTCTGCAACCTGATGAACGCCTTCCCGCTGGCACGGAACGACCTGATTATCGTCTGCGACAGCGATATCCGGGTGGGGGCGGAGTATCTCCGTCAGGTTTGCGCCCCCTTCGCCGATCCGGCGGTGGGGCTGGTGACCTCTCTCTACCGGAGTTCCCGGGTCCATGGTTGGGCCACGGCTCTGGAGGCGCTGGGGTTCACCGGGGAGATGGTTCCCAACGTCATGGTGGCCCGGTCGCTGGAGGGGCTTTCCTTCGCTCTGGGCGCCTCCATGGCGGTGCGGAGGAGTGCTCTGGAGGCCATCGGCGGTTTTCGATCTCTGGTGGAGTATCTGGCGGACGACTATCAGCTGGGGAATCAGGTCCACCGGGCCGGGTGGAAGCTGGAGCTTTCCGCGTATGTGGTGGAGAGCGTCATGAAGGAGGAGAGCTTTGGGGAGGTCGTGGTTCGTCAGCTCCGGTGGTGCCGGACCATGCGGGCCAGTCGCCCCGGCGGGTATGCCGGTTCCGGAATCACCCAGCCGTTCCCCCAGGCGCTTCTGGCGCTCATTGTCTCCGGTTTTACCTTCCCTGGCCTGGCGGCGGCGCTCCTCCTCTATCTTGTCCGTGGTGGCGTTGCCACGCGCTATAGCCGAAGTTATCTGGGGGACAGACTCCTGCCGCGCTGGCTCTGGCTCCTGCCGCTACGGGACATGGTCGCCTTTACGACCTGGTTCCTCTCGTTCTTCGGCAACGTGGTGAGTTGGCGGGGGTGCCGTTTTCGGATAGTTTCGGGCGGGAAGATGGTCGATCTGGAAAAAATGCCGT
>CAIUUR010000184.1 GCA_903902345.1 uncultured Geobacteraceae bacterium | reverse complement strand
TAATGTTAACGATGGTTATACTCAAAATAATATGGCAGGGTTTCGTTCTATTGGAGGGCCTTCTTCCCCTACAGCAGTTGGTGGCCCCCCTGTCAATGATGGTCTGTGGCACGATTTGGTTGGTGTCTATAACAATGGATCAACAAGCTTGTATGTTGATGGCAATCTCGTAGGTTCCGGTTGGGGCGCATACTCAAATAATATCGCAGACTTTATGGTTGGTGGGTTATTTAACAATAATGGTATACCCGAAAATTTATTTCATGGGTTTATTGACGAAGTCGCAATATACAATAAAGCATTAAGTGCAACCGAAGTTAAGGCACTTTACAACTCATCTATCCCAAACGTCCCGACGCTTGTTCAACTGAGTCCAGCTACCGGCGTCCAGGGAACCACCATTAACGTCACCTTCACCGGGACCAATCTCGCCACGGTCAACGCCGTGGTCTCGGATAACCCCGGTGTGAGCGGCTCCATTATCAGTCGAAGCGATACCAGTGTGGTAGCAAGCATCACAATCGACCTACTGGCCACCATCGGTACGACGACACTGAGGGTTACCACTCTTGGCGGTTCTGCGAAATTGCCATTCACTATAATAACTAACAACATTATTGATGCGACGTATGGCATAGGAGCAGGCAGCTTCGAACTCGGCAATTTTGTGAATGGTGGTGGAAACCCCCATGGTGCTGGTTCTGGATATATGGGGATCTACCCTGGTGACAACACGACAATAACTGGCTGGACGGTTGGAGTGCCAGGTGATGGTGTGGATTGGTTGTTAGCTCCATGGCCAGTAGACACAGGAATCCATTCAATTGACATGCAACACTATTATAACAGTTCTATTTCCACAGTCATTCCGACTATCACAGGCGCCACATATAAGCTTAGTTTCAGTGCAACGAGTGCCGGTCGTGGCTCAACTGGACTAGTTTCTGCGGGATCACTGATAAATCAATCTTTTACGGCATCTGCAACTTTTACATCTTTTGAGTACACGTTCACTGCTACCGGGCCATCAACCACCGTTCGGCTTGTGGCTACTGGCGACACCGGACCAACTGTCGCATTTGGACCTGCAATCGATAGTGTGAGTGTCGTCGACCTGTCTACAACATTCCACAGTTGCCTTGACGTTCGCCAGGCCGGTCTTCCTGACGGAACCTATTCGATAGATCCGGACGGCAAGGGGACTCCGGTAAACGTCTACTGTCCGGCGTCGAGCCCATTTGTTGCCCCGGTCGGGTTGTGTCAGGCCGAAGCCGGAGCAACGCCGGCCTGCCGTTCTTATGTCGGCGCCGCCGGTTTTAACTTCTCTGGAGTTAACTTCTCCAAACCGCTGACCTACACAGGTACGGTACTTACCGCTGGCGGTACGAGTGTCCCCGGCAACAGAGGCATAGTGCAACTCGGAGACGGAACCTTGCTCACGGCCAATTACCAATCAGGCTCGCTGAACAAGATCGCTCCAGACGGAACCCTCACCGCCTTTGGCAGCGGGCTGACCCTTCCGCACTTTATCACCCCGTTGTTCGACAAGACATTGCTGATAGGTGGTGTTGTTGGAACGAGATACAATTATGGGGGAATTCTCCAGAAATCAGGTAATTGGGGCCAAACCCTCTGCTTCATGCAGTCGGCGTCCGGTCTCGTTTGGGTAGGATATACTTCCCCAGGCAAGTTCGATCTATTGCAACCTGACCTTACGACGCTCGCCACAACCGTCACGAATCCATCGATAGCGGCCAAAGGTGCCGGTGCGCCGACGCAGCTTGCCAACGGTAATTATGTGGTAAGCAACGTCGGAAATTCTTATCCAACTCCGTATGGCGGCTCACTTCTATTTCTCAAACCTGATCTGACCCCTTTGACGTTTACTCAGCCGCCGACCGGGATGACTCTGAACGCTGACGGAACGATCAGCCATCCCGATTTATCCGGACAACACGAATCCATTCAACTGCCAAATAGGCAGATCCTCATCGCCGATTTCTGGACAAACAAGATTATTCGCCTTAACGAAGACGGTTCATTCGTCGATGAACTGACCTTGGGAACAGGCTGCGCCGGTAACGGGTGCCAGTATGCACCCTCGGGGATGATTCTGGACAGAGACGGACTACTGCTGGTCAGCACCGGTTCCAACCAGGTCCGGGTCATCACCTTCGGCCCCTGAACGGCATCACTGTAACGGCAATAATCTTGAAAAGCAGTTCACCACTGAGTCATAGAGGCCACGGAGATAAAAAGCCGGCAAATATTACTGCGACCGAGGATTAGGTCCAATGCTTTCTCTCTGCTCTCTGTGACTCTGTGGTGAAAATGTCGTTTTTGATAATTTCTCCGGACTGGTGAAAATCATGAAAATACTAAACTCTCTGGTGATGTTTCTGTTGCTGACTGCTCCTGCTTGTTGGGCCGCCGAAGGAGAAATCCTGAAGGTCAATCTTCCGGCTGGTCAGGTCGCAACATCCCAGGAACTGGGCACTCTCAAGGTTGAAGGGGTCGGTGTGGTGAAAATCAGCGCTCGTCGGGAGGGGACGCTCATGGTGATCCAGGCCGTCGGACCGGAGAAAAATGTGATTGGTCGGGCCGAGAGCGTCGTCGGCCTGAGAGAAACTCCGGTTTACATAACGACATCGAAGGGGCTGAAGAAACTAACCGTCGTCTGGCAAGGTCCGTGAGGCCAAGCACGACGGTGATTGGGTAGAAGTCAGCTGTCACACTTGGGCGCTCCTATCCCCCCACTACTTGAACCTACGCAGCTTCTTTTACCTGATCATTACTCCACCCTTTACAGGCAAGAGTAACCACACGCGGCACTGTTCGGGCTCCGGTGCGGTATTGGCTGATGGTGCGGCGGGAAAGACCTATGGCTTTGGCTGCTTCTGCAAGGGAAAGTGCGTGGCTGTCCTGCCACTGGCGAAAGCGGACATTTTCTATCATGTCGGATTGTTCAAGAGCCAGCTCAAAAAAACGGTCGCAATCAAGCGACATGCCACATCTCCATTCCAAAGAAAAGCCCCAGTCGGCAACCTTGACAGTGGCGCATTCTTCCGCAGAACTCAGACGTGCAAATGCCGGATAGCTCTTAATTACGTCACGCATGGAAACGGTTACGGTTCTTCTGTCCGTGTAGGTTGCGGATACGACAAGATCGGGAAGCACGGTCACACTCTGCAAACGTGGAGTCTGTTTTTTCATGTCTTACCTCAGTAGATAGACATGCACAGGCGGATGTTCAGCACCTTGCACTTTAAGTATCCACCCATTGCCCGAATATATTTGCCCCATGCAAAACAATAGAGAAACTATTTCCCTATATCAAGGGCAATATGAAGGTGGCGATCCGCTTTTTTTCCTACCCGGAGAGATTACAGGGGGCCTTGTCCCGATGTTCTTTTTTTCAACAGAATACCGGCGAGGAACACCACCGCCATGGTGATGGCTCCCCCGACGATCCCCGCCACACCGGTGGCGGCGGAATTTCTCCCACCTTTTCCTTCCCCCTGACCCGCTCCGTTACACCCGGCTCCGCTCACGTGCAAACTCTTCCCCCCTGACGCCGCAGGTTTCCTAAAGGTATACTCAGGCAGAAACGCCAGTTTTTCCTGTAACGCGGCGGCGGCCCCCTGTATCCCCTCCCCCCCCTTTTTGAGCCCCTCACCGCCGGTGATCCGGGCAATGGACCACTCCAGCCCGTCGGGCCGTTCGGATGCCCAAAGAGAAAAAAATCCGCCGCTGAGGAGCGCAAAGGCCAGAAAGGTGAAGGTTACCGTCCGAAGGTAGCGCCTGGTATCAGAAGTAGGGGAGAGATTGGCACGGAGCAACTCGGGACGGGCCGTGGCTACCAGTGAGACAACCGCCGCCGTCACCATCCCCTCAACCAGACCGATGGCCAGGTGAATCGGCAGCATGAGAGCCATGAAAGGAACAAAAGGGAGTGCGGAAACTCCGGAACAGATAGTCTCAAGCAGCACCCCGCAAGCCCCCAGCAGCAATCCCGCCACAGCGGCGCAGAGCGCAGCCGCCGTCATCCGGCGTCGATCCGCCCCATCTCCGGCAATTCTCCGGTAGAGGAGGGGATAGGCAATAAACGCCGGGAAAAATCCCAGGTTAAAGATGTTGCACCCCAGGGCCAAGAGGCCGCCGTCGGCGAAAAAGAGCGCCTGAATGATCAGAACCGAGGCTATGACCAGGAAGGCGGCATGGGGGCCGAGCAGTACCGCCAGGAGGAGTCCCCCACCCAGATGTCCGCTTGACCCCGTTGCCGGGATCGTGAAATTGATCATCTGAGCGGCGAAAATAAAAGCGCCCAGAACCCCCATGAGAGGGATCTTCCGCTCATCCAACTCTTCGCTCACTTTTTTCGAGCAGTGTGCGATGGTTCCGGCTGAAACCGCCCACATCACCCCCCCCACCGCCGGTGAAAGCAGCGCATCCGCCATATGCATGGGTTATCTCCTTCTCTCTGGTTTCCTCACTTCCGTGAGGAGTATAACCGCACCCCGCGGCAAACGTGTGTAAAGTTTTGCCGGGAACAGTTAAGATTTGTCATCATAAACAAATCCTTACACTTTCTGACAGCTCCTGACACTACTTTACGAAAAAGGGGCGTAGGATCGGGTCACCGTCTCAAGCCGGATACCGAATCTTACCACGCAGGTATCGCCACCAAGGAGGAGCAACATGGAAGAAGAAACCGTAGAACCATCATCACTGGAGCTGGATTTTTCAGGGAGAAAAGGGGTTTCCCGACGTGACTTCCTGAAGTATTGCGGAGTGGTGACCGCAGCCCTGGGATTGGACGCCTCATTCATCCCCAAGGTGGCCCACGCCCTCACCGCGCCCCGCCCCCCCATCGTCTGGCTGCATTTCGCCTCATGCACCGGATGCACCGAGTCGTTCCTCCGTTCGTCCAACCCCCTGGTCTCCGACATCATCCTGGGAACACTCTCGGTGGAGTACCATGAATGCCTTATGGCCGCCTCGGGGGATGCCGCCACCTCCCGCCTGAAGAATGCGCTCACCCAGTACGCGGGACAATTTATCTGCATCTGCGAGGGGGCCATCCCCACTGCGGAGAATGGGGTCTACGGCATGATCGGCAACAAGACCATGCTCCAGATCGCCCAGGAAGTCTGCTCCAAAGCCAAGGCGGTCATCTCCCTGGGGACCTGCGCTTCCTTCGGCGGCATGCCGGGAGCGGCCGGCAACGAGACCGGCGCCACCAGCGTCCACGGCGCCCTGGGGGGATTCCCCACCATCAACATTGCCGGTTGCCCTCCCAATCCGGTGACCCTGGTGGCCACCATCACCAATTATCTCCTGTCCGGGACCTTCCCGGAACTGGACAGCCTGGGGCGCCCGGTTTTCGCCTACGGGAATACCGTCCACAGCGCCTGTTCCCGCGTGGGGACCGCAAACTGCCTGAAGGGATACGGCTGCCGCGGCACGCTGACCTACAACAACTGCCCATCGGTGAAATTCAACGAAGCGGCAAGCTGGCCGGTACAAGCCGATGCTCCCTGCTACGGCTGCAGCATGCCGGATTTCTTCGACAAGGGGAATTTCTACGATTACAGCGGCGGTTCCTGACCATACTCCGAAAAACATTTCCGTTAGACGCACAAAAAGGAGAACCATATCATGGCAAACATAGTACTCGACCCGGTAACCCGCATCGAGGGGCACATGCGACTGGAAACGGAGGTTACGAGCGGCAAGGTGAGCAACGCCTGGAGCACCGGCACCCTGTATCGGGGTGTGGAGGCGATTCTTCAGAACCGTGACCCGCTGGACGCCTGGATGATCACGCAACGGGTTTGTGGTATCTGCACCTACGTCCAGGGGATCGCCTCCATCCAGAGTGTGGAAAACTCTCTCAACCTGACGGTTCCCGAGAACGCCCGGATAATCCGTAACCTCCTCATGGGATCCCAGTACATCCACGACCACATCGTCCATTTCTACACCCTCCACCTGCTGGACTGGGTGGACATCACCAAGGCCATCCTGGCCGATCCGGCAAAAACCGTGACGGTGGACAAACAGATATCGCCAACCCGCACCCGGAACGCCGCCTACTTTACCGCGGTGAAGCAGAAACTCACCACCTTCGTGAACAGCGGCCAACTTGGCCCCTTCGCCAACGGCTACTGGGGACATTCCGGGTACCTCCTCTCCGCGGAACAGAGTCTTGTCTTCATGGCCAATTATCTGGAAGCCCTCAATTTCCAGGGGAAAGTGGCCAAAATCCATGCGATCCTGGGAGGGAAGAACCCCCATCCCCAGGGGATGCTCATCGGCGGAGTTTCCCTCAAGCTTGATTTCACCGCGGCACGGTTGAACGAGGTGGCCACGCTCCTCACCGCCGCCAAGGATTTCGTCACGACCTACTATCTCCCCGATACCACCGCCATCGCCACCGTCTACAAGGGGTACGCCGGGATCGGTGATACCGCCAATCTCCTCTCCTTCGGGGAGTTCCCCCTCTCCAGCAGCGGGACAGGCAGCCCCTTCTTCCCCCGTGGCGCGATCTTCAATCAAGCCACGACTCAGGTACAGCCGGTGGACGTGGCCAACATCACCGAGCATGTGGCCCGGAGCTGGTACGATGGGAGCGATGCACTCAACCCAACCGTGGGTGAAGCCATTCCCGCCTATTCCGGAATTAACCTCTCCTCGAAATACAGTTGGCTCAAGGCTCCCCGGTACCAGGGGCAGCCCATGGAGGTCGGCCCTCTGGCCCGGGTCATGGTCGGTTACGGTAAAAATATGCCGACCATGGTGTCGGCAGTGAACGCCTTCCTCAAGAGCACCGGTCTCACCCTGGCCCAGATGTACTCCACCATCGGTCGCACCGCCGCGCGGGCAATCGAAACCAAGGTCATTGCCGACGCCCTTCCCGGGTGGAACAGTTCCCTCCTGGCCCGGCTCAACTCGGGTGATCTCACCAACAAAAAGAGTTTCACCATGACCTCCGGCGGCAGCGGGGTGGCTCTCTCCGAGGCTCCCCGCGGCGCCCTGGGACACTGGGTGACCTATTCCGGAGGAAAGATCACCAACTACCAGATGGTGGTTCCTTCCACCTGGAACTTCGGTCCTCGTGACGCCAACGGCGTGGCCGGACCGGTGGAACAGGCGCTGGTGGATACCCCGGTGGCGGATCAGACCAAACCGCTGGAGATCCTGCGGGTCGTCCACTCCTTCGACCCCTGCCTCGCCTGCGCCGTCCATCTCTTCGATCCAGCGGGCGGCGACGCCGTCGACATCACTATCCGTTAATCCGGAATCCGATGACAGGAGGATATCCATGAAATCGTTGATACAGCTCATCCGCAGCACCATGTTCCTCATGGTGCTGGCGCTACCGACCCTGGCCGTAGCCGCCGACGGCGCCACACTCTTCACCACCTACTGCGTCAAATGCCACACCCAGGCAAACCTGAGCGGCAGAACGGCCGCCCAGATCCAGACAGCCATGACGGCGGTCTCCAACCACAGTAGTTTCGCATCGTCATTGGTGGCTGCCGACTACACGGCCCTTGCCACCTACCTGGCTTCAACCACTACCACCCTGGCCATCTCCACGGCTTCCCTGACGGGTGGGACCGTGGGAACGGCCTACAGCCAAACCCTGGCCGCGTCCGGCGGCGCCTCACCTTACACCTGGGCCGTCTCTGCTGGTACGCTCCCGGCAGGACTGGCTCTCAGCAGCGCCGGGGTCATCAGCGGGACCCCCACCGCCGCCACCACCGCCAGCGTGACGTTCCAGGCCACCGACTCCGCCACCATTAAGGCGACGGCCACGGCGACGCTCTCCGTCACGGTCTCCGCCGCCGGCTCCACGACCACCGGCGCCACGCTCTTCACCACCTACTGCGCCAAATGCCACACCCAGGCAAACCTGAGCGGCAGAACGGCCGCCCAGATCCAGACAGCCATGACGGCGGTCTCCAACCACAGCAGTTTCGCCGCGTCACTGACGACCGCCGACTTCACGGCTCTGGCCACCTACCTGGCTTCCACCTCAACGGCCCTGGCCATCGCCACGGCTTCCCCGGCAACCGGAGTCGTCGGCACCGCCTACAGCCAAACCCTGGCCGCCACCGGAGGGACCGCACCCTATACCTGGGCACTTTCCTCGGGGACGCTCCCGTCAGGGCTGACTCTCAGCAGCGCCGGGGTTATCAGCGGTACCCCCACGGCGGCAACAACCACCATGGTGACACTCCAGGTTACCGACTCCGCGGCCACCAAGGCAACGGCCACGGCCACCGTCACGATCACGATCTCGGCCACCGCCTCCTCCACCGACGGCGCTACGCTCTTCAGTAGCAATTGTGTCGCCTGCCATACGGCAACAGGTCTCTCAGGGCGTACCCTCGCCCAGATCCAGACGGCCCTGAGCCTGGCAATTCACAGCAGCATCTCGCTGGTGGCGACACAGATGCAGGCCATCGCCACCTATCTCGGTGGATTGGTAACCTCACTGACGGTCACCACCACAACTCTTCCCGTGGCTGTCATGCAGGGTCCCTATGGTCAGACCCTGGTCGCCGGCGGGGGGACTGCTCCCTACAGCTGGAGTTACAGCGGCGCCCTCCCCCCGGGAATCGGCCTCTACACCACCGGCCTTCTCTCCGGGACCCCCACCGCTCTCGGGACCTACAGCTTCACGGTGCGAGTGGCGGACGCTTCTTCCGCCAGCGCCACCCGTATTCTTACCGTGGTCGTGGCCAGGACCGCCCCATTGACCATAACCGGCGCCACCCTCACCGCAGGAGCGGTGGACACCCCGTATACCAACAAGCTCCTGGCGTACGGCGGTCAGTCCCCGTATACCTGGAAGACCGCCGGCATCCTGCCGCCGGGGCTCACCGTAACCTCTGCCGGGGTAATCTCCGGGACGCCCACCTCCCGCGGGAAGTACCTCTTCACTGCCACGGTCACCGACGGGAAAGCCGCCATCGTGACCGCACCCATATCATTGGCCATCACCTCCACGGGGGTAACCTTCCCGACCCTGAAACCGGCCAAGTATGACAGTTGCACCAACTGCCACGCCTCCACCCCCTATACCACACCTCTTGCGGGACAGTGGACGCCGTAGGACCACGGACAGGGCGACAGTGAACAAAAAAAGTTCATCCACAGCAAAGAAGGGAAGCCCGCAGGGCTTCCCTTCACATTTCGTCAATTCAGGAGAAAACGCCATGGCTCCAGCATCCCCCCACATCCTGATTCTCGGCATCGGCAATCTCATCATGACCGACGATGGGGTCGGTGTCCGGATCATCCACCTTCTCCAGGAACGGTATCGTTTCCCTGAAAATGTAGAACTCATTGATGGCGGAACTCTGGGGCTGGATCTCCTCCCCCACCTTGAGGGGGTCCGGCGGCTGGTCATTGTGGATGCCGTCGAGACCGGCGGCCCTCCGGGGACCCTCGTCCGCCTGACGGGAGAGGAGCTCAACATCACCTTCCGGACCATCCTCTCCCCCCATCAGGCGGGGCTTCAGGACTTTCTCCTCGTGGCGGGATTGCGGGGATTTGCTCCGGATGAAATGATTCTGCTGGGGGTTCAACCGGAGGAGATAAGCATGGGGACAACGTTGACGCCAACGGTTTCGGCGCAAGTGGAGAAACTTCTGGATGGAGTACTGCGTGAGTTGGCGGCATGGGGGGTGACGCCTTCCAGGGTGTGCCAGGCCCCTCTCCCACTTGAATTTTTATTACAGAGTAGCAATAAAATCGGTTCGCTGGGCAGGTGAAGTCGGCCTATCTCCCCGTCAAAACGCCATTTCCATTGCAATTTTACAGGGAGAGGAGTAAGTCATAACTATGGGGTATAACGTGCGATCGGCTCCGTGGCTTTTATTGCACGCACTAAGGACCGTCAAATCATGCAGAAACATGAGCGAAACAACCGCGTCCTTCAAGGAACCCTGCTGGTGGTTTTCCTGGGAGTGATCCTGCAGCTTTCGCCGCCGGCAGGTGGTATGGAGCCGGTTAGCATCGGCGTACCCACCGGCAACGGAGGGGGAGCACCCCTCTCTCCATCACACTCCGGTCGGCAGGAACTGCTGGACCGCTACCCGCAACAAATGGCGGGGGGGGCAGTGGCCATGGGGCTCCTCCTTGCTCTGACACTCCGCCTGCTGGCGGCGCAACGTACCCTCAAAAAAGAGCACCAGCTCCTGCTGCAGCAAAATGAACGGCTGCAAGAGAGCGAGGCAAAGTACCGCGCCCTGGTGGAAAGAACCAGTGACTCCCTCTGGGAGGTGGACGAGCAGGGACGCTTCACCTACCTCAGTCCCACGTTCCAGGAGTTGACCGGCTACCCTCCCGCCGAGTTCCTCGGCCTCTCCCCGCTGGAACTGGTCCCCGAGGATGACACCACCCACTGCGGCGGGGAGTTCCTGACGGTTGCGGCCGCCCGCCGGCCCTTTTCCGCCCTGGAATACCGGATCATGCACAAGGAGGGACGACTGGTCGTGGGAGAGTTCAGCGGGGTCCCCCTCTTCACCCCCTCCGGCGAGTACGGGGGGATGCGAGGAATCACCCGGGACATCACCCAACGCAAACGGGTGGAGGAGGCGCTCCGCTCGTCGGAAGATTTGACCCGGACGACCCTGGACGCCCTCCCCTCGGAGATCTGCGTCCTGGACGCCGGGGGGATGATCCTGGCGGTCAACCGGAGGTGGCGAGAGTTCGCCGACGCCAATCCCCCCATACCGGACAAGTATGGCGTCGGCGCCAACTACACCCGAATCTGCGCCAACGCCCAGGGGGACGGGGGGGAGAGCGCCCGGCTTTTTGCCCGGGGGATCAACTCCGTCCTTACCGGAGAGAGTGCCGGTTATGAGCAGGAGTACGCCTGCCATTCTCCGTCGGAACAGCGCTGGTTCCATGGCCGGGTAACCCACGTTGCCGGAGAGGGACCGATCCGACTGGTGATCTCCCATGAAAATATCACCGAGAGGAAGCGGATCGAAGACGAACTTCGCATGACGCGAGTCAGCCTGGAGGCGGCCAGCGATGAAATCTACTGGATAACACCGGACGCCCGCATCGTGGATGTCAATCCGGCGGTGTGCAGCACCCTGGGATACACACGGGAAGAGCTCCTCCGGATGAGCATTCCGGACATTGATCCGCACTACAATGACGAGATCTGGCGACAGCATTTCCCCGAGCTCCGAAAACGTGGTTCCCTGAAGTTCGAGACGGAACATCGCACCAAGGACGGCCGCCTGATCCCGATGGAGGTCGTCGCCAACTATGTCCGCTTGGGGACGGAGGAGCGGAACTGCGCCATCGCCCGGGATATCTCCCTGCGTAAGAAGAGTGAACGAGAACTACTCCGGAGCCATGATGAATGGAAACGAACCTTTGACGCCATGCCGGATCTTATCTTCATCCTGGACGCCGACTATCGCATCATCCGGATCAACCAGGCAGCCCTGGACGTCCTGGGCGTCATTTCTCTGGCTGATTTGAGTGACGACCACTGCTGCGTCTGCATGCATGGCGCCGGGACAAGTCCGGTCAACTGCCCACAGGCCAAAACCCTGCAGGATCACAAGGGACATGAGGTAGAGATTATGGTGGAGCGCCTGGGGCGTCATTTCCAGGTCAGCACCACGCCGGTCTTCGATGTCCGGGGTGAATACCTGGAAACCGTGCATGTAGCCCACGACATCACCAGGAGCAAACGGTACGAGCGCGAGCTTCAGCAAGCAAGGGAGGCCGCCGATACTGCCAACCGGGCCAAGAGCGATTTCCTCTCCAACATGAGCCACGAGATCCGCACCCCCATGAATGCCGTCCTGGGACTGACGCAACTGCTGGAGGCGGAGCAGCTCTCCCCCGATCAGCGCGACAGGGTGCAGCGGATCCGCTCGTCGGGACGTTCTCTCCTGAGAATACTCAACGACATCCTGGATTTCTCCAAGATTGAGGCCGGTCAGCTGGCCATAGAACAACGCCCCTTCGACCTGGTGGAACTGCTGGATCAGATAACCGGGATCACCCGGGAAATGGTCCGGGACAAGGATCAGGAACTCCGGCTGGAGGCTCCGGCTGAGGTACAAGGCCCCCTTCTGGGGGATCCCCTCAGACTTGAACAGATCCTGCTCAATCTGCTGGGTAACGCCGTAAAATTCACCCGACGTGGCGAGATTTTGCTCAGGATCATCCCGCGGGAGCAGACCGGGAGCGGGGTTCGCCTCCGCTTCCAGGTCCAGGACAGCGGCATCGGCATCGCTCCCGAGGTTCTTCCCACCCTGTTCAAACCATTCATCCAAGCCGACGGGAGCATCACCAGGCGCTTTGGCGGAACCGGGCTGGGACTCTCCATCTGCAAACGGCTGGTGGAGCTGATGGGGGGGGAGATCGGCGTGGAGAGTGTGGAGGGGGTAGGAAGCTGCTTCTGGTTCGAACTTCCCTTCGGGCGAGCTACCGCCGTCGCCGCGGGTACGGGGCATCTTTCCCGAGGATTCTCCCCCAGGGGAAACCGCCTGAAGGGGCTAAGGTTTCTCGTGGCGGATGACAACGAGATCAACCGGAATCTGGCGTTCCGGGCAGTATCGCGGGAGGGGGGAACGACCTCCCTGGCTGCCGACGGCCGGCAGGCCCTGGACTTTCTCCAGGAAAACCCCCAGGGATTCGATGCCATTCTCATGGACATCCAGATGCCGGTGATGGACGGCCTCACCGCCACCCGCTTCCTCCGCCGGGAGCTGGGACTGACAAATCTCCCCGTCATCGCCTTTACCGCCGGAGTGCTCCATGGCGAGCGGCAGAGGGCGTTGGACGCCGGAGTCAACGACTTCCTGCCCAAACCGATGGATCTGGAAGAGATGGTCTCCCTGCTCCTCCGCTGGACATCTCCCCCCGGGAATGAAGAAGGGATCACTGTTCCCCGGACGCCGGCGAGTTCGCCCCAGGAGCAGGTAGCAACGTTATCGAAACAGCTCCCCGGTCTGAACCTGGCCAAAGGGATCGCCTCTGTCGACGGTGATGAGGGGTTCTTCCGGGAGCTAATCGATACATTAGTCAGACTCCACGGGGACGACGCCGCAGGAATCAGAGGGGCCGTTGCCGCGGGGAACCTCCACCAGGCGGCAGAGATTGCCCATGGACTGAAGGGGGTTGCCGCCAACCTGTCGGCCGTCACGGTTTCCCGTATTGCAACTGAACTGGAAACGGCCCTGAAGCAGGGAGACCGGGGTGAGGTGGATCGGCTTATCCTCCGGTTGACCGAAGCACTGGCGGAACTCCGGGGGATCGCCCTGCGGCTGGACGAGGAGTATCAAGCCGCGCCGGATGGCGGTTCCACGTTCTGTCCGGAACCGGCGTCAGGGGAATAGAGAATAATCTGCTCAATTTCCACGGGGGACGAATCAGATAACATCGACTCCGCTACGGTTTGCTTTTCCACCGGGCCAGCACAAAGACGACAATCACCACCCCCAAGAGTGCCGCAACCGGAGGACCGGGCCAGCGGGCGCTTTCCGTAGCGGCATACGCCGACGTCACCGGGAGGAGCAGGGCTGCCGCCACCAGACTCTTGAGAACTACCATGACCCACCTCCACCCCATAACGGACAAACCACCCCGCTGCACGAACCGTGCCTTGATTCAAATCCGCGTAGAAAAGGGATATATCGTTTATTATCGGCGTGTTGAAATAGCAGCGATAGTGGCGATCCGGAAGGGAAAAGAGCCGACTGTAAGAGTTTTCGACATGATGTGTCGGATTACTTTACAGTATAATGAGAATAGGCAAGGAAAACTCTGCGGATCTTTTTCCCCGTCACCGTCATTTTCTCTTTTTCAAAGAACGCTTTCAGGTTATCATTAAATTATGGTGGCGCTGCGCCCCAGAGGTCACTCCCGGAAGGATCTTACTCATGACAGACACTCTCATTCCTCGCACCGAATCGGCCTACTCCTACCCGCTCCTCATCAAGAACCTGCTCCTCTCGTCCATCGGCAACAACGCTGCTCAGGAGATCGTCTACCGGGGTCAACTCCGCTACTCCTACCGAACCCTGGGTGAACGGATCCGACGACTGGCCGATGCCCTCACCACGCTGGGAGTGAAGCCGGGGGACACCGTGGCCGTCATGGACTGGGACAGCCACCGCTACCTGGAGTGCTTCTTCGCCGTCCCCATGATCGGCGCAGTGTTGCACACTATCAATATTCGGCTCTCCCCGGAACAGATCCTCTATACCATCGACCACGCCGAGGACGACGTGCTGCTGGTGAACAACGAATTTATCCCCATCATGGAGCAGATCAAGGGGCGAATCGACACGGTCAAGCAGTATATCCTCCTGTCCGACGAGGCCACTCCTCCGGTCACCCACATCAGCTTTGCCGGTGAGTACGAGGCGCTCCTGGCGGCAGCCTCCCCCGATTTCGACTTTCCCGACTTCGACGAGAACACCCGCGCCACGACCTTCTACACCACCGGCACCACCGGCCTCCCCAAGGGGGTCTACTTCAGCCATCGGCAGTTGGTCCTCCACACCCTGGGGGTCATGGCGGGGCTGGGGAGTTCGCCGGAGCACGGCCGCTTCCATCGGGGGGATGTCTATATGCCCATCACCCCCATGTTTCATGTCCACGCCTGGGGACTCCCCTATGTGGCCACCTGCATGGGGGTCAAGCAGGTCTACCCCGGCCGGTATGTCCCCGATCACCTGCTGGATCTCATCGCCCAGGAAAAGGTCACCTTCTCCCACTGCGTCCCCACCATCCTCCATATGCTCCTCAAGGCGCCGCATATCGACCGGATCGATCTGTCCCACTGGAAGGTGATCATCGGCGGCGCGGTCATGACCAAGGCGCTCTGCCTAGAGGCCATGGGGCGGGGGATCGACCTTTTCACCGGCTACGGGATGTCCGAGACCTGCCCGCTTCTTACTCTCTCCCACCTGACGCCGGAGATGCTGCAACAGGAGCCGGAGCTCCAGGCCGAGATCCGCTGCAAGACCGGCCTCCCGTTGCCGTTGGTGAACCTCCGCATCGTGGACAGCCAATTCCAGGATGTGCCGCGGGATGGTCGGAGCACGGGGGAGATTGTGGTCCGCGCCCCCTGGCTGACCCAGGGGTATCTGAAGGACCACAAGACCTCGGAAAAGCTCTGGGAAGGAGGGTATCTCCACACCAACGACGTAGCCACGGTGGACTCCCTGGGATATGTGAAGATCACCGACCGGACCAAGGACGTCATCAAGGTAGCGGGTGAGTGGATCTCCTCCCTGGAGTTGGAGGATATACTCGTCCATCACCCGGCCATCGCCGAGGCGGCGGTCATCGGCCTCCCCGACGAAAAATGGGGGGAACGCCCCCTGGCTCTCATTATCCTCAAGGCCGAACAGCGGGACAAGGTAACGGAGAAATCGCTCCTGCACCATGTCAGGGAGTATGCGGACAAAGGGATGATCACCAAACAGGTGGTGCTGCTTAAATTCCGCTTCGTGGAGAGCATCGACAAGACCAGCGTGGGAAAGATCAACAAGGTAGCGTTGCGGGAGAAGTACCGGTAGGAACAGCAGGTTGAGGTGTAGGGGCACGGCGCGCCGTGCCCCTACAGAGCGATCATCAGTTCTCTCCTCACTCGCAAAGAATCACCCCGTCTCCTGCCTTGACCGTCCCCCCCCGAAGCACCCGGGCGAAGATCCCCTCCTTGGGCATGACACAGTCGCCTGCCTGATAAAAGATGGCGCAGCGGGTGTGACACTCCTTCCCGATCTGAGTCACCTCCAGGAGCGCCTCTCCCACCGTCAACCGTGTCCCCACCGGCAGAGTGAAGAGCTTTATACCGCTGGTGGTGATGTTTTCCGCAAAGTCCCCCGAATCCACCTCCAACCCCATCGACTGCATCTTCTCGATACTCTCATGAGCCAGCAGGCTCACCTGACGATGCCATGCTCCGGCATGGGCATCCCCCACGATGCCGTGCTCCTCCCGAAGTTCCACCGAAGCCACCGGCGTCTTCCGCTCACCCTTCTTTTCGCTGATACAGACGGCGACGACCTGGGCCGACATACGCTATCCTCCGATCCCCGCCATGGTGAAGGGGGTGTGATGGGCTTGGTCAGGGGTCATCCGGTGATGCCCCGGTTTGGTCAGAACGAACCGCTGCAGGGCCGCGACGACATCGTCCCGACTCCCCTGCCGCAGCAGCGGCTTCAGGTCCAGGGCATCGTCGGCAAAGAGACAACTCCGGGCAATCCCCCCCGCAGTAACCCTGATCCGGTTGCAACCGGCACAGAAATGACCGGAAACGGCGGAGATTATCCCGATCCCACCGGGAACGTCACTAAAGCGGTAGCTCTTGGCCGGCCCGGCGCTCCGTCCGTCACCGGCCGCAACCAGGTCGAAACGGCAGGCAATCCGGTGGTAGATCTCCTCGGCGGGAAGAAACCGTTCCTGCCACCCCTCCACCCGGTTGGTGGGCATATACTCGATGAACCGGACGGTGCACCCCCGTTCCCGGGCCAGAAGCGCGAAATCCACAAGCTCGTCGTCGTTGATCCCCTTCATGACCACCATATTGAGCTTGGGATGGGGGAGCCCGACCCGCACCGCTGCGTCAAGCCCCCGCAGAACCTCAGCCAGATCCCCCCCCCGCGTGATGGCCCGAAAGGTCTCGCTCCGGAGAGAGTCCAGACTGACATTGAGCCGTTCCACCCCGGCGGAACGGAGTTCATCGGCCATATCCGCCAAACGGACGCCGTTGGTGGTGAGAACCAGGTAGTTGAGGCCGGGAATGGCGGAGATCCGCCCCAGGAACGGGACGAGCCCTTTTCGGATCAGCGGCTCTCCCCCGGTAATCCGGACCTTCTCGATCCCCAGGGAGACGGCGATCTCCGTAATCTGCTCCAGCTCTTCAAAGCGAAGAATCTCTCCGTGAGTAGACTTGGCGATCCCTGCCTCGGGCATACAGTAGGAGCAGCGGAGATTGCAGCGGTCGGTGACGGAGAGGCGAAGATAGGAGATGGCCCGGCCGTGGGCATCAGTGAGGTTCACGGGATTAAACTTCGCTACTTTTTTGTTCTTTTTCCTTGGCGGCAAGCTCCGGCTGCTGATCGGCTCCCTTGCGGAAGCCGTGGATGGCCTTCCCCAGAGCGGAACCAAGTTCCGGAAGTTTGCCCGGTCCGAAGATAACCAGAGCGATGACGCCGATGAGGACGATGGCGGGGGTGCTGAATCCGAACATGGAACTGCCTCCTTTATCCTGCGGTTGGCCTATAGAATCTTTATAGCAAATGCGGAGAACGGAAGGCAAACGAAATAAAAGAACAGGATGAAATATTGACAATAAAATAATCAGCATACTACAATATAGATTATTCAAACAGACATCGAAGGAGCAACGGGGCATGATTCCAGCAAAAAAAATCATCTCCATAAGCTCCACCCTGCTACGGCATGGCCGATAACAGCACAGGCTTTGAGGGAGATACCATGAAAAACATACTCAATATCCTGCTGGTGGAGGATAACCAGCAGGACGAAATGCTGATTCTCCGCTCACTGCGCAAGGTCAACCTGGCCAATCAGGTGGATGTCGTCCGAGACGGTCAGCAGGCCCTGGATTACCTGTTTCACGAGGGGGAATTTGCCGAAGACGGCAGAGTGGGGCTCCCGGCGGTGGTCCTGCTGGACATAAACCTGCCGCGAGTCAACGGCCTGGAGGTGTTGACTCGACTGCGCGGCGACCAGCGGACCCGCACCATTCCCATCGTTGTCCTGACGTCATCCGACGAAGAGGATGATCGACTGAAAAGCTACGAAAACGGGGCAAACAGTTTTGTTCGGAAACCTCTGGATTTCACCGAATTCGCCCAAGCTGTGGCTCATTTGGGTGTATACTGGGTTGTGCACAACATTCCACCGGGCGGATAACGCTGAGGACAACGTCATGTCGGAACCACTGCGACTCCTGATGATTGAGGATTCAGCCACCGATGCCGGGCTGATCACCCGGCAACTGGTCAAGGGAGGGTATCTTCCCCAACTGCTCCGCGTGGAGACGCAGGAGGAGTTCTCCGCAGCCCTGACGGAAAACCCTTGGCAGATCATCCTCTGCGACTACAATCTGCCGGCTTTTTCCGCTCCTCAGGCGCTGACGCTACTCCGGGGTAGCGGTCGGGATATTCCCTGTATCGTGGTTTCCGGTTTCGTGGGGGAAGAGACTGCGGTCTCTCTCATGAAAGGAGGAGCGGTGGATTTCGTACTCAAGGACAACCTGAGCCGGCTGGTCCCCGCAGTGCAGCGGGAGATCCGGGAAGCGGAAGTCCGTCGCCAGAATCGTCGCAACGGGGAGAGGTTGCGGCTGCTGGACGAAATATCGTTGGCTCTTTCACGAAATTTCCGGGATTATCGGGAAGGGGTGGAGCTGGCGGCGAGACACTCCGCCGAAACCATCGGTGACCTCTGCCTGATCTCTCTTCTATCGGAGGACGGCCAATGGCTGGATCCGGTGGCGTTATACCACCCTGACCCGACGGTGAGACAAGAGCTGCGCGACTGTCTCACCGCTCATCCGTTCCCGGTAAACCGGGGAAGCTGCGGTCAGGTCGCCACCACGGGTCAGCAGCTCCTCATCACCGATTTTTCCCCGGAAGAGGCGCGACATGCCATGAATCCGGACCAGCTGCCGCAACTGGACCGCCTTGGCATTGGGAGTCTGCTCATTGTTCCCCTCTCAACCCACGGCCAGATCATCGGAACCTTCTGGCTTGCCGGCATCATCCCGGGAAAAACGATTAATCCCGACGACTTCCCCTTCGTTCAGGAGCTGGCCAATCGCGTGGCTATTTCCGTGGATAACGCCAACCTGTATACCGACCTGCAGAGATCGAACCTGAACCTCAAGGTCGCCTACGACACGACACTGGAAGGGTGGTCACGAGCCCTTGATCTTCGGGACCGGGAGACCGAGGGACACTCCCGGCGCGTTACGTCGTTGACGGATCTGTTGGCACGCCAGGCAGGGATGACCGAGACGGAGGTGCTCCAGGCCCACCGGGGAGCTCTGCTCCACGACATCGGCAAGATGGGGGTTCCCGACGCCATCCTGCACAAATCGGGCACTCTCACCGAGGAGGAATGGCGGATCATGCGCCGACATCCCGGGCATGCCCTGGACCTCCTTTGGCCCATCGAATATCTTCGTCCCGCCCTGGACATTCCCTACTGCCATCACGAGAGATGGGACGGCAGCGGTTATCCCCGTGGGCTCAAGGGGGAAGAGATACCGGTGGCAGCCCGGCTTTTCGCCATTGTGGACAACTGGGACGCGCTCCGCTCCGACCGCCCCTACCGGCAGAAATGGGGCGAGGAGCAAATTCTGGAGTACCTCCGGGCCAAGTCGGGAATCCTTTTCGATCCCCAGGCCGTTGAGCTCTTCATCCGCTTCATCGGGAACCGGACAAACGTCGATTAAAAAAAGGCTGAACGGTCAGATGCCGTCCAGCCCTTTGTACTCTTTTTTACACCACATCGGAAGTCAGGCGATACCGGACGCTTTTTCCGAAGCCCTCTGGATGGAGCTCTCTTGGGTCTCCTGTGCTGCGGTGTCACCATCGGTTGCCAGCTTCTGGGCCTGGGGTGACAAGGAGACCGAGTCCGCTCCCTGAGCCTTGGGAGGAAGCGGTGCTGCTTTTTGCTGCTGAACTGGTGGAATGTATGCCGCAGCCGCTGAGCCGGATGATACGCCTGATACTGACATGGTGAAGCCTCCTGACCGTACTGATACCTACCTTATGCTATTCTTATCGGCAGGGCAATGAAGAGCTAAAGGATCTTTTTGCTCTTTTTTGGATTGCCACCATTACCGCAGGCCGGAACAGCACGCCCCCTTCAACCACTTGATCATGCAAACGTAGAGCTGGTCCTGCTCCACCGGTTTGGTCAGGTGGTCGTTCATCCCCACCTGCAGACAGTGCTGTCGATCTTCCTGAAGGGCATGAGCCGTCACGGCAATGATGGGGAGCTGGTCGGCGGACCACTCCTTTCGGAGAATCCGGGTTGCCTCATAACCGTCCAGCACCGGCATCTGCAGATCCATGAGCACCAGATCGAACCGTCCGGCTTCGCAGGTCATGACGGTTATGGCTTCCCGGCCGTTGTTGGCGGTGGTGACATGCACCCCCACATGCTCCAGAATTTCTCGCAGAACCATCTGATTGATCATCTGATCTTCAACCATCAGCACCCGGCAACCGGTCAGCGCTTTTTTCGCGGCGACCCGATCAAGCTCAACGGCGGAAGCCGCAACCGTCAGGCGTCCAGAACTCATCATTGCGTCCCTGGGGGGGGGAATCTCGTCACTCATACTAGGGAGGACCTCACTCAGGCATAGTCGGCGATTTTATGAAAAACACCACGCACAATTACCACCAATTAATCCAGCAACCTGCCTACTTCAAAGCAATCGGAGTATACCTTTATCCCTCGCGAAATGAAACCCATTTCAAAGGTATCCATCAAACACACTGTCCCCGAACTCCCCAGCGAGTAAGGGTTCATTCCCGGACAAAAACCGTCGCACCACAAAATCGGCGATCTCATCCGTATCGTTCAGATTCAGCACCGGGACATCCAGCTCCAGCGGCTCGTCGCTGGCCACGGCGACCAGTGTCGGATCATGCTCCTCCCCCCGGCAGAGGAGAGTGGAACTCCGCTCCCTCCGGTGGATCTCGATCTTGGGAAGATGGCTCTTCTTGAACCCCTCGGTGACGACGATATCCAGATCGGTGAAGTAGGTTTCAAGAAGCTCTTCCACCGTGGGGGGGACGGCATGCTTCCTGATGAGTGCCAATTTCTCCGGGGAGGAGATGAGGGTTGTATCCGCTCCGGCGGCGGTGAGGCGGTGGCTGTCCTTGCCGGGATGATCGATGTCGAAGTTGTGGGCGTCATGCTTGATGGCCCCCACCCGGTAACCTCGCACCTTCAGTTCGGCGATGAGCTTCTCCAGCAGGGTGGTCTTGCCGGTCCCCGATTTTGCGACAAACGATACGACGGTCACGGACATCTCCGGCCCTCCTGAGCGATACGCCGGTATTCCTCCGGCGTGTTGAGGTTGAGAAAGAGGCGTTGGGGGTCGCCCAGGTGCGCGATCTCCTCCAGGGTGACAATACGGGTCGTGACCTGAGGGTAGAAGTCGTAAATGCAGTAGTTTTCCTCCCGGATCTGCCGCAGGATCGGCGGGCGACAGCTCTGGGAATAGAGGGCGAAGAGCGGTTCATAACCGGCGGAACCCTGCACCACCACCACGTCGTTACCGGTGGCGCAGGCCACCAGGTGGCGGATGAGCGGGGCGCTGGGATAGGGAAGATCACAGGAACCGAGAAAGATGTGGGAACTCTCCGCCCGGATGAGTCCGGTGTACAGTCCCCCCAGGGCGCTGCCGGGATAGATGTCGGGGTGGATGGGGAGTTTCACGTCGGGGAACCGTTCCGGACGGTCCCCCACCAGGATGACGGTGGAGAGCGCCTGGCAAAAGGCAGCCAGGGTGAGCTGGAGAAGCGTTTTCCCCTCCAGTTGCAGAAGGGACTTGTCCTGCCCCATCCGACGACTCTTCCCCCCCACGAGGACGACACCGGTGACGCCGGAAGGTTTTTTCTGATCCATACATTCTCACCTCTGTAGCTACCGTCAGGGCATCTTACCCAGAAGGCGGAGTAGCCCGTCCAGAATGGTTATGGGGTGGGGGGGACAGCCGGGGATGTAGAGATCCACGGGGAGGAGATTTTCCAGACCGTTGCGCACCTCCGGGCTCCCCACGAAGGGGCCGCCGCCGATGGCGCAGGCCCCGGAGGCGATGACCAGTTTGGGGGCAGGAATCGCCTCATAACTCATGAGAAGCGCCTCCCGCATATTCTCCGACACCGGACCGGTGACAAAGAGTCCGTCTGCATGACGGGGTGAGGCGACAAACTGGATGCCAAACCGGCCCAGATCGAAGCCGATGGTGGAAAGAACGGCCGTGTCAGCCTCGCAGGCATTGCAACCACCGGCGCTTACCTCCCGCAGTTTGAGTGAACGACCGAAGAGCCGAAGGAGCTCCCGCCCCAACTCCGTGGCGTACCGCCGTTCCTCCCCGGCGGTGCAGATGAGCTCTTCACGGCGGCGAGTGGCCAGGCGGGGATCGGAGGTGAAACTTATGGCGCCGCCTGGACACGCCCGGCTGCAGTCCGGGCAGAGGAGACATTTCCCCAGATCCAGAGTGAGCCCCCCCTCCCGCGAGATCGCCCCCACCGGACAAACGGAAACACAACAGGCGCAACCGGAGGGACAGAGCTCCGGCGCCAGCCGGGGATATCCACGGAACAGCTCCGGCAACAAGGCCGGTTCCCGGGGATACCCCATTGTTCGATGCCCCTGCTTTCTCCGGGCGAGAATGGCCTTGATCATAAGGGAAATCCCATGGACGTACTACGCGGCTTCCCCAGCGGTACGGGGGAGCTTCACCGTGAAGGTGGTTCCCTTTCCCGGAACGCTTGCCACCAAAAGCTCTCCACCATGTTTTTTGATGATATCGTAGGAGACACTGAGCCCCAGGCCGGTCCCCTTCCCCTCCTTCTTGGTGGTGAAGAACGGCTCGAAGATCCTCCCCAGATTCTCCGCCGGAATCCCCTCCCCGGTATCACTCACCGAGGCATAGATGAAGAGATCGTCGTACCAGCTCCTCAGTACGATCTCTCCCCGTGGGGTGATGGACTGACCGGCGTTGACCAGCAGGTTGAGAAAGACCTGATTAAGTTTACCCGGGTGGCAGAGGATCTCCGGCAATCCGCCGTACTCTTTCCGGATTGAGGCCACGTATTTCAACTCGTTATAGCAGATGGTGAGAGCCCTCTCCATGCATGAATCCAGTGATGCCGGTTCCAGCTCCAGGGAATCCATCCGGGAAAAGCCCTTGAAGTCTTTGACAATTTTCGTAATCCGTTCCGCTCCGTCCAGCGACTCGGCGATGAGGATGGGGCCGTCCGCCAGGATCGCCTCGATTTTCAACGATTTTCGGCTCCGCTCCACCTCTTCCCGCCCCACGCTGTCGCACCCCTCTGCCCGCAGGATACGGTCGAACTTGAGTATGGTGTCAAAATACTCGGCCAGGATACTCAGGTTGCCGGATATGTAGGTCATGGGATTGTTGATCTCATGGGCGACTCCCGCCGCCATCTGCCCCAGGGAGGCAAGCTTTTCACCCTGCATGAGAGCCTGATCCTTTTCACGATTTTTCTTCACCTCTTCGGAGACCCGCTCCTCAAGCCCCGTGTTCAGGAGCTCAAGCTGCTGTTGCTGCCGTTGCTGCAACTCCTGGGCCTCGCGCCGCTGGATTACTTCCAGGTTCAGGAGTTCCGCAGTGCGCCGCAACGGATTGACGATGTTGGTGACGATATCGTTGACACTCAGGACAAGCTGCTTCCAGCCTCCGATAAAGAGCTCCACATCGGCCCGTTCATCCAGCCTCCCCTCCGCCGCGGCCAGCACAACCCGGTTGGTTTCGCTGAGAAGGTTGTTCATGATATCGATACAGGTATTGAGGTTGTTCTTGATCACATTGAAGTCGCCGTGATAGGGGGCGGTGATTTTCTCCGGGATATCCCCCTTGGAAATCCGGTCCACATAGGTGGCGGCCAGATTGAGCGGATCGATCAATTGGTCCAGAATTTCGTTGACGATGCTCACCGTTTTCTGATGGTAACCGGCGTACCGGGAGGTATCGGCGCGGACGGCCAGGTTTCCCTGGGAGACGGCACTGCTGAGGAGTTCGAGATCCTCGTTCCGCATCTTGATGGCGGCAAGGACGCCGTTAACGCCACTCTTGATCCGCTCGTAGTCCCCCCTGAACTCCCCGGTGGCTTCATAGGGAATCAGCCCGGCCCCCAGCTTGTGAAGGGAGCCGGCGGCGATGTTCAGCGGGGCGATGACGGCGTCCAGGGTTGCATTGATTCCCTCCACGATCTGCCGAAAATCTCCATGGTGCCTGTCGGAGCTGACCCTGGTGGCAAGGTCGCCGTTAACTGCCGCCCAGGTCAGCATACCGGTATCTGCGGAGAGCCTCTGCACCGACTCCTGAAGCGTTCTCATACAGACCAGCATATTGCTGATCTCGTTGTCCCGATGAATCACAATCTCCTGATTCAGGTCACCGTCAGCCATGGCCGTGAGGTATTTGGAGGCGCGAGCAATGGCCTGGTGGATGGACCAGATGTTGAGCCAGCCGAAGATTCCCCCCAGGAGCACGATGGCGGCAATGGTGATGGCATGGGTGCTCTGACTGAACCGGGCGCTGAAATCCACGGCAAACAGAGCTGCGGTATAGCAGAGACAAAGGACGGTCAGCCGTAATCTGACGGAAAAATTGAGGTAGTAATTAATGATGCGGGGCATTTTCATGGCACCACCCTTCCCTGAAATACGCCGAAGCCACTACGGGAACATCTTCCCCGGATTGAGAATGTTGTTGGGGTCCAGTGCATGCTTGATGGACTTCATGGTGGCAATCTGCACCGGCGACAGCTCCATGGAGATGTATGGCTGCTTGGCGAGACCGACCCCGTGCTCGCCGGACATGGTGCCGTTCAGATCCAGCGCCGCCTGAAAGACCTCCCGGATCGCACGGTGGGCCTTCTCTTCCATCCCCGGAATATCCTTATCGATCATCACATTAACGTGGATGTTGCCGTCGCCCGCATGGCCGAAGTTCACGATGGGAATGTCGTACTTGCTCTGAATCCGCTCGATCTGCCGGATGACATCGGGAACCTTGCTCCGGGGGACGACAATATCCTCATTGTACTTGGTCGGGTTTATCTCCCGCAACGTGGGGGAGACCAGGCGCCGCACCCGCCAGAGCGCCTCGGACTCGGCGGCATCCTTGGCCACCTTGCACTGAACCAATCCCAGGGGGGCGATGAGTTCCTGAATTCTCGTTGCCTGTTTCTCTATCAAATCCCGGTCGCCGTCCACCTCGATGATGAGCACCGCCCGCCCCTGGGGGGGAATCCCCAGATTGTAACGTTTTTCCACGCACTGAAGGGTGGCGTAATCCATAAACTCCAGGGTGGTGGGGATAATCCGGGCGCCGATAATGATGGAGACCGCCCTGGCGGCGCCGTCGATGGAGTCAAAGATGGTCAGCATGGTCTTCTTCGCCTCGGGGAGGGGGAGGAGCTTGAAGATGATCTTGGTGATCACCCCCAGGGTCCCCTCGGAGCCGCAGAGGAGCCGGGTCATATCATACCCCACCACCGCCTTGTAGGTCTCCGTGCCGGTCCGGATGATCTCGCCGGTGGGGAGCACCACCTCCAGTCCCATGACGAAATCCCGGGTGACGCCGTATTTGATGCAGCGGGGACCGCCGGCGTTTTCGGCCACGTTTCCCCCCAGGGTGGAAAACTTCAGAGAAGCGGGGTCCGGCGGATAGAAGAGGCCGAGCTTTTCCACTGCCTGCTGGAAATCGTCGGTGACCACCCCCGGCTCCACCTCGGCGATGAGGTTCTCGGTGTCGATCCTCAAGATCCGGTTCATCCGGGTGGTGACGAGGACGATCCCCCCACCCTTGGGAAGTGCGCCGCCGGTGAAGCCGCTCCCCGCACCCCGGGGAAAAACGGGGATCTGTTCCCGGTTGGCCAACTTCAGCACCAGGGAGACCTCTTCGGGACCGGCCGGATGAACCACCGCATCGGGGAGAAACTCCATCTGGGTGGCGTCGTAGCCGTAGCAGATAAGATCCTGGAGGTCGGTGGCCACGTTTGCCGGGCCCAGGAGCTTCTTCAGTTCTGTAACGATATGTGGAGCGAGCATGTTCACCTCGTTCAAGGTTCAAGGTTCGGGGGTCGATGTTCAAGGTTCGAGGTTCGAGGGTCGAGGTTTAACCTTAAACCCTGAACCTTGAACCGGTTTTAACCCGGTTTTAACCCGGTTTTAACACCGGCAACACCGTTCCCGCTTCGGGGATGACATACGCAGTGTACTCTTCCGGCAACAGCTCCGCCGCGATGGTCATCGCCTCCTCCAGAGTCCCTGCCGGAATCATGGAGAGAGTTCTCACCTCCTCCGGCGGCAGGTGGGAGACCAGAATGATCCGAAACCGCTTGGCTTTGTCCAAGAGGGCATAAGCAGTCTGGCCGTTGATCTCGTAGCGGGCTCGAAGCGCCGCCTCGAACTCTGCCAGCTCCCGATGCCGGAACCAGTTAAAAAAGGTGGGATTTCCGTAGCCGTCACCGCAGGCGGCCAGCAGAATCATCACCCCCCCCTCTTTCAGCGCCCGACTGGCGTACTCCATGGCCTTGTGGGCCTGAATCAGGTTGATATCCTTGGGATAGCCGCCACAGGAGGCAACGACCAGGTCGGCCTGCCGACTCAGAAGATAGGTGAACTGCTCTCCGTAAAAACGGCACCCGGCCCGGTGGGCACGGTCCCACTCCCCGGAAAAAACGGCGATGATCTTTTTATCCGGGTCCAGGACCGTGTTGAGGATCAGATCAGGCTCCGCCAGGGCGCACGCCTCACAAAGCGCCTGATGCACCGGGTTGCCATCCAGGACCCCCACCGTAGCCAGGGGGTGCCGTCCCCCTCCCGGATCCGGATGGAGTACGGTGAAGTGGCTGGCAAGACAGGAGGCGCGTCCCCCGATCCCCGGCAGGAGCGCCTTCCTGCCGCCGCCGAAGCCGGCAAAGTAGTGAAAGCCGATGGTCCCCGAAAGAATCAGCCTGTCGGCCTCCGCCGCGGTGCGATTGATCAGCACGTCGATACCATTGGTCGTCATTCCCAGGGAGACCAGCTTCCCCGGGTCGTCGCAATCGTGATCCAGGACGGTGATCCGGCCATGGAGGGCGCCGACGATCTTCTTATGCTCGCGTTCGGACTGTTTCCGGTGAATCCCCAGGGCGATTATGATGGTAATATCCCGGTCGGGAATTCCACGGCGGTTCAGTTCATCCACGAGAAGGGGAAGATACAGCTCGCTACCGGTATAACGGGTAATATCCGAAGTCACGATGACAACTCGCTGGCCGGGGGTGAACGTTGCCAGGATAGTGGCGCATCGGGCAAGGGCTGCCAGGATGAGTTCTTCCGGAGAACCCTCCGGCAGTAACGGGTCGGCGCGGACAACGGCAAGGAGCCGTCCGGAGTGAATGCTGCAAGGAACTGAACTGTCGCCATACCGAAGTCGCATGCCGTCAGCTTACCCATTCGGGGGAGAAAATGCAAGCGGCGCGAGGGTAATCCCCCGCGCCACAGGCGTCAATCCCGCCGATCAGATTTCTTCGGTCAAGTTCCCGGAACTGCTGCTTCCGGCCATGCCTTAAACCTCTTCGAAGCTTTCGCGCCCCGCGCCACACTCCGGGCAGATATCCAGCGGTTCCGGGCCTTCGTGAATGTAGTCACAGATGATACAACGCCATTGTTTCATACTCTCCTCCTCCGGGTTGATTGTCGAATAGAATACTATTGCAACCGGAAATCGGTGTCAAGTGCTATCCGGTGACTATTCCGGGGAAGGATCCTCACGAAAACGGTGTCGCTGAGGGGAAAAGTTCTCCATAAAGGCGTATTTACGGTTGACAAGTGGGGGGTTTTCCAGTAACTATTTCGGCCTCGCTCGCTGGGGGTGAGCACATTTTCTCAACGGCAAGATCAAGCCTTAGTGAAGGCATAAAAAGAGGAGGAATGTAATGGAACAGTACGCGATTTATTTTGCCCTGATCTGTGCCGCGGCCGCAGTGGCCTACGGTCTGATCACGGCCCAGTGGATCCTGGGGCTCCCCCAGGGAAACGAGCGGATGAAGCAGATCGCCGCAGCGATTCAGGAAGGGGCCGGCGCCTACATGAAGCGCCAGTACACCATCATCGCCTTGGTGGGGGTGGTCATGTTCGTGGCGCTCTTCGCGACCCTGGGCGCCAAGACCGCTGTCGGCTTCGCCGTGGGCGCACTCTTCTCCGGGCTGACGGGGTTCATCGGCATGTTCGTCTCGGTGCGCGCCAATGTACGAACCACCGAGGCTGCCAAGTCAGGCATCCACAAGGCGCTTAATGTCGCCTTCAAGGGGGGCGCCATCACCGGCATGCTCGTCGTGGGACTGGGGCTTCTGGGTGTGGCCGGCTACTATCTCATCCTTCTGAAACTGATGCCTGGCGCGCCCGTCAAGGAAGTCGTCAGCCAACTGGTGGGTCTCGGCTTCGGCGGCTCCCTCATCTCCATCTTCGCCCGTCTGGGTGGTGGTATCTTCACCAAGGGGGCCGACGTAGGGGCCGACCTGGTGGGAAAAGTGGAAGCAGGCATCCCCGAAGACGACCCGCGCAATCCGGCAGTCATCGCCGACAACGTGGGTGACAACGTGGGTGACTGTGCCGGCATGGCCGCCGACCTCTTCGAGACCTACGCCGTAACCCTCATCGCCGCCATGCTCCTGGGCGCCATAACTTTCAGCAGCAACTCGGCCACGGTAAGCTACCCGCTGATCCTGGGGGGAATCTCCATCATCGCCTCCATCATCGGCACCTACTTCGTCAAACTGGGGAGTAGCGGCAAGATCATGACGGCTCTGTACAAGGGGCTCATCGTCTCCGGCGTCCTCGCCTGCGCCGCCTTCTACGGCGTCACGGTCCGGATGTTTCCGGAAGGGCTGACCAACGCCGCCGGACAGAACTTCAGCACCATGAACATCTTCATCTCCGCCATCGTCGGCCTGGTCGTCACCGGCGCCATCTTCTGGATCACCGAATATTACACCTCCACCGAATACGGTCCGGTGCAGCATATCGCCCAGGCCTCCACCACCGGCCACGGCACCAACGTCATCGCCGGCCTGGGGGTCTCCATGAAGGCCACCGCCGCCCCGGTGATCGTCATTGCCGCCGGCATCATCGTAGCCTTCCAGTGCGCCGGGGTCTACGGCATCGCCATCGCCGCCGTCTCCATGCTCTCCCTCACCGGCATCGTCGTCGCCATGGACGCCTACGGCCCTATCACCGACAACGCCGGCGGCATCGCCGAGATGGCCGAACTGGACGACTCCGTGCGTGCCGTCACCGATCCGCTGGATGCCGTGGGGAACACCACCAAGGCCGTCACCAAGGGATACGCCATCGGCTCAGCCGGTCTGGCCGCCGTCATCCTCTTCACCTCCTACGTGGACGAACTGAATCATGCCCTGCAGCTCGCGGGGAAGGAAATCATCAAATTCGATCTTTCCGATCCCTACATCATCGTCGGTCTCTTTATCGGCGGCATGCTCCCCTACTACTTCGCCGCACAATGCATGGAAGCGGTAGGAAAAGCAGGCGGAGCGGTAGTCGTGGAGGTCCGTCGCCAGTTCCGTGAAATCAAGGGAATCATGGAAGGAACCGGTAAACCTGACTACGCGGCGTGCGTCGACATCGTCACCAAGACCGCCCTGAAAGAGATGGTCATTCCCGGTCTGATTCCGATCCTGGCGCCGGTGATCGTCGGCTTCACCCTGGGCCCCAAGGCCTTGGGAGGGGTCATCGTGGGGACCATCGTCACCGGTATCTTCGTGGCAATCTCCATGACCACGGGGGGGGGCGCCTGGGATAACGCCAAGAAATACATAGAGGACGGTCATCACGGCGGCAAGGGTGGTGACGCCCACAAGGCCGCTGTTACCGGTGACACCGTGGGAGACCCCTATAAGGACACCGCCGGCCCGGCCGTCAACCCCATGATCAAGATCATTAACATCGTCTCTCTTCTCATCGTGCCGCTGTTGGCCAAGTTCTAAACAATTCGGAAAATTTGCCTGCGATGTAAAAAGTTCTTGACGAAAACGGAAAAATAGTCTAAAAAGTTGATTCGTTTGCAAGCGAGCCGCTAGCTCAGTAGGTAGAGCACCTGACTTTTAATCAGGTGGTCGTTGGTTCGATCCCAACGCGGCTCACCATTTACACCAAGGGGGACGGGCAATGTCCGTCCCCTTTTAACATCCTGGACGCCTAGCTTAGTTGGTAGAGCAGCCGACTCTTAATCGGCAGGTCATTGGTTCGATCCCAATGGCGTCCACCAATAAAAAAAAGCACTTACCTTAACTGGTGGGTGCTTTTTTGTATTGCTGTCGAAAGAGCATGGTACGGTGCAGATCGAGTTGCTCATGGCTGTTTAGTTTACACCTGAGGCATACGTCCTAAAATCAGCGGTTATATACAGAGTTGCGCCAGACACTGCCTCATTCCAGTAAACCTCCAACGTATCAGCCTTGATTTGCACAAAGGTGCTATGCCATCCCGCTTTATAGTACACACAGGGAAATGTCTGTGTGTACGCCGGCTTATACGCCGCAGGCAATACAAATATTTGAGATGATCCCCCCGCACCGGAAATAACGCTACCCTGAACCCTCACCATGTCCCGTTGCGTTTTGTAGTATACAAGCAGCGGGTCACTGGCACTGTATGGGCTGGCCAGCGTCGGGATTTTGGATTTTTCCCCTGAACCTTGTTGCCTCGCTATGGAAGTAAGCGCACTTTCATTGCGGAAGTCAAAGGGTTCGACATTCCCCTTTGGCAATTCCTCGGGGTTATATTCTACGTCTATGTATTTCGACCAACCGCTGGTACGGACTAATGGCGCGTTACTCTTTGTGCTCCCGAAACTGTGAAATGCTATCTTTGCGCCAACAGTGGAATAACAGTCGATATTCGGCCCTATCCCTGATGATGAGTTAAAGTTGCCTGCGATAGTTACGTTTTTAGTCGAGTATTCATATCCTCGTGGTGATGACGGATTACCCAAAACAATATCAGACACATTATTTAACTCAAAGTATGTGTTTATTGTTGCCTCGAGCACATTACCTAATTGAATTCCGATATTACACCGTTGATAAGCCCCGCCTTGAATTATAAATGTATGGCCAAAATGAGCTTTTCTAATATTAGATTGCAAACCGATTCCGCAATAATTTGCCCAGCACCCATTCAGCGACACCTGTTCCGGATGAGTTATCTCATAACCAATCCCACATGCTTCAGCAATACAGTCGGTAAAAATATGACCGTAGCCTTCTACCTGTACCCCGACAGTAAGCCCGTATAAACGCACACGATTGAAGGAGTAATGCGGAATATTCACCAGCTGGGAGCTGTTAGTATTAGCGGCGTAAATACCCCCGGTAGTAGCGTCACGCCCCAGATTACCTCCGGTACCGACACCGTTGATCGAGAAGTCGGAGAACACTGCCCGTCCCGGCCAGTTGGCATCTCCAGGATTTGTCGCAGTATCGATGGCAGCCTCAAACGCATGAGTACCCGCCGGCCCGCGATAGATCAGTTGAGTATTAGACATCCCCGCGCCGGTAAACATACTGTTTGTGGTGGATGAGGAATGAAAGGTGACAGGGTAGGTGAAATAGTATGCCCCCTTTGCGAACCTGACCGGTTGCCCAGTTGCCGCGGCGGCCGACAACGCTGACGAAGAGTTTGTCCCAACAACACCATTCCAATCAGCCTTGGCGCCCCACCATTCCGGAAACACCTCCGTGACGGAAGTGAAGAGCACTTTACCTGTTCCCGTACACCTGAAGCACCAATTCAGTCCATTGTTGAACGGGCTGTTGATGGTCAACGTTATGCCGTTGGGTACCGTAATGATGACTCCCGGGCTGATTTTCACCGTTGCGCCGAGCGTGGTTGAAGCAGATAGCGTGATGCTGGAGTTAAGCCGAAGCTCCTTACCTGACGTCGTGGCCGCGACATCGGCCTGCGTCACCGTGGGGTAATCATCTACGTTCAGGTACGAGGCGTCGCCGCCGATGGCGACGTTGTCCCGTTCGAAACAAATGCCGCCGGCGTCCTTGATAACCACTCGATAGAGTCCCCGTCCGTACAGCGGCGCCATGCCGTTGCCGTCCAGAGTGTAGGGATTGGCGGCCCGTGTGGCGCAGTGGGGGTCAAGGCAGACAGGCTTCAGCGTGGTACTCCCGGCGTCGTAAAAATATGCCTTCCCTCCGGTCATGGAGCTGTTGCAGCTGCGCACCTGGGAAAGAAGAAAGTCGAACTGCTCCGCCGGGGTCGGAGTGGCACTCGCAGAGAGGGCGAAGAGCCATAGGGTCAGGAGAAACGGGCTGAACCTGAATTTCATGCTATTTCCCCTTTTGACCTTAGTTCTCTGCAACTCGCGTAGTTCGCATTTTTCTTCAGATAGGAACAAATTCCCACGATGTCCGCGGCATCAAGAAGCTGAGGATGTCCTTGTATCGTTTCGATTAAATCATCCCCGGATGCCACCAGGACGTCACTGAAGATTTTTCCGGACGCGCCTTTTACGGCGGCGTGGGGAAAACAGAGTACCGCCTTCAGCAAATTCTTTCTCGCATTGAACGTCTTGAAATCATTCCCCATCCGCCGGGCGCTCCTTTTTACTTTTTCTACTGCTTTATCCACGGCATGCTTGCCGTCGAGGATCAGATGATCCCCGGCGACATCGATGCTCCCTCTGATGCCGTTGCTGTCTAGGATAAAAATTCCGGTGGGCCCGATAACGACGTACTCCAAATCCAAACCGTTTCTCTCATAGTGATGTATGACGATGTACTCTTTTGGCAACTGCAACAATATGTCCAGCGGATTTGAGCTCGAGGGGAGATCACCGCACTTCTGCTTCCCGCTTTTTTTATAATAATCTCTTTTACTTATTCCGTACCACGAGTTACTCGCGCCATGCCGCATGACATATGACAGTACCGCCGAGACGATAACCAGCGCCAAACCCGGTAAAACAAACCGTATGACTACAGTTTCATGCCGCGCCAAGCTGATTATACCTATGGCGGCGGCAGCGACGGTGACTCCCATGACGATAAAAGACCGCTCTTTCATATCTATACCCGTTCATTGCACAAACTTACGCCGACATCACCCTCGCTCCGCAAACGAAACGTCTCCTCCGAACCTTTCACGCCGGAACACCCGCCACTCGTTTTTTCAGTATAATCCAAATACTCGAAGCTGAACAACCCCCAATTCGTCACCTCTCCCCCCTGCCCCCTCAACTTCGAAAACGTTTGCCTAAGGACAAATTCTTCCCTTCGGAGAGCCATCCATGGTAAGAATCAGGGAGGATGACGCCCCGACCCCATGGGGCGGAAAGGTGGCGCCCATGAACAGCGCAAAGTATTACCGGAACATCCCATCACCGCTGGGAGAGATGATCGCCCTTGCCGAAAGGGGAGCAGTAGCCGGCCTCTGGTTTACGGACCAGAAATTCCTCCCCCGTCCGGACGAAGAGTGGCGGCACGCCCCCGATCTCCCGTTGTTCACGGCGCTGGAGGAACAACTGGAGGCCTATTTCAGAGGAGAGCGTCAACTCTTCGACCTGCCGCTGGCTCCCCAAGGGACCCCCTTTCGCCAAGCGGTCTGGGAGTTGCTCCGGACCATCCCCTTCGGCGCCACCACCACCTATGGCGCCCTGGCGCAACAACTCGCCCTGCTTCGCCCCCCTCCCCTCCCCTGTCCCCAGGCGGTGGGGGGCGCCGTGGGGCATAATCCTCTGACCATCATCATCCCCTGCCACCGCGTGGTGGGGGCCAACGGTTCGCTCACCGGATACGCCGGGGGTCTGCTCCGCAAAGCCGCCCTGCTGGAACTGGAGAGAAGATAACCCTCCCCTCCCCCACCTTCCGACCCGGAACTCACCTCATTTTCAATAATAGTCAGTATTGTCGTGCTTTCTGCGAGATTAAGCGTATGGTCGATGATCTGACCTCAAAACAAAAGCCATTGAATTTCAAATATTTACTCAAGCCAAAATTACCCCCGCAACGTAGTTGATGGCGGCACAGCAGAATGCGAGAGGTAACAGGCCATGACTGACAATGCAGAACAAAAACCCCCGAACATCCTCATCGTGGATGACACACCGGCCAATGTCCTCCTTCTCACCCGAATGCTCACGACGCAAGGTTACCACGCAAGACCGGTTCTCAGCGCCAAACTGGCACTGCAGGCCGCCCGAGCAGAACTCCCCGACCTGATCCTGCTGGATGTCAATATGCCGGAGATGAACGGCTACGAACTCTGCGAACTCCTCAAGAGCGATGAGTTGCTGCAAGAGATCCCCGTCATTTTCATGAGCGTGCTGGATGAAACCATGGATAAGGTGAAAGCATTCCGCGTGGGGGGGGTGGACTACGTAACCAAACCTTTCCAGCTGGAAGAGGTATACGCCCGCGTGAAAACCCACCTGAGACTACGCTCCCTGCAACAGCGTCTCAGCCGGCAGAACGAACACCTGGAACAGATGGTGACGGATATCCAGGATGCCCGGCAATATGCCGAAAATATCGTGGAAACCGTTCGGGAACCACTGGTGGTGCTTAATTCCGACCTGAAAATCCTCACCGCCAATTCCAGTTTCTACGACACCTTCAAGGTCACCCCACGGGAAACCTTGGGGAAGTTCATCCATGACCTGGGGAACGGGCAGTGGGACATACCCCGGCTCCGAACCCTCTTTGAAGAAATACTCCCCCACGACACGGTGTTCAACGGCTATGAAGTGGAGCATGAATTCCCCGGTATCGGGCACAAGAGTATCCTCCTCAACGCGCGACAGATTTTAAACAACGATATCGGCTCACGCCGCATTCTCCTCGCCATGCAGGACATCACCCAGGAGAAGAAGAACCAGGAGGAGCTACTGCTCAAGGATCAGGCGCTCATGCGGAGTGAAAAAATGGCATCCGTCGGCCAACTGGCGGCGGGCATGGCCCATGAAATCAATACTCCCCTAGCGGTCATCTCCTCCAACCTGGGGGTCCTGGCCGAGTATTTCGGCCAGATAATCCAGTTCGACGAGATCCGACAGGCAAGCGACGCCGGTACCCTCTCCCACTCCACCCGGGAGGACATGACGGGCAGCAGAAACACTCTGGAGATTGATAAAATCCTGGCAGACGGCATCGATCTGATCAACGAGTCATTGAGCGGAGCGGCGCGGGTCGCAAAGATCGTCAGTGATCTGAAGAGTTTTTCCCGGGTGGACCGGCGGGAGTATGAAGCGATGAAGCTCAGTTCCTGTATGGAAAGCGCCCTCTCCATCTGTTTCAACGAGTTGAGCAGGGTGGCAACCATCCGGAAGGAGTACGAATCGGACCAGGTGGTGCTCTGTCATCCCGGCCAATTGAACCAGGTTTTTCTCCAGCTGTTGGTCAACGCCGGTCAGGCGATAACTCCGCCGGGAGAGATCGTCCTGAGGAGCCGACATGACAACCATTTCGTGTATGCCTCGGTGAGCGACACCGGGAGCGGTATCCCCGAAAAAATTCAACACAGGATCTTCGACCCCTTCTATACGACCAAGGATGTGGGACAGGGGACCGGCCTGGGGCTCAACACCTCCTACGAAATCATAAAAAAACATAACGGAGAGCTTCTGGTGGAGAGCGTTGTCGGCATCGGAACCACCTTCACGGTGAAACTCCCCCGAACTCCGGTGGCAGCGGTTTGAATCATCTGAACAGGCCCGGATACCGCAAGGAGACAACATCATGAAATCCAAACGCAAAATAATCGCATCCCTTGTGGGTACAGCCCTCCTCCTTTCCCTGGCGGCGGCGGTATCGTTTTCGATTTTCGGGCAGATCCGGGCAGCGGCGGAGAGTCGCAAATACGCCGTGGCGCTGCGCAGCGCGGATGCCTTGCTCTCCCAACTGAGAGCCTTTCAAGGCGGTGGGAACGGCTCTTCACCCCCCGTTGACAGTACGCTCCGGAAGCAGTACGAGGCGGCCCACGACAGCAGCTCCCTCCTGGCGCAGCACGAAGCGGAGTTCCAAGAGGAGATGGGGCGCATCCTTACCGTCATCATCGCCGCCGGCCTCCTCTCTCTCCTGCTCACTCTGCTCTTTGCCTATTTATTCCATCGGGAGACGGAGCGTCGGCTCAAGAATCTGATCCGACTGGAAACGGAACGGCTCCTTAAGATCCAGGAAGAATCACTGCTGCAGTCGGGGACGTTGCAAAACGCCATTTTCAACAGCGCCAACTTTTCCTACATCGCCACCGATGCCAAGGGGGTCATCCAGATCTTCAATGTGGGAGCGGAACGGATGCTGGGGTACGCAGCCGACGACGTGATGAACAAGATCACCCCGGCGGACATCTCCGACCCCCAGGAGGTCATCGCCCGCGCCCAGGCGCTGAGCAGCGAACTGGGGACCCTGATCATGCCGGGGTTCGAAGCCCTGGTCTTCAAGGCCTCCCGGGGGATCGAGGATATCTACGAGCTGACCTACATCCGCAAAGACGGGAGCCGCTTCCCGGCGGTGGTCTCCGTCACGGCCCTACGCGACGCCCAGGACGCCATCATCGGCTACCTCCTCATCGGCACCGACAACACCGCGCGCAAGCAAGCGGAAGAGGCGCTCCTCAAGGCGGGGGCGCTGCAGAGCGCCATTTTCAACAGTGCCAACTTCTCCAGCATCGCCACCGACGCCAAGGGGGTCATCCAGATTTTCAACGTGGGAGCGGAACGGATGCTGGGGTACGCGGCAGCCGACATGATGAACAAGATCACTCCGGCGGACATCTCCGATCCCCAGGAGGTCATCGCCCGGGCCCAGGCGCTGAGCAGCGAACTGGATACCCCCATAACGCCGGGGTTCGAGGCTCTAGTCTTCAAGGCCTCCCGAGGGATCGAGGATATCTACGAGCTGACCTACATCCGCAAAGACGGGAGTCGCTTCCCGGCGGTGGTCTCCGTCACGGCTCTCCGCGACGCCCAGGACGCCATCATCGGTTACCTCCTCATC
>CAIUUR010000183.1 GCA_903902345.1 uncultured Geobacteraceae bacterium | reverse complement strand
TCCTGGGAGAGCGGGCATCCTGCCCGCGTTTTGAGCGGTTTCATCTTTGAATCATTGTCATGTCATCAAAGGCTTTTCAAGCGCTACCGCCGCTTGAATTACGGGAACTGAAGAGGTTTTCCCGGGTGGATACACCGGAATACGAAGAGACCGATCTGACAGACTGTCTGGAGAGCACTCTCAGCGTCCTGACCCATGAACTGAAACAGGTGGAGCTGGAGCGAAGGTACGCTACGCTCCCCTGTATCCCCTGCCACCCCGGCGAGCTGAATCAGGTTTTCGTGAACCTGTCGATGAATGCTTGTCAGGCACTCACTCCTCCGGGCCGGATTACGCTGCGCAGCTGGCATGATGCTACGTTCGTCTACGTCAAATTGCCGACAACGGCCACGGTATCCCCGCCGAACTGAGAGAGAAGATTTTCGAGCCGTTCTTCACGACCAGGGATGTGGGACAGGGGACGGGGCTTGGTTTGAGCGTCTCCCGCGACATCATCGCCAAACATCGCGGAGAACTCCAGCTGGAGAGCAGCGTTGGTGTGGGAACCACGGTGACGGTCAAACTCCCTCTCGTCGGTGATACGGGATTTCCATCGCAGAGGACGTCGAGGTCCGCAGAGGAAAGCAGTAACGGAAATGAGATCTTTTAAAAAAGTTACACCGGGTCCTTACTGAAAATTCAAGTTGGACGGAGTACTGGCGGTGGGGCGTGCTGAATACTGCGGGCTGAATGGTTTGCCATAATCGGCGGGATATGGTACACAGAACGTAGCTGTTGTGATGTTTGCGAACGTAGGAGCGAGTCATGTCCAAGGAGAAGGATGAACGGCCTCGACCCAATCTGCGCCTCGTGGTCAACAATCCGGACAAGCAACGCCCCCCCCGTAAGGATCCCGAGACGGAGTACCTTCCCCTGGAAGAGCTTCTGGCCAACTGCGATGAGTTTCGTGCCCTGTTCTACCAGGATCTGGAACGGGGGATTGCCAGGGCGTACACCGTCGTCGAACGGTTTCTGCTGGAGAAAGGGTGGCCCCACGGCCTGGACCCCCTCCACGGCAAGTTGATGGTCCTTCCCGCCGGGACGGTCTGCCCCTACCACGACCAGTACGGCGGAGAAAACAAAGACGAAGTGCTCCTCTTCGTCTCCCGGGATCTCCAGGGGGGGCTCTGCCTTGCCCTGGAAATGGTGCTTCCCTTCTTCAGCGAGGATGACTCGGTCATGGAGGACGCTTTCCTCTATGCGCCGGTACACCAGTACGGAACCCTCTTCCTGGAGGAAAACCGCCAGGACTCCCTCCTGGATTTCATCTACCGGCTCTCCATCCCCCTTGCCCCTCCGACCCTCACCCCGCGGGTCCTGGAGCGGTTCTTCACCATAGCCTCCTTTGAACTGGCGGAGACCCTCCGCGCTCTGGGAGAGTATCCGGAGCCGTAGGGATCACCACACATCGCAAGCTCCACCAGCACTCCCTCGTTTCGTCTTCACGTGCTACAACTGTCCCAACAACCCCAACGCATCAGCAAGTTTATGTGCCCCATCAATCGGCTTGTTATCAAATACCATCATATAGCGAAACTGCCGTCCCACCTGTTTCTCCCAGGCGTTACCCAATTTGAGCTTGCGAACCGAATCGGAGTTGTCCCGGTCATCACCCTTGGTTTCCAGAATGATGATCTTCCCTGACTTGGTTTTGATGATAAAGTCCGGGTAGTGGTTGATAAACCCGTTGATCCTGAATCCGGTTTTTTCGATGTTCTTATGCCAGAATTGAATGTTCGGCAGGTTGGCGATGTCGTTGATGGCGCGCTCTTCGAAACCGTTGGCCTTTTTCTCCGACATATACAGAGTCCGGGCAATGGTCGGCCCGGTCAGGCTGGGCGTGATATGACTCGGAAACCGGTAACCTGGTGAGGTGATAATTTTCTCCGTCGTCAGCCAATCGGCAAAGATCCTTTCACCGTAGTTCGTTGACAGCTCGCTGATCTTGAGCTTGATCTTGGCCACATAGCTGTAATCCCGCTCAAGG
>CAIUUR010000182.1 GCA_903902345.1 uncultured Geobacteraceae bacterium | reverse complement strand
CTTCACCCGCCCCTCGAACTCCGGGAGCAAAGCCTTCAATGCCTCAAGATTGTCACCATGAATGATACGATTACCGGTGGAGTTGGCAGGGGTCCCTTCCGGGGCGGTATGAATATACTCTCGTTGCAGGATCTTGAAGGGAACCTCGTGGTGATGTTTGACGACCTTTTCTTTTCCGATCCAGTGTAGCGTTGGCATTCCGTGCTCACCTGCTCCTTCGATAGTTCCACTGGATAAAACAACGGGTTCGACTTCCGAAACCCATGCTATACCTAGCAGAAACAGACGGTAAATGCTATCGAAACAACTTCAAGTCGGAACATCGTGTGTAGGTTGGGGTGAACAGCCTCATCGTGAACCCCAACATTATCAAAAATGTTCCCAAGCCGGAGCTTGGGAACAAGAGGTATGCGGAACATCGTGCATGAAGTCGGTCGAGAGATGCTTCCAAAAACTCAATTACCACAACTTCGGCATGCCGAAGTTGTGGTATAAGTCGCTGAATTATAACGAAACAGCATCGCCGAAACGCCTAAAAACAGGAATTTTTATTTCGAAATAACGGTGCAATTATGTCTAATTGCCTGCTTTTTAACACTATGGTCATTGTCTTATCTTATGGGATTTGCCCCTCACCCTGTCCCTCTCCCACGAGGGGAGAGGGGACGTTGCGTGTGACAGTGTGTAGGTTGGGGTTCGTGCCTAACCCCAACTTACGTGTCGCGAACCGAAAGAATGAACAACGGATACCATTCGCGTTGTAGAAAATCCGGAATTTGTATATATTTGAGTTTCAAATTCTCGGCTTTTTGGAGAAGAGTCCAATGACATTTGAATGGGATGACAGGAAGTCAATAGCGAATCTGAAAAAACATGGTGTAAGTTTTTCAGAGGCGCGTACAATCTTCGGTGATCCGCTTTCCATTACCGTTGCCGATTCGGATCACTCTGATACGGAGCAGCGATTCGTAGATATCGGCATGTCGGAAAAAGGAAGAGTGCTGGTGATTTCCTATACAGAACGACGAGCTTCCATCAGGATTATCAGCGCACGTTGCGCTTTGCCGGTTGAAAGGAACTCATATGAAGAACATTAATACCGAAGAGATAAAACCGATGGACTTTTCCTCCGGAATTCGCGGGAAGCATGCAAAGAGCTATCGTCAGGGGCATACCGTCAAGATTACCCGGGAAGATGGCGCCGTATCCGTGCAAAAATTTATTCCGGACAAGGCCGCGGTTCTACTTGACAGAGATGTGAGGGAATATTTTCCCGACACCGAAGCTGTGAACAACGCCTTGCGGGCATTGATTGGTATAATGCCGCATCATCGGCGCAGGAGATCCACCGGAGCCTGATACGGCGCTTCAATCAGTATGGTTCTTGCCTGTAGTTCGGGATGTGTCAGATATGAACCAAGATACCTTACCTGGGTCGGCTCCGTACCTCCCTCACCCAAAGAAGCCCTGCTGATTTCTGTCAGCAGGGCTTCTTTGGAAAACGGAATACACCGAATTTCAAGTAATTGAGATGTCATTTCATCCTTGTACTGGATTCGCTTGAAGATGCTTTAAACATGGTTGCGGCGCTCCTTTCGATGGAACGACGAATCTCAAGTCCTTCGCGACGCAACTGCTGAAGAGTTGTATCGTCGATACGAACGGTGGATTTTGGCGGGAACACTACGTGCCCGATATCTAATCCTTGATGCAGGTTATGATCTCGCATGTATGGTCACCACAAAGATAGGTGTTGGCTGTAAGTGCAACTCCATTAGCTTGGTGTTGTTGTTCATGTCACGGCGATTAAGCTCATGCCTTTCTTTGGCTTGCTCTTCGGCCATGACAAGAATACGTTCAGCGGCGCCTTGCAGGATAGCATTGTAGTGCTCTAGGTCGACAGGAGACGGCAGCGGACCGGAATGAAACTGTTGCTGAAAATGAACTGCCTGCGTGTGCTGCCGTTTAATGACGGCTTTTGTTGATTTCATCGTCCATCATCCCCATGGCTTTCCGCATATCGTCGCCTACCGCTTGCCAATCAGAAGCCAGTGCTTCGGCATCAGTGGCGAAACGTTGATAACGTGGTGTGGGCATCGGCGGCGGTTCTTCCGGTAACAGATTCAATATGGTCTTTGCCCCTTCCAAAAAATTATACAGTCTAGTTCTCATTGTCGTTCTCCTCCGTTCACAACTTTTACATTCCTTTCCGCAATTATCGACACATTACCATGTACCCATAACAACAACAGAAAGGCGGCAAGACAATGGAGAGAGTAGTTGCATGAGGTCATGTTGTAAAGTCTTTTCGGGTAACTTCAGGGAGTGAAGCACCGAATCGGGTATGCTGAGGGAGAGCATCCTGGATACTTCCTGTTTAATTATTGATTTTCATGGTGAGTTTACCGCAAATATCCCATAATGATCAAGGAAATGCAGAATTCCGCTCTCAGCTGCTCCTTTAACCGTTCGACACAAAAAAAACAACGGGTTTGATTCCCGATAACAACTATAGACCTATCAGAAACAGACGGTACATGCTCTCGAAACAACGAGCATACGGAACACCCGATTGTAGGTTGTACAATTAATGACAGCTCTGTATAGTCCGATCATGCGCCATGTCACCCGGCCGGAACGTGTTGATGCTTGGAGGAGAACCCAGTGAAACGCTTTTTCGTACGATATCTGCCCATGGCAAGTTTAGTCTCACTGGTCACGGTCGGCGTCGGAGTCACCCGGACTGATTCCGAACTGGACAAACTGAAGGCTTCCCACTCAGCGCAACTGGCTCACGGGTCCGAGGTTCTGGTGGAAGCCCTGATGGAGCCGTTGGACCACCTCCGGGGGATGATGCGCGAACCGGCCATCAACCGCGCCTTCGCGGCTTCGGACGGAGCGACGAAGGCAGGGATGGGTGAACAGCTGCAGACCCTCATGTACCGCAACCCTGTCTATGATCAGGTCAGCTGGCTGGACGCCGGCGGGATGGAGCGGGTTCGGGTCGAACGACACGGAGGCGAACCGGTCGTGGTAGCGCAGAAGGAATTGCAGGACAAGTCGGACAGTTACTATTACAAGGAGGCGATCCGTCTCCCGTCGGGCCGGATCTACCAGTCGCGCATCGATCTTAATATCGAGAGAGGTCTCCTGGAAGTTCCCCACAAACCGACGGTGAGGATGGCGATCCGTCTGCCGGTGGTGGCGGGTCGCGACCAGGGACTTTTCGTGGCCAACCTGCGCGCCGCAGCTATCCTGGAAGAACTTGGCCGGCATGTCATGACGGGTAACGGTGGGGAATGCATGCTCCTGAATCCGGCGGGTTACCGGCTGATGACACCGAAACCGGAGGATGCCTGGGGCTTCATGCTGGGGCGGGAGACCACCCTGGCCAAGCAGCACCCTGCCGAATGGGCGAACATCTCGGCTCAACAATCCGGGCAGATCCTGGTATCAAGCGGTCTCTGGAGTTGGATAACGGTGGACACCGCTGCGCTGAAAGCGGGTCCCGCCAAGGCGGCCGAGCAGTGGAAGCTGGTTACTCATGTCTCCTCCCAGGAGATTGCACAACTCCGCTGGCGGCAATGGCAATCCCTGCTGGCGATAACCCTGGTAAGCCTCCTCCTCCTGGCTATCGGCGTCTATCTCTACAATAAGCTCCTGCGTGAGAAAGCGGAGACCGAGGGGGAGCTGGCGCTGGTCACCGCAAAACAAGCGGTGGAGGAGAAGCTCCGTCTGGCGCTGTCCGCCGCCAAGTTGGGCGCATTCCATTGGAATGTCGCATCGGGCGTGGTCCTCTGGAGTGACGCCTTTCGTATCATTTACGGAGTTCCGCCGGAGCTGGAGCCGAGCTATGAAAACTGGCTTGCCCTGCTCCTTCCGGAGGATCGGGATGACGCCCACCGGACGATTCATAACGCCATGAAGAGCGACGGCGAGTATGACGCCGAATTCAGAATACATCGACCTGATGGTTCGGTGCGCTGGATATCCGCCAAGGGTCAGTTCTACTACGGCGAGGATGGTTCGCCCCGGCGGATGGAGGGGGTCGCCTCGGACATCACCAGGCAGAAACAAAATGAGTTGGAACTTAGTGAACTGAACAGCGAGCTGGAGCAGAGGGTGGAGGATCGCACCACGGAGCTGAAAGCGAGCGAAGAGAAGTACCGTGCGCTGGTGGAGAGTACCAGCGACTGCATCTGGGAACTTGATGGAGCGGGGCGCTTTCTCTACCTCAGTCCCAACTTCCGAGAAATCACGGGGTATCAGCCCGATGAATTTATCGGCAAGAGCGCCGTCGGCCTCTTCCCGGAAGAGGAAGCGGAGGAAGCCGGTACGCGGCTGTTTGACGCCATCGCCACGCGATTGCCCTTTGACTCCTTGGAATTCCCCATCCGACGCCGGGACGGCCGGCGAATTGTCGTGGAGGTGGGCGCTGTTCCCGTGTTCGGTTTTCATGGCGCACACACGGGAATGCGGGGGATCGCCCGTGATATCACTGGACGGAAACAGGCGGAAGAGCAGCTGCGGGGTAGTGAGAACAAGCTGCGTTGCATAACCGATTATGCCCATGACGCCATCCTGATGATGGATCACCGGGGTTCCATCACACATTGGAACCCGGCAGCCGAGCAGATTCTCGGCTACACACCCGCGGAGGCGATCGGTAAAAACCTCCACGATCTGTTGGTTCCTCAACGTTACCATACCAACTTTCACGCAGCGTATCCCGGATTCCTCAGCACAGGAGAAGGTGATGCCATCGGTAAGAGCCGCGATGTCTACACCCTAAGAAAAGACGGTCTCGAGATTGCCGTTTCCGTGTCGTTGTCGGCGGTATTTCTCAACGATGCGTGGCATGCCGTGGGTATCCTCCACGACATATCCGAACGGAAGAGGTATGAACGCGAGCTTGATGAGGCGCGTAGGGCCGCCGAAGCCGCCAACGTGGCCAAGAGCGAGTTTCTCTCCAACATGAGCCACGAAATCCGCACTCCCATGAACGGGATCATCGGCATGACGCAACTTTTTCAGTATACGGAACTATCCGACGAGCAACAGGAGTACCTTGATACCCTCACCACCTCATCCTCGAATCTGCTTCGCCTGATCAACGATGTGCTGGATCTCTCGAAGATCGAGGCGGGCAAGATCGAGCTGGAACATAAACAGTTCGGTCTTCGTGAAGCCATGGCGGACGTGGTCAAAACTCAGATTTCCCTGGCGTTCACTAAGGGGCTGGAGATCAAAACCGACATTTTATCCGATGTTCCCGACGGTCTCATGGGCGATCAACTCCGACTCAAGCAGATCATTCTCAACTTCCTGGGCAACGCCATCAAGTTTACGGGTTCCGGCGGCATCACCATAACGGCCGCCGTCACCCAACGGACTGATCAGATCGTCACCATAACTATCGGCGTCAGGGACACCGGAATCGGCATCAGCCCCGACGCGCTGAGAAAAATATTCGAGCCGTTTACCCAGGCCGACTCCTCCACGACGAGGAACTATGGCGGCACCGGTCTTGGGCTCTCCATCTCAAAACAGCTGAGTGAACTCATGGGAGGGCGGGTTCGGGTGGAAAGCATCGCGGGAGTCGGCAGCACCTTCTCGGTGGTCCTCCCCTTTGTCGTCGCGCCCATGGACGCGGAACCGGAGGCGCGGCGGAAATACGACACAACGCCTCCTCTCTGGGAAGGCCCGCCCATACGGGTTCTGGTTGTGGACGACGATGAGATCAACTTGAAAATAGCAGGCTATATGTTGGAAAAAGCAGGCATCGCCTTCGTGACGGCCGGTGACGGCCAGGAAGCGCTTGACGCCTGGATGGAATTCAAGTTCGATCTCATCCTCATGGATGTGCACATGCCTGTCCTGGGCGGAATCGAGACGACGGAGATAATTCGCAGAAAGGAGACGGGAACGGGCAATCATACTCCCATCATCGCCCTCACGGCGGACGTACTGCGCGAGGAACAGGAAACTATTTTACAAAAAGGTTTTGACGGCTACGTAACCAAACCGGTGGAGTTCAAGATCCTGCATGCGGAGATCAAGAGGTGTATCTCATGATCCGGGGAAGTATTTCGTGAGGGAGGTTGTATGGTAAGGCGACTGAAGTTGAGTCTTCCGGTGATCGCAGGGCTGATCCTTCCCTTTGCCACCTGCGGCGTCCAGTGGATGCTGTGGGACATCGTCAAGCCGTTCGTCTGGTTTCTTTTTTATCCGACTATTTTTTTCAGTTCACGCATCGGCGGCTGGAAAGTCGGGATTCCGGCCACGATCACCTCCTCCGTCCTGGTGATCTATTTTTTCATGCCGCCGCAACTAGCCTTTATGGGCAAAGCACCGGGCAATCTCTACTCCGTGGTGTTGTTCCTGGTCATGGGGGGGCTGTTTAGCTATACTCACCACAATCTCAACGAAGCGGAACGACACTCCGCCGCAGCCCTTGATGCGATTAACCTGATCAACGTGCAATTACAACTGACAGGGGAACGGCTCCGGAAACGCGAGGAGTTCATGCGGATGCTGACGGATTCCATCCCCGGCATGGTGGGGTTTTGGGACAGGGAGTTGCACTGCACCTATGCCAACGCCGCTTATCAGGAGTGGTTCGGCAGGAGCCAGGAGCAGATGCAAGGGATTCATCTGCGTGAGATGATGGGAGAGGAGCTATATCTAAACAATAAACCGCATCTGGACGAGGTTCTCCGAGGTGAGCAACCCCGTTTTGAACGGATCATGACCAAAGCCGACGGGACGGTGGGTTCCGCCTGGGTTCACTACGTGCCGGTTCGCGAGGGAGGGAACGTTTGCGGATTCATGGCGCTGGTCTCGGATATTACCGAAATAAAACAGACACATCTGCAGTTGGAGCGGCTGAATGGTGAATTGGAGCAACGAACCCGGGAAGCGGAGCAGGCCAGTCGCGCCAAGAGTGAATTTCTGGCTAACATGAGCCATGAGATTCGCACTCCCATGAATGCCATCACCGGACTCGGCTATCTGGCGCTTCAAACCGAACTGACCCCCCGGCAACGTGATTATCTCCTCAAGATGACCTCGGCCGCGGATGGTCTTCTCACGTTACTCAATGATCTTCTTGATCTGGCAAAAATCGAAGCGAACCGCATGGAACTTGATTCACATACCTTTCAGCTCCGGAGGGTGTTTGAATACCTGACAGGCATCATGAGCACCAAGGCCACTGAAAAGGGGCTTCGGGTTCGAGTGGCCATAGATCCGACAGTGCCGGAATTTCTGGTGGGAGATTCTCTCCGGTTACGGCAGATTCTGCTCAACCTGGTGAGTAATGCCATTAAATTTACCGGACGGGGAGAGGTCAGCTTGTCGGTTGCTCCGCGCTCCGTTGACGAACGGGGTCTCCTCGTCTTTGCCGTACAAGACACCGGTATCGGGATGACTCCGGCACAGCTGGAATGCCTCTTTCAGCCGTTCAAGCAGGCGGAGGGGAATACGACTCGACGTTATGGCGGTACCGGCTTGGGTCTCAGTATTTGTCGGCGTCTGGCGGACATTATGGGAGGAAGTATAAACGTAACCAGTGAGCCTGATCAGGGAACGACCTTTACCTTTACCGTCGCGTTGCCGTCCGGTAGCAAAGAGGATGACATTCGGGTAGAGTCCACTCCCCCCGCGGTGGGAATGGACCTGCGCGATTGTCGGGTGCTGGTGGCGGAAGATCATCCCATCAACCAGCAGATTATCAGGGAAGTTCTGGAACAGGCAGGGGCGGTGGTTACCATGGTCGGCGACGGTCAGGAAGCCGTCACCGCGGTGGGAGAGGCGTGCGGCAAGTTTGATGTGGTGCTCATGGATATTCAGATGCCGACCATGGACGGCCTGGAGGCAACCCGGCTCATTCGCAAACAGTGCTCCGCCCCGCGACTTCACATTATCGCCATGACGGCCCATGCCATGGCGGAAGAGAAGGAGCGATGCCTTGCCGTGGGGATGGATGATCATCTGACGAAACCGTTACGCCCCCAGGAAGTTTACGCCTGTCTGGCGCGATGGTTCCGGCCTGCTGCCGTTGCTCTGCCACCGGATGTGGAGAAAGAGCGTCCGCGCAACGAAGATTGCCCGGAACAGCTCCCTGGCTTTGACGTGGCGGTGGGAGTCGCCAACTGCTGTGGAGATGTTTCCTTCTACAAACAGCTGGTGGTCCAATTCATCGGAAGCCATGGGGATGACGCCGCCAAGATCAGTGCGGCTGTCGCTGTCGGTAACTATGATTCGGCAGAGAAATCGGCTCACGCCCTCAAGGGGGTTGCCGCAGCCCTTGGGGCGACCGTTGCCTTTCAGCTTGCCACCGAACTGGAGAAGACGTTGTCCCACGATCTCCGCGATGGCGTTGATGAGCTGCTGGTCGAACTGTCGGAGGCGATGGAGGAGCTCAGGGGCGCCGTGCCGTTGCTCGTATCACTACCTCCGCCCCAGGCCGCATCCGCGAATGCGCCGGACGTGGCGTGTATTACTCCGCTTTTTAACCAGTTACTTGGCTTGCTTGTGCGGCATAAGCTGGCGTCGCTGGATGTCATGAACCGATTGACGGAAGAGCTGAGCGGAACCACGGCGGCGGCTGAAGTACAACTTTTGGCGGATTGTGTCAATATTCTGGACTTTGCCGCGGCGTACGAGCGAGGAACAAGGTTGGCGCATCAGCTGGGGGTCTGTGTGAATCCTTGACAATCACATCTCACAATCTTGTCCCTTGCCTGTCATCCTGAGCAACGCGAAGGATCTGCTGTTGATTCTATTGCTTAAAAAACAAAAAGCAGATTCTTTGCTTGCTTCGACCACCCCTCGACTCCGCTCGGGGACCACGCTCAGCACAAGTCGCTCAGAATGACAAATTAGCGACCTTCACCATAGCCTCCTGTGAACCGGCGGAGACTCTTCGCGCCCTGGGGGAGTATCCGGAGCAGTAGGGATCACCCCCCATCTTGCAAGCTCCACCAGCACCCCCTGTACCAGCGATTCCACCTGATCCGCCACCGCCGGCGTCAGTTCTATCCCCATTTCTATCTCCCCCGGTTGGACCCCCAGGAGGACCATCTCCGGTGGGGCGAACCCCTGCAGTTCCGCCACGAGAAGAAGGTCCTGGAGCCCCATCTGGTGGGGAGAGAGCTTGGTCCGGAACGCGATGTTGAGCTCCTCCCCGGCCAGTCGAACCAGTGTCCCCGCCACTCCGCCGGTTTCCACGGCGTCCACCACCAGGAGCCGCTGCACCCCGTCCAGGTAGTGCAGGAGGTCCAGCCCCAGGGTTCCGCCGTCCATGACGGTGACACCCCCCGGGAAGCGGTAGCGATCCTGGAGGGACAGAATCACCCGGACACCGACGCCGTCGTCGGTCATGACCAGATTCCCGATCCCCAGGACCAGAATGGCGGGGTCAATCATCTTTTCGGTGCACCGTGAAGCGGTAGCCGCTGAACATGCTGGAAATCTCCGCGCCATGCTCCTTGATGTCCATGAGCCAGGCGCTGTAGATGTGATTCACCACGAAACCGAAGATGAGGTACATGCTGGTGTGGTGCAGCAGCCTGACGATCTGGGTCGGTACGTAAACCTGCACCCAGCCGAAGAGCATGAAGAGTATCCCCTGGGGGGCATGGGTGGAGTATAAACAGAAACCGGTGACGATCATCAGTAGATAGAGGGCAAAGAGGAACGTGTAGGCCGTGGTGGCCAGGGGGTTATGACCGATGGTCTCGGGAACCTCCTTGTCCAGGAAGAAATAGTAACGGAGCATGGCGAGGGTCTTACGTCGCCCCTTGGCGGTGGCCACCGGAAAGAACTCCCTCCAGCCGGCATACTTGTTTCCCAGAAAGGACCAGGCCACCCGACAGGCGACGCTGACGGCAAAGGTATAGGCGGCCACGAAGTGGATGAACCGGATCCATCCCATGTAGAAGTCCGAAGGACTCTTCCCCAGGGGGGCGGGGTAGGCGATGAAAAGGCCGGTGAGGGAGAGGACGACGATGCAGGCGGCGTTGACCCAATGGCACCACCGGACGGGGAGCTCCCAAATGTACTGTTTGAATTTACACTGGCTGTTCATACGGCCCCTTTCTAGGAAACCTGCACCTTGATCAGTTCGTTGCCGCCGGGGTCCACCAGGTGGACCGCGCAGGCGAGACAGGGGTCGAAGGAGTGGATGGTCCGGAGGATCTCCAGCGGCTTGGCCGGGTCATGAAGTGGCGTCCCCACCAGAGCCGCCTCGTAGGCCCCGGTCTGACCCCTGGCGTCCCGGGGAGAGGCGTTCCAAGTGGAGGGAACCACTGCCTGATAATTGAGGATCTGGCCGTCCTTGATCCTGATCCAGTGCCCCAGGGCACCGCGGGGGGCGTCGTGGAAGCCGTAGCCCGCCGCCTCGCGAGGCCAGCTTTCCGGGTCCCACTTCTCGTTGTTATGGATTGTCAGGTCGCCTCCCTTGATGTTGGCGATCAATTTTCCCAGCCAGAGGGGGAGTTCCTGGGCAACCAGGAGAGTCTCGATTCCCCGGGCCGCAGTCCGCCCCAGGGTGGAGAAGAGCGCCTCGGGGCCGACCCCCAGCTTGTTCAGGACCATATCCACCGCACCCTTGGTGGGGACGTGACCCGAGGCATAGGCCACCAGGATCTTGGCCAGGGGGCCGACCTCCATGGCCTGACCACCATAGCGGGGCGCCTTGACCCAGGAGTACTTCTGGTTCGTGTCCAGCATGGCGTAGGGGGGAGTCGGGCCGGTGTAGTGGGCCTCGGTGGAGCCATCCCAGGGGTGATGGGGTTGCCCGTCCCCTTCGTACCAGGAGTGGTCGACATACTCGGCGACCTTGCGGTGATCCACGGGGTGAACCCGGGAGAGGTCCCGGTTCAGGATGATCCCGCTGGGGAACCAGAGTTTCTTCCCCCCAGCTGCCTGGGGGTACTCTCCGTAGGTCATGTAGTTGCCGATTCCTCCGCCGATCCCCGCCCACTCCTTGTAATAGGAGGCCACCGCCAGGAGATCGGGAATGTAGACCTGCTCCACGAAGCTCTTCGCCTTTTTCAGCAACCCGCCGATCTCCGCCAGTTTGTCGGCGTTGAGTCCGTTCTGGGAGTTGAGGTCGATGGGGATGGCCATCCCCCCCACCACGAAGGTCTGGGGGTGGGGGTTCTTGCTCCCCAGGATGGCATGGATCTTGATTACCTCTCGCTGCCAGTCGAGGGCCTCCAGATAGTGGGCCGTGGCCATGAGGTTGGCCTCGGGGGGGAGTTTGTAGGCGGGATGACCCCAGTAGGCGTTGGCGAAGGGGCCCAGCCTCCCCTTGGCCACGAAGGCCGTGAGCTTTTCCTGCACCCCCTTGAAATAGGTGGCCGAGTTGAGGGGCCACGGGGAGAGGGACGCTGCCAGGGCCGCCGTCCCCGCCGGGTCAGCCTTCAGGGCCGAGGTGATGTCCACCCAGTCCAGGGCGTGAAGGTGGTAGAAGTGGATGACATGGTCCTGGACAAGCTGGATGCCGATGATGATATTGCGGATCATCTCGGCGTTGTAGGGGACCGTGATGTTCAGGGCATTCTCCACGGCACGGACAGAGGCGATGGAGTGTACCGTGGTGCAGACCCCGCAAAACCGTTGGGTGAAGTACCAAGCGTCCCGGGGATCACGCCCCTGGAGGATCTTCTCTATCCCCCGGAACATGGTGCTGCTGCTCCAGGCCTCGGTGACCCGGCCGTCGTTCACCTCGGCCTGTATCCGGAGGTGCCCCTCGATGCGGGTGATCGGGTCGATGACAATCTTGGCCATGGTTTACCCCTCCCTCGTGCTGTCTTCAGGTTCCTTGTCCTTGCGCAGGGCATTGAGCGCACCGTGAATGCCGAAGCCGGCGGCTGCCGTTGCCACCAGACCGAGGCCGATCTTGTCCGCCGTTGCCTCAATGCCGAAGCCGGGGACGGCCGGGAGACGGCGGTAGAAGGGGGACATGCTATCCCAGAAGGAGGGCTCGGAGCAGCCGACGCAGCCATGTCCCGATCCCACGGGCCAGGCGGTCTTCTCATTGTACTTCTGGACCGGGCAGTTATGGAACGTAGCCGGTCCCTTGCATCCCATCTTGTAGAGGCAGTGACCCTTTCGGTGTCCCTGGTCTCCCCACGCCTCCACATACTGACCGGCATCGAAGTGGGGGCGCCGCTCGCAGTTGTCGTGGATCTTCTTGCCGTAGGCGAAGAGCGGCCGCCCTTTGCCATCGGTCTCGGGAAGACGGCCGAAGGTGAGGAAATGGACGATTGTGGCCACGAGATTGTCGGTGTTCACCGGGCAGCCCGGAAGGTTTATCAGGGTGATACCGGGTACCGCCTCCCCTACTCCCACCGCGCCGGAAGGGTTGGGGGCCGCAGCGGGAAGCCCGCCATAGGACGCACAGGTTCCCACAGCGATGGTGGCCAGGGCGTTGCCGCAGAGTTCCCGGGCGATATCCAGGGCCGACCGCCCGCCGATGCAGCAGTGAGCGCCGTTGTCCCTGGTGGGGATGGATCCCTCCACGACGACGATGTACTTTCCTCCCCGCTCCTTCACCGTCTTCGCTCTTGTTTCCTCGGCCAGGACACCGGCGGCGGCCATGATGGTCTCCGCATAGTCAATGGAGAGGACGTCCAGGATGATCTCCGCCACCGTGGGGGCGGAGGACCGGAGGAGCGCCTCGGTGTCGCCGGTACAGCTCTGGAACTCCAGCCAGATCACCGATGGCCGGTCGTCACTCCCCAGCGCCTCGGCCACCCGGGGGATCATGGCCGCCGGGAGTGACAGCGCCGCCGTCATGGCCGTGCAGAACTTGATGAAATCACGCCGCGACACCCCCCGCTTTTCCCAGAAACGAGATTCCGGCTGCAGATCAATTGGAAACGGCTTTTCCTCTTCAGGCAGTCGCTTCATTGGTTACCTCCCTCTGCCGGATGGCGGCTCTGGAAACAAAATGCGTTTAAGCTGCAATTAGTCGGGAAAAACAGTGGTATGATCGGTGACGATTTGACTATAGAATATTGTTTTGTTGACAGCAACAAAAAAATGTTCACCCTGATGATAGCGGTATTCTTGCCTCTCTTTACTCCGTTTCACCCATCAAGGCGAGAACCTCTTCGAAGCGCAGTGACTGAAGCGCCTCGGCCATGGTTCGGATCGTCTCTGCGCCGTAGACCACCGTGAGACCCGGTTCCAGTTGGTCGAACAGATCCAGCGCCGACAGATCATTGCACCCCAATGCCTGATGAAGTTTTGCCAGTCGGGACTGATCCAATTCCGGCGCCCGGCGGGCTGGAGGGGCGGCAACCCGCTCCTCCAGCCAGGGAGCGCCGGCGGCGGAGAGGGAGGCCAGCAGCGTCGTGAACTGCTCCAGCAACGGCGCCTGATTGCTCAGGCCGTCGGCGATGGCCTGTTCCAGCGCGTGGGCGGCCTCAGTCAACGCCATTGCTCCCAGGTTTCCCGCCGTTCCCCGCAGGGCATGCAATCGTTCCACGGCGGCGACGCGATTCCCCAGGGCAAGGTCGGTCCGGATATGGTGAGCCGAATTGCCGAATCGGGATAGAAACATCCGGAGCAGTTCCAGGAAGAATTCGCGGTTGTGTCCCACTGTCTGTGTCACCTGGTCGGAGTCGATGCCGGCGATTCGGGGAATGACCGACGCCTGGAGATTCTCTGCCGTTATTAGTCCCCTTGTTGTGGAATCCACGGGATCGTTCCCGACTGGTTGCTCCGGGTCGATCCCGCTGTCGTCCGGCGGAAGAACCTGTTTTTTCCCTCTTTGCCGATAACGGGAATTTTTTTCATGACTGCTCATCGTCGATTCCTCGCAGCAACGTGCATTTCCCGGACGGGATGAGATAAATTATATGCTTTTACAAATTATTAAACAATAATTATTTAATAATTTGCCTTGTGCCGTGGTGGGGAAGCTGGGGGAGGGAGCTCTCCTCGTTCAGGGAGGCGGCTTTGTCGTACGAGTGAAGTGGTAAAAATTTTGCACAAAAGCGGCGCTATTTTTGCGATACTTGCGGCATTACCTGAAATTACCGGCGACAGCGCCGGGGGAGAACGAAAAGGGGGAGCCATGGCATTTTTCGTCTGGACGGACAAGTACAGTGTGGGGATCCAGCAGGTGGATGAGCAGCACAAACGGCTGGTGGAGATGGTAAACGATCTTTATGAAGCGATGAAGGCCGGCAGGGGTAACGAGGTTTTGGGAACAGTATTCAACAATCTGCTGGCGTACACCCGCACACATTTTGCCGAAGAGGAAGAGCTCATGCAACAATGCGGGTTTCCCGGTTTTTCCGCGCACAAGCAACTGCATGATCGGTTGACGAAGCAGGTTCTTGATCTTGGCGAACAATTCCGGGGGGGGAGTAACAGCCTCACCGTCCCTGTGGCCTCCTTTCTCAAGGATTGGCTGGTGGATCACATTCAGGGTACGGATAGAAAATACGTGCCGTTCATGAAAGGTCAGGCGCCTGATTAGGTAGTTCTATTCCCCGGTGCGACGGAGTCGCGCGGCACAGAAGCCATCCATGGCGTCATGACGGTGGGGCCAACTACGGAAGATTCCCCGCTCAGTGAAGAGCTCCTCCAGGTGGGGAAACTCAGCACGTCCATCCTCCAGCAGGAACTGGGGGTGAGCGGCAAGGAACTCGTTTATCACCGCCTCGTTTTCTCTTTCGCTGGTGGAGCAGGTCGCATATAGGAGGAGACCGCCGGGGGCGACACAGCCGGCGGCAGCCTTCAGGATCTTTTTCTGGGTGACTGCCAGTCGTTCCAGATCGTGGGGACCCTTGCGCCATTTTCCCTCGGGATTGCGGCGGATGACGCCGAGACCGGAGCAGGGGGCATCCACAAGGACCCGGTGGAAGCTGCCGAGGAATTGGGGAGGAGGAGCCGTGGCGTCACTCCGGAGGGTGGTGATGATGGAGATCCCCAGACGGGTACAGCTACCCTCCAGACGGAGCAGTTTGGCGTCGGTGAGGTCGCAGGCGACGATCTCTCCACGGTTCTCCATGAGTTGCGCCAGGAGGGTGGCCTTGCCGCCGGGAGCCGCACAGAGATCCAGAACTCGCTCCCCGGGGCGAGGGGCCAGGAGGAGGGCCGCCAGTTGGGATGATTCGTCCTGAACCGTGAAGAGTCCTTCCTGGAAACCGGGGAGCTGCTCCACCCCCCCCGTGGCAACCACTGTCAGGGCCAGGGGTGAATAGCGGCAGGGGGCGGCGGTGATCCCGGCGGCGGCTAATTTGAGCAGCAGCTCGTCTCGGGTAATCCGGAGGGTGTTGACACGGGCGGTGAGAGGGGGCTTTTCTCCCATGGCGGCGGCCAGCGCCTCGGTCTCCACCGGACCCAGTTGCTGCAGCCACTGCTCCACAAGCCAGCGGGGGTGGGAGTAGGTGGCGACAAGAAAACCGACAGGGTCCCGCTGACGATCCGGGTACGTGATCCTTTCCCGCCCCCGATCGGCGGAACGGAGGACGGCGTTGATGAATCCCTTGGCCCGGGGGATCATGGCCGCCGCCAGGTTGACGGTCTCATTCACCGCCGCGGAGACCGGCACCCGGTTCAGGTAGAGGAGCTGATAGAGGCCGGTGCGAAGAAGTATCAGAACCGTAGGTTCCAGCTTTTCCGGCGGCTGTTTGGAAAATTGCCCGATGACATGGTCCAGCGTTCCCCGGCGCCGGAGGACGCCATAGACGAGTTCGGTGAAGAGCCCCCGGTCGGGTCCCTGGAGTAACCCGAGGGAGAGTTCCCGGTCGATGAGCTGGTCGGCGAAAACAGGTTCTTGTTCCACGCGGAGGAGGAGGTCGGCTGCAGCGCGGCGGGGATTTGGTGAGGACACGAACTCTCCCATGAAACGATGACTCACATCCGTCAACAGGCGGATACGGCTTGGTACGGGCTAATCAGGCGGACAGGGGTTGATCATTCTCGTGCAGATCAGGTCGCCGGGGCCGTTGTCCACCTCGTAGATGGCGACTTCCACCGCGCATCTACCGTGGACGATTCCTCTCAGCGACACCGGTTCGATCCAGTCCGAAAGGGGGATCACCGACCACCCCCCCTCGGCAATGGCTTTTTGTGTCGCGAAGAGAAGGGATCTCTCAAAGGCCACGTCGGGGAACGGTTCCAGGCAGGGACCCATGATGGCCCGGATCTTCCCCGAATTTACGACAAAGCGGACGACTTTTTTCGGTTCGAAACGGGAGCCGTCGTGGGAAAGTGTTTCCACTGCCGCAACGTAGATATCATCCCCCTTGTGAGTCAGGTAGAAGATGGAGTGTTCGCCATGGATCTGATCCTGACGGCTGGTGGCGACCGCCACCACTGATATTTCGACGGCATTCCGGGGTGGACGCAATCCCTGTTCCTTTTTCCAGGTGAGCTCTTCGGGGAGCTTGTCATAAAAAGAGCTCATTGACCCGAAGAGCGTATGTTTCCCGGAACAGCCTGGTAGCAAACAGCAGAGGATGCCGGCGAGCAGGTACTGGTACCGCATGTCAGTTTCTCCGTCCGGAAGCCATGGCCTCCAACCGGCGGACACGCTCCGCCATGGGGGGGTGGGTGGAGAAGAGGTTGGAAAAAGCGCCGCCGGAGAGGGGGCTGACAATGAACATATGGGCTGTAGCCTGGGTGGCCTGGGCCATGGGGATCTGCCGGTTTGCTGTCTCCAGTTTTTTAAGGGCGTTGGCCAGATGCAGGGGATTACCGGAAATCTCCGCCCCCCCCTTGTCGGCGCCGTACTCCCGGGAGCGGGAGATAGCCATCTGGATCAGCATGGCGGCCAGTGGGGCAACGATGGCCATGACGACCAGTTCCAGAACTCCTCCCCCCTCTTCGTCCCGCTCCCGCCCCCCACCGAACAGGGCGCCCCACTGGGCCATGTGGGCCAGGTAGGTGATCGCTCCGGCGATGGTGGCGGCGATGGAGCCGATGAGAATGTCCCGGTTGCGCACATGGGTCAGTTCATGGGCCATGACCCCCATCAGTTCCTCCCGGGTGAGTATCCGGATGATGCCGGTGGTGGCGGCCACGGCGGCGTGTTCGGGGTTGCGTCCCGTGGCGAAGGCGTTGGGAGTTTCCGACTCCATGAGATAGACCTTGGGCATGGGGAGCCCCCCCTGGAGCGCCAACTGGCGAACAATCCCGAAGAGCTGGGGTGACTCCGCTTCGGAAACCTCCCGGGCGCCGTACATGGCCAGGACAATCTTGTCGGAAAACCAGTAGGAGATGAAATTCATGACCCCGGCTATCACCAGGGCGGTGGTCATGCCGCTTTTACCCCCCATGGCGCCGCCGGCCAGGAGAAGCAGCACCGTCAACAGTCCCATGAGCAGCATTGTCCTGAGCATATTCATCGGCATTCTCCTCTTCCCCGCTTCTGGTACCCTGAGGCGGATTTCATCAGCGGTTGATTATAGAGGTCTCGTGCGAAAACATCAAGGGGATTGCCGGGGGGGATAAAGGCATATCAGTCAAACTCGATCCGGTAGAAGATGTCACCCCCCGAGGCTTCGGTGCTGGTGGAACTCTCGATCTCCCACTGCTTCGTGATGTTGTAGCGGATCTTGAAGAGATGGCTGGCGTTGAAGGGAGACCAGCCATAACTGAAATAGAGCTGAGGGGTGAGGTATTTTCCCACCTGAAGTACGCTCTCGGCGATGCCGCCGGTGGAACTCTTCGGTCCTGTTCCCAGCAAGCTCGGTTCGATTTTCGTATAGGTGGAATTCTGCTGCTTCGCCGTGGTTACCTCAAAGGTATCGATCCCCAGGCGGCTCTTGATCTGCTCCTGGAGATAGACCGACTCCCCCCGGGAAGCGAGGAACGAGGTTGCCTTCATGAGGAGATCACTGCTTCCCTCAGAGTCGCCGAGCTTCCGACCCAGAACGACCAGCGAGAGGATATCCAGATCGGGCATGGCCGGGTCTGAGTAGAGCCTGACGACCGGCGCCGTGGGGGTTCCTCTGACGGTGACACCGGCCTTGACGTCCCCGATTTCCCGGAGGGCCAGGATGTCCAGAGCAGGTTGCTCCACTCCTCCGCCGGCAAAGAGAGCCTTCCCCCGCTTCACCTCCAGGGTGACGCCATAGCTGCTGAAGCGCCCCTTGGTCACCCGGATTTCACCGGTCCCCTTCGTCCTTTCTCCGTCACGGAGTGTCAGCTCCACCCCGCCTTCAAGCTGGGCATCCAGTCCCGACTCCTTGATGAAAACCCGGTCACCAAGTTCAGTCCGGAGCCGGATATCCAGCGCCAGACGGGATTGCCGGGATGCGGTCCCACCTTCTTCCCCGCGATCCACGATCACGTCGCTGCTGGGGTTGAGTGGAGTCGTTTGGCCGCTATCGTTGGCCCGGAGTTCCGGTATTTTGACGATCCCCCGGATCGTCAGTTTTTCCGGACTCCCTTCAAAGGTGATGTCGGGAGTCACCACTGCCTGGAGCTGGGGAAGGCGGAGTATCTGAAACTTTTCGCCCTTGATGCTCCCCGTATACCCCTTGACCTTGTACCCGGCAAGGCGGACAACGGCGTTTCCGCCTGCTGTTCCACCTCCGGATGAGGTAGTAAAGCGCTCCACCGTGATCTGGTCGCGCTCCAGGGAAAGGGCAAGCTGCAGATCCTTCAGGGTGATGCCGGCAGTGGGGAGGTCGGCGCCACCCCGGGACAACTGTAGCTTTCCCGTCAGGCGTGGTTCCTGCCAGGAGCCCTCGGCCAGGAGATCAACCGCCACCTCGCCGCGGCTTTCCCGCAGCGTACCCGGAAAAAGTGCCGCGAGGAGCCCGTTTTCGTGGAACTCCCCCTTGAGCTCTCCGCGGAGAGGAGCGTCCCTATCCAGCCGGGTAGGTAACCGTGCCGGGAGCGGCAAGGTAACGTTGGCGGTCACCTTCCCGTGTCGGGCCAGAGTCAGGGCAGCGGCGCCGCTGACTGTTTCTCCCTGCCACCTCCAGGAGAGATCTCCCTTGCCGATCTTGGCGGAGAGCTCCCGCTTACCGCTATGCCACAGTGCGACGCCGTTGTTCAGGGTGGCGGTTCCCGACAGGTCGAGTACCTCATGGGGGAGGAGTCTGCCGCTCACCTTTCCCGAGACCGTGCCGCTCAACGCCACTTTCGGGGAAAGGTGTTGGCGGAACAGCGCCAGATCTACTCCTTCCCAGGTGACGTTCAGCAGACCCTGCGGGGGGATCCGGAGGCGGGCCGGGTTCGGGGAGGTGAAGCGGCCATGGAGTCCGATCCCTTCGGCAGTGGTGAAATCCAGAGAGGAGCGGATCCCACTTCCATCCCCTCGCAGTTCCAGTGACCCTTGACGCACCGTGACGGTACGGTCGGCCATGGTGGCCGTTCCGGCGGCGCTTATCCTGGTTGTCAGCTTCACCCCTTCACCGGTGAGACTTTCCAAGCGGAGGGTGCCGGATGTCGTTCCGGAGAGCCGGGTGTCCGCCAGCCACTGCTCTCCCCGACTGAGGTTGAGAGCGCTCCAGTCGGCCCGGATCTCCCCCCGAAGGGGGGTAAAGCAGAGTCCTCCCGCCAGTTCCAGCTCACCCATGCCGATGCCGGTGAGCCGCAGGGGGGTAAGGGTGACCTTCTCGGGTGAGATGCTGACCCGGGTCGGGGCCGCAAGCTTCCAGGGGCCGATCCGGTCCCGACCTGACAGTGCCGTGATCTCCCCCCGCCAGGTTGACTGAGAGTACCCCCCGGCAGCGGCAGCCCTGATCTCGGCCCCCGCCGACTCCAGGGCCAGCTCCAGGGTATGCCGCTCCGGACTCCCGCGGAGCGCCAGAACCGCGCTCTCGACGTGGAGTCGGTTGCAGGTAACTCCTTTCATCCGGGCCGTGAACTCCAGGGGTAACCCGGGCGTAGTATCGAAACGGGCCGCCAGCTCCGCACTGTTTATGCGGATCCCGTCTACCCGTAACTCTCGGCCGTGGCCGGTGAGCGACCCGGCAGTCCGGCCGGAGTCGTGGCTCACCCCCCCGGTTAACTCCAGCGCGCCGGCCATCCCGGGGGCGACTCCGGAGAGGTCGGTGATCTTCGCAGAGAGATTCAACCGCTGGCGGAGATCGCCGGCAGCATGGATATCAAACCCGTTTCCCACCAGAAGGAGCCGCTCTATCCGGCAGGAGTTGTCCCGCAGCTGCGCCGTAATTTCGCCGGAGAGTGTCTTCCCCCGGAGGCGGCTTGCCCGGGTACGACCGGAGAGATCGGCGCGGAGCGAACCTGTCTCAGGCCATAAGGCGCTTCCCTGAAGTTCCAGGTTCACCTCGCCGTTCCACGAGGGAGTTATCCGGGCCGGATCCAACTTCTCCCCCCGGAGGGAGCCGGATAATCTTATCCCCTCAGCCCACCGGGTTTGGAGATTGCCCCGCACCTCCCCTCCCAGGATGAGCCCCTCCACCCCCGTGAGATTCATCCCGGCGCCATCCCCCGAAAACTGTCCGGTGAGTCGGGCCGATCGCCACGTTTCCCCCTGGTTGTTCAGTTGAAACCGTCCGGTGTAGCCGGTGGAACTTCCCTGGAGGGTGAGCTCTCCGGAGAGGTTCGTGGTCGTTCCGATTTCCTTCCCAAGATCCAGGTCGGAAGTCCGGAGCGTCAGCTCTCCCCGCGGTTTTGTGGCGGTAAGGATGATTTCACCGCTGCCGCGAATTGTCCCCCGCACTCCCGGTCGGGTGAGGTTGAGCCCTGTCAGTTTGACGGTGGAGGCGGTGGTGGCGATGTCACCGGTGAGTTCCGCTCCCTTTCGGGGACCGCGGAATGCGGTGAGGGAGAGCGGGCCGGCGAGGAGCCGGGAGGAGGCCGAGGGATGGAGGGTGGCGCGGAGCTGGAACCGGGAGAAGTCGCCGGCAGGAGATGCGGGGATTACGGTGATGTCCGCGGCAAGGGCGGGGCGCCCAAAACCGGCGGTAATAACTCCCGTGGCGCGCCCCGCAGGGAGTGCCAGCTCCAGGGCTGATGTCGTGAGCACCGCATGGCGCCATTCCACTCCGGCTGAAACTCCGGAGATCGTCACCGGAACTTCACCCCGTTGCCGGTACTCCAGATTTTCCACCTGCAGACGGTGGATCCGGGCATTCAGCCAGGCGGGGGCCCCGGCGAGCAGGGGCCAGGTCAGCTCGGGGGGCTTCCCGTTGTCAGGCCGGTTGTCCCGGATACTAACCCCGCTCAGCGACAATTCTTCGATGTCCAGTTGCCCCAGTGGGAGCCGGAGCGGGGTGGAGCGAAGGCGAAGTTTTTCCACGGTCGCTTCCCCCAGGGGCCAGCGGATCGTCACCCCCTCCATCCTGAGGGTCTGTCTCATCCCTCCGGACACGGTCCGAGCGTGGATCTTCACCGTTGTCCGGAGGGAGAGCTCACTGAACAGCCATCGAACTCCCTCCGGAGAGTCCAGGAGCCAGGTTCCGGCGATCCGGAGGGCAAACATTCCCCCAAGAATCAGGATCAGGCTTCCATAGAAAAGTATCCGCTTCATGGCTGGAACCCGATGGTGAAATGGATCCGGAGACCGGGATCGGCGACTCCCAGTTGCCGGGCCAGGCTGAGGTTCAGCCCCCCCACCCGGGTGTAGTAGTGGAGGCCGATCCCCGCCCCTTGGTACAGGCGGAGGTCGGTAAAGGAGTTGAAGGCGTTTCCCAGGTCGTAGAAGAGGGAGAGTCCCCAGTTGTCGAAGAGGGCGCGCTCCAGTTCCATACTCCCCTGGAGTAGATCCCGGCCGCCGATCACCGTGCCCGTGGCGTCCCTGGTTCCCAAAGATTTGTAGGCATACCCGCGGACGCTGGTGTCGCCGCCGGCGTAAAAGCGGAGCGATGCCGGGAGCCCTGCCAGGGGATCGTCCTGCCAGGTCGCCCCGATCTTTCCCCTTGTTCCCAGGGTGAGTCGACCGGGGAGCGGTATCAGTCCTGCTCCCTCGGCGAGGAGCTGAATGAACCCGGTGTCCGAGCCGAGGAGCCGATGAGTACCTCGCAGTTCGACACCATAATTATAACCGCCCGTGGGGCGGGTGATGCTGTCGTACCTTCGTCCTGAGAAACGGAGTCCCGGCATGACGAGGCGGGCGGAAGAGTCCTGGAGACCTACGGTGAATTGCTCGTACTGGAGCCGAAAATAGGCGCTCCCCAGGGCGCCGTTTCCGAAACTTTGACTCCTGCTTGCTTCCAGAGCTGCCAGCGTACTGAGGTAGGAGGTCACGTTTTCCCGCTGGATGTTGGCCTGGAATCCGCTCATGCTCTTCAAACTGTCGGGGCTGGGGATGATGTAGCCGGCGGCAATCCCCTGGAAGTTCTCGGCGGCCGTCCCCTCCAGGGTCAGGGTCTGGCCACGGTGAAACAGGTTCAGATCCTTGTAGCTCAGTGATCCCCGAAAACCGGTGTCCGTGCCGTAGCCGATTCCCGGCCTGAGCGTTCGTTCCGGGGCGGGAGTCAGCCGGACCCGCACCGGAACCTCAAAATCAACGGCCTCATCCTTCAATGGGGAAAGGTACACCTCCTTGAAATAGCCGCTGCCGGAAAGATTTGCCTGACTCCTCCCCAGCTTGTCGTAGGAGAAGGGGGCGCCCCCCTTGAAGGTCAGGTAGCGTCGGAGCAGTTCGTCGGGGAGGAGAGGAGCTCCCTGGAAGGTCACCTGGCCGAAGCGATACCGATGGCCGGTCTGAAGCAGCAGCGTGATCTGCGCGGTTCCGGTGGCGGTGGTTACCCGGACCTGATGGGTCGGGTAGCCGGCATCCAGGTATCCCAGGTTCTGAGCCATGGCAAGGAGCTCCCCCTTGCTCCTCTCATATCGCTGGTGAAGGAGGATATCCCCCTCCTTCAGGGGAAATGCCGCCAGAAGAGCCCCCAAGCTACCCTCGGAACTTCCCGGTCCCTGCAGCTCCACCTTTACCTGGGTGAGGCGTACCGGCTCTCCCGGCGTTATGCTGACGTTGAGGATGAAGCCGTCCTGCTGAGCGCCGGAGAGTATCGCGGTTACCTTCGCACGGTAGTAGCCGAAAGGCTCCAGGGCCGTCCGGCTTCTCGTCTCGGCCTGGCCCGCATAATACTCCAGCCAGAGTCTGTCCATTTTGCCATCCTGGAGCAGTGCTTCCGGCGGGGTCAGCGCGGCCCGGACGTTCAGGAGGAGTTCCCCCTCTACCCCCTCCACCCGCACCTTCACCGTCTCCGCCGCAGGAAGTGTGGAGGCGGAGCCCGCAAGGATGACGAGGAAGAGAATGATCAGGCGAAGGATCATGTAAGTGTCATTCCTCCTCCCCCCACTCGGTGAGGAGGGTGTAAAACAGCCCCAGCACCGTGGCGCCGATGAAAAGCCCCAGGATGCCGCCGGTGGCGATTCCCCCCAGAATTCCGAGGAAGACGACGATGAAGGGGAGGTTGGATCCCTTGGCGATGACCACCGGCCGGATATAGCCGTCGATGTTGGCGACGATGACCGACCAGACCAGCATGAATATCCCCCAACCCGTCTCTCCGGTGTAGAGTAGCCACCCCGCAGCGGGAAACATGATCAGGTTCGTCAGGCCGATGGGGATAAGCGCCACCCCTCCCACGGCCAAGCCGAGGAGGAGCCATCCCGGAACGTGGGCAAGCCAGAAGCCGAAGGTCGCCAGTGTTCCCTGGGCCAATGCCGCACCCAGGATGCCATAGACCACCGAGCTCATGGTGGCGGCGGCCAGGCGGAGGAGCCTGCACCCCTTGGCTCCGCCGATGCGGAAGAGTATCCGCTCCAGGCTCGCGGCGATGGCCCGTCCGTCCTTGAGGAGGAAAAAGAGGATCATCATGCTCAGGAAGAGCATGGCGATGGTCATGCCGATACCGGTGCCGGCGCTGAGGATCAGAGAGCCGACCCCCTTCAGGTGCGGAGCGACCGTGGCGACAAGATTGGGTGTCTGGGCTGCCAGTGAGGCCCACTGTTCCGTGAGGCGCTCCCCCACCAGCGGGAGCGTGGCGACCCAGTGGGGGGGCGCGGGGATTCCGGTCTGGAGCACTCTTTGGAAGGACGTCGTCACCAGGGAGTACTGGTCCGCCAACTTCATTCCGATGAAAGCTATGGGGATGATGAAGAGGAGGAGGAAGAGGGTGGTGACGACGGCCGCGGCGGCGCCGCTTCGTCCCCCCAGCCTCGCTTCGATGCGGGTAAAGAGCGGCCAGCTGGAGACGGCGAAGATGACCGCCCAGAGTGCGGCGGGAAGAAAGGGGCGCAGGATGAAAAAGCTCCCCACCGCCATGAGGGTGACGATGGCCAGGGCCGCCATGTTTTCCATCTGTTCCGTTTTTTGTTCCACCGACATCCTCCGCGGGGCATTAACCCAGTTTTTTCATGATAAGGATATACTCATGCCCCCCGCGTGAACGAACCGTTTCCACTAACGACAGGTCCGGGGCGTGGAACGCAACAAGATGGGTGCAGAGCCGGATCATTGACTCCCTGGTGAAGACGTGAAAATGGGGGTCCGTGGAATTCCCGGCGATCAGTTGTTCCAGGTATTCCCGCTGCCGTTCCGGCGTCATGGGGCGCCGTCGCCGCATCCGGTTCAGATTGGGAATGGAGATCTCCACAAACTCCCGGTAATGCTCCGCGTTGCGTTGGGCAAACTGCTCCAGTTCCCCCCGTTGCACCAGTTCGTAATCTTTCGCAAGATGTTCCAGTCGGGTGACCCGGCGCCCCCGATCAAAGTTCCTGGCGCCGTTGGGGAGGGTCATGAGGAGTGTCCCGTTTTTTTTCAGTACCCGGCGCCAGGTCATCAAGGCTTGCAGCGGATTGGGCGCATGCTCCAGGAGGTGATTGGCGACCACGAAGTCCTGGGATTCTGAAGGGATGGTCGTCAGTACGAAGCCATCATCCAGAACGTCGGTGGCGACGATGCGTGACCCGTCCAGGTGAGGGTGGCGTCGGATATTCTCCTCGCGGGTCACCTCGTCCACGTACCGGACTACGGCTCCCGGCGGCAGCTCCAGGGGGTGCTGTAGTGCGCCGATCTCCAGGCCGGAACCGTGCAGGTAGTGAAGCGCCATCCTACTTCGCGCCGAGTAGGAGGGGAAGAGGATGGCGGAGAGAAACGTCAGGAAGCGGTTCAGGGCCACGACTCATCCCGTCGGGTTGCGCGGCAGGGGTAATTCATGGATTGCCCCTACGCTCTGTTGCCTGCCGCACCAGCGCCGCCAGGCACTCTATGAAGAGGGGCGATGAGTTGAGGGAAGGAGAGCGGCGGAATGTGGTGATCCCCAATGCCGCGGCCTCTTCACCGTACTGGATGTCCACCTCGTAGAGGGTCTCGATGTGATCGGAGACGAAGGAGAGGGGGACCATGAGCATCTCCTTGCATCCCGCCTCCGCCCGTTCCTTCAGCATCGCCTCCGTGGAAGGCTCCAGCCACTTCACCGGTCCGGCCCGTGACTGGAACGCCAGAAAATGATTCACCTTTCCCAGGCGCGCCACTACCAGCCGGACGGTACCTTGTATATGGGCCAGATAGGGATCGCCGGTGTCGATGAATGACTGGGGGAGTGAATGGGCGGAAAAGACGATATCCACTCCCGATGGGTCCGGAAACTGCGACAAACCTGCCTGAATCTTTTCCACCAGGGCATCGATGTAGAGGGGGTGGTCGAAGAAGCGGTCGATGAAGGTAACGGGCAGGGGGTGGCCCGAGCCCTTCTGCACTCGGTTCAGCTCGTTGATGCTGGAGCCGGTGGTGGCGCGGGAGTAGTGGGGGTAAAGGGAGAGAGCGATGACTCGGCTACACCCCGATTTGCATGCCGCATCCAGGGCGTCCCGGGTGGAGGGGAGGGAGTAGCGCATGGCCACGAAACAGCGGTACCCTTCGCCGAGCACCGCTTCCAGTGCCGCCGCCTGTTCCTGGGTCAGTTCCCGGATGGGGGATTTACCCCCGATTTTTTCGTAGTAACCCCGCACCTTGGGCGCCCGTTTCCTGACGATGGAGCGGGCGATGAGCGGTTGGAGGAACGAAGGTCCGATCTTGATGATGTCCCGGTCGGTAAAGAGGTTCAGGAGAAACGGCTTCACGGAGTCCAGGGAGTCGGGGCCTCCCATTTGAAGGAGGATGACGGCGGTAGGCTGGGACATGGGGGCCTCGGTGGTGTGTGATGCGGCGGACTCCGCCGGAAAACTGACGCAAGGGTATCAGATAACCCCCACGACAGGAAAGAAAAAGAATAACTCACGGAGATCGCATCTATCAAATGCTGTTTGCTTGACAACGCTCGGAGATACGGTTTACTCTGGAGAGAATCGGTGACTGGTGACTGGTGACTGGTGACTGGTGACTGGTGACTGGTGAATCGGTGAATCGGTGAATCGGTGACTGGTGAACTGTGAACGTAGAACGTAGAACTTAGAACCGGGTTTGTTCAGGTTTGTACGGAGTCAAGTGGGTCTTATGGCTAACGTGGAAAACATTCTGTTGCGCAGGTACTGGGTCTTTGACCTTGATGGTACTCTCACGCTTCCCGTGCATGACTTCTCGGTCATCCGACACGCACTGGGGGTCCCCAAGGGGACCGATATTCTCGGCTATCTGGCATCTCTCCCTCCGGAGGAGGCGCAACCGCTGTACGACAAACTCGTGGCGTTGGAGACTGGTCTGCTTGATCGGATAGAGCCGGCGCCGGGTCTGCTGCAGCTCATGGGCGCTCTGCATCTTCGTGGATACCGGTTGGGTATCCTGACCCGCAACACGCGGGGTGTCGCCCGTCAAACTCTGGAATGCCTGGGGATCGGAGAATTTTTCCCGGAGGATTCTGTTCTGGGCCGAGGGTGTGTCCTCCCCAAGCCCGATCCGGAGGGGCTCTACCGACTTTCGGAGCAGTGGGGGACGGCGCCCGGGGAGATGATCATGGTAGGGGACTATCTTTTTGACCTGCAGACCGGCCGAAACGCCGGTGCGGCTACCGTTCACGTGGACCGGACCCGAACCTTTACCTGGCCGGAACTCACCGACATCGGAGTGGAGACCTTGCTGGAACTACTCTCCCTCCTGCCTGACTGACCCACAGGTTATGGTTTTAGCTAAACCTTAACCTCAACCTTAACTATTACCTGATATTAAAGGAGGAACATCGATGAAAGCAGTACTACTGAGCGGATTTGGCGGCGTGGAGGTGTTGTCGGTGGGGGAGGTGGAAAGACCCTTGCCGGCGGAGAACCAGGTGTTGGTGAAGGTCATGGCGACCTCCGTCAATCGCCCCGATCTGGTGCAGCGGGAAGGGAAATATCCGCCGCCTCCGGGAGATTCGGTGATCCTTGGTCTGGAGGTCGCTGGGATTATCGAGGAGCTGGGCCCGGGGGTTACCGGATGGGAAAAGGGGGACCGGGTCATCTCCCTTGTGGGAGGTGGCGGGTATGCCGAGTATGCCGTGGCCTACGCCAACCATCTCATGCGCATTCCGGGTAGTATGAGCTTCCCCGAGGCGGCTTGCGTCTGCGAATCGTATATCACCGCCTTTCTCAACGTCTTCATGATCGGCGAATTCCGGGATGGAGAGAGCGCCATTCTCCATGGTGGCGGCGGTGGAGTCAACACCGCGGCGCTCCAACTCTGCAAGGCTCTGGCTCCGGCGAGCAAGCTCATTGTCACCGCCGCGCCGGAGAAGATGGAGCGGGTGAAGGAGTTGGGAGCTGATTTTCTCATCAACTTCCGGGAAACCCCGGACTTCACCGAGGCCGTCAAGGAGTACACCGGGAAGAAGGGGGTTGATCTGATCCTGGATCATGTGGGCGCCAAGTATCTCGCCCCCAACATGAACTCCCTGGCCTACAAGGGAAGGCTGGTCGTCATCGGTGTCACCAGCGGGATTAAGGCGGAGCTGAACCTGGCGCTCATGATGGTCAAGCGGCAGCAGATCATCGGCAGCGTTCTCCGCTCCCGACCGGTGAGCGAAAAGGGGGAGATCGTGGCTGAATTCACCCGCCGTGCCCTCCCGAAATTTGCCGACCGGACCATCGTTCCCATCATCGAGAAGATCTTCACCCTGGATCAGGTCGCCGAGGCCCACAAGATGATGGAGGAGGACAAGCACTTCGGCAAGATCGTGCTACAGATCGCCCAGTAAAAACCAAACCGGAGTTATCATGACCAGTGGCCAGGGGGAAATTCCCCTGGCCACTGGTGCGTTTTTCTAAGGTGATTCGCCATAAAAAATATCCCCTGGAAAATCCGTCGATCAGCTTTTCCAGGGAGAGCGGGCATCCTGCCCGCGTTTTGAGCGGTTTCATCTTTGAATCATTGTCATGTCATCAAAGGCTTTTCAAGCGCTACAGCCGCTTGAATACGGACAG
>CAIUUR010000181.1 GCA_903902345.1 uncultured Geobacteraceae bacterium | reverse complement strand
GCTGCAGGGTTTTCGGGTCACGCTCCTGGAAAAAGACGAGCAGGAGTGCCAACGGGTCTACCGGATTCTGGCGGAGAAGATCGGGGAGTATCTCCGGTCGTAGGGTAATTCACCGGAATAAACGCACCATCGGATTTCGTAGGGGCGTCCCTTGCGGGCGCCCATGACTACCGATTCAAGAAACAGGATACCCGCGAGGGGCATCGCTACAAAAGAGCGTGATGTTTCGATTAGCTCGGCACGACAACACAACCATGCGAGCAACAGTTTAGAGACTCCCCATGGGGCCATAAGGGTGGAAATTCATGTGTCCGTCAGTTGATCCGATAAGCTGAAGTATGAGCGTTATTTCCCTGTATTTGATTTTTAATAAAAGTGGCTGCCGACCTGTTCGGCGGTCATTTTTTATTGAGAAACAAGCGGTTAGCTCCTGACCATGGAAAGAGTGATGTGGCGGATGTTTACAGAGAGTGGAGATGCGAAATGAAACAAGGAAATGGTGTAAAAACGGGTATCCTCCTGCTGACGGTTCTTCTCCTCCTGACAACTCTCATGGTTTCCCCTGCAGTGGCGGAGCGGGCCGTAGACGCAGTACGGGCTCGTTTGCAGGCGAATACCAAGCTTCATGTCCCGGATGACATACTGGCCGATTTTACGTCTGGGGCGCCTGAAACGGCAGTCATTATTCACCTGCAGCCGACGGTCGCGGCAAAAAAACTGGCCGCTACTTCAAAAATGTCGATGCAGCACCCCGTCGAATTTGATGCAGTCGGTGCTCCTCCCTACTACCGGTTACACGATGAGTCCGTCAAGGCGGAACTTCGGGCCACGGTAACCGACACGGTCGGTCGCGTAGTTGATCAACTGGGCTCGACTGAAATCATCGTAACGCAGAGATTTTCCTATCAGTTCGGTTTTGCGGCGCGGGTAACGCCGGCGGCGCTGGAACGGATCATCAACTCACCGGATGTCCTGCTGGTGGAAAAAGACGCCATCCTCCAGGCGCACCTTGCCCAGGGTATCCCCCTGATGAACGCCACCATTCCCCGCAGCACCTATAACGGCTCTGGATTGAGCATCGCCATCTGTGATACCGGAATCGATTCTTCCCATACTGCTCTGGGTGGCGGGGCAACCTTTCCCAATTCCAAAGTTATTGGCGGGTACGATACGGGGGATAACGACGCCGACCCGCGTCCCAATGGTCAGAATCACGGCACCTGTTGTGCCGGGATTGCGGCCGGGTATACGGGGACGGTGGGAGATTATATCGGAGGAGTCGCTCCGGGCGCCAAGCTGTACTCCATCAAGATTTCATCAGGCACCACTGGTTCGGCTACGACATCGGCCATGATTGCCGGCTGGGAGTGGGCGGTTACGCATAAAAATGACGATCCCAATAACCCTATCATGGTAATCAGTACCAGCTTCGGCGGCGGCGGCTTTTCATCAACCTGTGACTCTGATACTCCCGCGATGACGACGGCAGCCGCCAATGCCGTAGCCGCCGGAATCACAATCTTTGCCTCGTCGGGGAATGATGGTTTCTGCGGTTCCATAGCGTGGCCGGCCTGCATCAGCTATGTCAATTCAGTGGGCGAGATCG
>CAIUUR010000180.1 GCA_903902345.1 uncultured Geobacteraceae bacterium | reverse complement strand
GCCCGGACTCCCGGCGACCGTATCGTACTGGGCAAGACCGACGACTCGTTCTTGGGGACGAGAGAGGCCACTACGAGTGGCGATAATGTTCCGAAAGGGGCGGCCTTTGTCCAGGAAGCGGTGTTCGTCCATTTCGTATCCCAGTGAGCGGAACGTTTCTGTTATGTAGTTGGCGGCACGCTCCAGTGCCTCTGGCGCAGCTAACGGATGTCGTATCCCTTCCAACGCCCGGATGTGACTGCGTATATTATCGATAGAAACCGCTTCCCTGAAGAACTCAGTCGAAACCATACCAACCCCCTATTCGTCACCAAGATCATGACGCGGCAAAAACAATTTGATAGCACCCAGTTGATCGGAGTTAGATGGAAAGCATAAACTTCATTAAAGGGCCGCCCGAGTTGGGAAACCTTTTAATAAGGAATATCATATGGAAGGCCGGTCAGCGATTCATATGAATAACCGTGGCTGGCGAAAAACAGTTGAAATGAGTTGATGACGCTCCGCTATAGGCACCGATGTTTCTGCTGTAGAGCAGATCGCCACGCTCCAGATCACACGCATTCCTCGCGCCAAAGGCAGGCATCTTGCCCGCAGGTGTTAACCTGCCCGGTTTCAAAACAGGCGTCGTTGTTTTCTGCCGCCTGAACGGCTTTTATCAGTTCGTTCTTTTTCATTTTACCAGTTTTGATATTGTGCTGTTTTGCGATCTCTTTTATTTCATCCAGTTTCATGTTTTCCTCCGATTTCATGTGAGTATCCGTCTCTGAAAGATGGTTCAGCAGTTATTCGTCTTTCGTTGAAGAGTTCTTTTTCTTTATTTTTTTCCGATGCAGCTCAACCCGTTGTTCCGCATGTTTTATTAACTGGTAATGGCTGTTACCGGCTCCGTTAGAATCATCGGGCATGCGCTGAATATAACTTCCATTTGGCTGCATTTCCCACGCAGAGCGGGTATCCTGCAGGTGAACGTCAAGGATCGAGCGAATTTCACGGACCAGCGACGGTGGCTCTATGGGGCAGAGTATTTCTACCCGTGCTCCCAGGTTGCGTTTCATCGCATCGGCCGATGAGATGAAATACTCTTCGGTGCCGCCGTTTCCAAAATAATATATCCGGGAGTGCTCCAGAAAGCGCCCGACAATACTGATGACCCGGATGGTTTTTGACAACCCGGCGATACCGGGGCGCAGGCGGCAGGTGTCACGCACGATCAGGTCGATAGTGACTCCTGCCTGTGAAGCCCGGTAGAGCGCCTTGACAATATCGCCATCTTCAAGGGCGTTTATTTTGAACTGAATCAAACCCTTGCCACCTTCACGGTGCAGTACGGTTTCGCGCTCTATCTTTGCCAGCAGCGCCTGTTTGAGGAAAAGGGGGGCGGTCAGCAAAAGGGCATACTTCCTGCGCGGTTTGAATCCGGTTGTCAGGTAATTGAACAGTTCGGTTACATCATTACCAAGCGCTTCGCTGCAGCTGAGTATGCCGATATCACTGTATATGCGGGACGTTTCGGCGTGATAATTACCGGTTCCGATATGGACATACCGCCGCAGGGAGTTATAATCCTCGCGCACGACCATAATCACCTTGCAATGGGTTTTAAGTCCGACCACGCCGTAGGTGACATGGATACCGGCCCGTTCCATCTGCTCGGCCAGCCGGATATTAGTGGCTTCATCAAAACGCGCTTTCAGCTCCATTGCTTCACGGGTCATCCCCACACAATGCGCAATGCCAATACGCTTTACTCCTGAATTCTCTGCAAATTTCTTCAACTCTTCCACTCTGTTAGTTCCCATTAAAAGAGAATCTTCGGCGGCACGCATCAGTTTCAAATCACTATCGGAATAAAGCAGTTTCGGATCTTCCATTCGGTTTTGTTACTTTTCGTAAGCAAAATTATTCGCTGCCCAACCGGGAAAGCCATCCATCATCTGATAAACTGTTTTAAAACCCTTTTGCATCATATAATCCACAGCCATTCCACTCCGATGATTGGTGCGACAATAAACCAGGTATGTAGCTTTTGGATTTAGTTTATCCAGTTTAGAAT
>CAIUUR010000179.1 GCA_903902345.1 uncultured Geobacteraceae bacterium | reverse complement strand
TTTGGCAATAATGCTCGACTTGAATTCTTCGGAATATTTGGTGGTCATGATCCCTCTCTCTCTTGCCCCACAGGTTAACACAAATGTTCAGAGGAGAGGCGACTTCTATCCTGACACAGGGGGAAGGGGAGGTCTCAAATACGCGACTTCAGGAACTGGTCGCGGATCATCCGACGGAAATTACCAGGATGCTCCAGAAACTGTGCAGTGAGAATGTCCTCGTATCCGACAACCGTCGCCGCTGGAGCAGATACCGGCTGAGCGGAGGCGTTCATTCCGTGCCGTCGCTCTTTAACAACATAGACTCCTCACATAGGGACGGGAACTCCATACATTCGGAGGGGAACTCCATACGTTTGAACGGGAACTCCTCACATTTGGAGGGGAACTCCATACGTTTGGGGGGGGACTCCATACGTTTGGTGGAAGTAACTGCCTCGTTACGGTTATTGGCGGAATCTGTCGCCCAAAAAGGGAAAGCTAGCCCTTCTGAAATAAGATCAACAATCGTAAGGCTATGTACAGGTCACTATATTTCAGTTGAACAGTTGGCCGATCTCCTTAAGCGTAATCCCGTGCGCATCCGGAGTCTGTTTCTTGGCCCGATGGTCCGGGATGGGCAATTACGGCTTCGCTTCCCTGATGTTCCTAACCATCCTGACCAGGCTTACACCACGACTGAGGCACTCAATGAAGATACAGTTTGACCCCGATCAGCAGTTTCAGCTCGATGCCGTAGCCGCTGTAACTGACCTGTTTGACGGTCAGCAGCAGAGCGCACCGGAATACTCCGTCATCAATATGGGCGATATGGCCGGGCTTTTCGCAGGGCATGAACGAACCGAATTGGGACTGGGAAATCGCCTACTCATCGACGAGGTAACATTACAGAAAAACACACTTGCTGTTCAACTTCGCAACGACATCGAGGGAAGGGCGATTCATGAATCGCCCCTACAGGCGTGGGAGCTGTTTGACGGTCCGGCAAACCAGTCCCGGAACTGCCCCCATTTCTCCGTGGAGATGGAAACCGGAACCGGCAAGACCTATGTTTACCTTCGCACTATCTTTGAGCTGTCCCAGAGTTACGGCTTCCAGAAATTTATCATTGTTGTTCCCAGCGTTGCTATCCGCGAGGGGGTTCTCAAAAACATTGAGATTACAGCCGAACATTTCCGGGCGCTGTACAACAATTTGCCGTTCGAGCATTTCGTGTACGACGCCAAGAAGGTGAATCGGTTACGGCAATTCGCCACCAGTAACACCCTGCAAATTCTGGTCATCAATATCGACGCTTTCCGTAAGAACTTCACCGGCACCGAAGCCGAGCAGAAGAGCAACGTCATTTACAAGGAGAGCGACAAGCTCTCCGGTCGCCAGCCGATTGAGTTCGTCCAAGCCGCAAGACCTATCGTCATTATCGACGAGCCCCAGAGTGTGGACTCTACGGACAAGGCTCAGGAGGCCATCAAGGCGCTCAATCCGTTCTGCACCCTTCGTTATTCCGCCACTCACCGTAACCTGTACAATCTGGTTTATCGCCTCGACCCGGTTCGCGCATTCGAATTGAAGCTGGTAAAGCAGATTATCGTTGCCAGCGCCATAGCAGAAGGCACGGCCAATGACGCTTTTGTCCGAGTTGAGAGCATCGACTATAAGACCGGTATCAAGGCAAAGTTGCGCATCCATGTGCAATCGAAAGAAGGGCCAAAGGAAAAAACCGTAACGGTAAAACAAGGGGCCGACCTGTTTACGCTTTCCGCCGAGCGGGCCATCTATGCCCAAGGATATTCCGTGGCGGAAATCAACGCCGAGCCGGGCAATGAGTTTATCCGGTTCAATAACGGCCGTACGCTGCGACTCGGTGAAGAGTGCGGCGGGATGCGAAACGACGTCTGGCGCACCCAGATAAAACACACCATCAAGCGGCATCTGGAAAAAGAGCTGCAACTCAGGGAGCGGGGTATCAAGGTTCTTTCCCTGTTTTTCGTCGATAGAGTCGCCAATTACCGGGACTATGATGAAGCTGGTCATCCGGTGCAGGGGAAGTTTGCGGCAGCATTCGAGGCGGAGTTGACATCCTTTGCAAAAGAAGAACGTTACAGTAGTCTGGAATGGCTGCAACAGCCAGTGGGCAAGTACCACAACGGCTACTTTGCTTCGGACAAGAAAGGTGTGCTCAAAGACACCAAAGGCGACACCCAGGCCGACGACGAGGTGTACAATCTGATTATGAAGGAGAAGGAGCGCTTGCTCTCGCTGGACGAGCCGCTGCGTTTCATCTTCAGCCATTCCGCCTTGCGCGAAGGCTGGGACAATCCCAAAGTCTTCCAGATATGCACCCTGAATGAGACCCGCAGCGCCGTCAAGAAGCGGCAGGAGATAGGTCGCGGCCTGCGGTTACCCGTTGACCAGAACGGCCTGCGGGTCTTTGATGAATCAGTAAATAAGCTGTACGTCATGGCAAACGAGAGCTATGAGGACTTCGCCAAAGCTCACCAGACCGAGTACGAGGAAGAGTGCGGGGTTACATTCGGCAAAGTGCCTATTCTCAAATATGAGCTGCATCGTCTGCTGGTAGACGGAATCAAGTATGAACGGATTGCAGGCGCCGGTTCCGAAGCAGAATGGGAGATGATGCTCTTCAAGAACGAGGAGTTGATTAACTATCTGACGGCGATACCGGTGAATAAATCGGTTTACGAGTACGTCGTCTATGATTCTGAAGTCGAGAGGGAGTTTGCTAAGCGTCTCGACGAGCGAGATGACATTAAGCTCTTCGTCAAGTTGCCTGGCTGGTTTACTGTTGACACCCCTGTCGGTACGTATAATCCGGACTGGGCGATATTGAAACATGACGACCATGCCTTGTATCTGGTGCGTGAAACAAAGGGAACGAAGGATTTTTTGAAGTTGCGTACCAGCGAGGCAGACAAGGTGCGTTGCGGACAGAAGCATTTCGAGGCGTTAGGTGTGCAATTTGCCGTGGCGGTAACGGCGGACGAAATTTAGTCCCAAGCTGTTTTACTCGGCTTAAATCTTCTTAACAAGAAAAGGCTCCAGCGGGGTTGCCGGAGCCTTCTTTATACGCCTGATGTTATTCGTTTAAATGGTCGGGGAGACAAGATTCGAACTTGCGGCCCCCTGTGCCCAAGACAGGTGCGCTACCAGGCTGCGCTACTCCCCGAACCGAAGAATATAAATACCACATCGTCTGAGTTATTGCAATGGATTTCCGTCCGATTCGGCCAGGTGACGCTTTAATTGGAAAAGCGCCGCCGCTCGGTGGCTGATGTTGTTCTTGATCTCCATCGACAGTTGCGCCAGGGTCTCCCCATATCCGGGGATGAGAAAGAGCGGGTCATAGCCGAACCCCCCCTCCCCCTGCTCTTTCTCCAGAATTATTCCTTCCAGGGTTCCGTCGAAGGTCCGGCACTCTCCCTCCGGGGTGCAGTAGGCCAGGACGCAGTGAAAGGCCGCGTTTCGCCGGGAAACCGGAACCCCAGCCAGCTCCTCCAGAAGCTTCCGATTGTTGCTTTTGTCGTTAGCCCCCGGGCCGGCAAAACGGGCGGAATGCACTCCCGGTCGGCCGTTCAGGTAATCCACGACCAGGCCGGAATCGTCGGCCAGGGCCGGAAGGCCGGTGACTTCCGCTGCATAGCGGGCTTTCTTGACGGCGTTTTCCCTGAATGTCGCGCCATCTTCCTCCACTTCAGTCGTGCCGGGAAACGAGCCGATGGGGAGGACCGTTTCAACCACCCCCTGAAGTAGGAGCTCCAGTTCCACGATCTTCCCTCGGTTCCGAGTCGCTACCACCAGCTTCTTCATCCCTTCAGTATCTCCTGCTGGATGGCGAAGAGTTGGCGGATTCCCGCCATGGCGCTGGTCCGCAGGGCATCCATCTGCGCCAGGGTGAACGGCTCCGCCTCGGCAGTTCCCTGGACCTCCACGAAGCGATTCGAAGAGGTCATGACAAAGTTCATATCCACCTCGGCGCCGCTGTCCTCCGGATAGTTCAGATCAAGCAGGACCTCTCCCCCCACGATCCCCACACTAACTGCCGCAACCGCCTCCCTGAGGGGGAAGGTCGCTATCTTTCCCCGCTGATGCAGGCCGGCCACCGCGTCATGGAGCGCCACATAGGCCCCGGTGATGGAGGCGGTGCGGGTTCCGCCGTCTGCCTGGATGACGTCGCAGTCAATATGGATACTCCGTTCCCCCAGGAGCGCCATATCGGTGACCGCCCGGAGAGAGCGGCCAATGAGCCGCTGAATTTCGTGGGTGCGCCCTCCCACCTTCCCCTTGGTCGCCTCCCGGGGGGAGCGGGTATGGGTGGCCCGGGGGAGCATGGAGTACTCCGCCGTGACCCAGCCGGTTCCTTTCCCCCGGAGGAAGGGGGGGACCGACTCCTCCACGGAGGCGGTGCAGATGACCTTCGTATCGCCGAAGGAGACGAGAACCGATCCTTCGGCATGTTTGAGATAGTTTCTGATGATGCTCACCGGCCTGAGGTCAGCGGGATTACGACCGTCGTTACGCATGGATACTCCTTTAAGTGGATGGCAGGAGCGGGTGGGGGTGGACTCCGCTTTTTCCCAGTTCGGCCAGGAGCCGGGCGGTGAGGAGTTCCGCCAGTTCGTTGATGGCCTCTTCATCGTCAGGGATGTTGACGATCTTTCCCCCCGCAGTCATCCCGTGTCCGCCGCCGCTCCCCAGGTCGGCGACGATACGGCGGATCATGATCCCGAGCCCCAGATCGCAGCGGGTGGTCCTGATGGAGAGGATCATGCTCCCCGCATAGTGTCCCATGCAGAAGGATGTCTCGATGCCGTCCAGACGGATGAGAAAGTCGGCCATCTCCGCCACCACTTCAGGGAAGCTGATCTCATGGAGGTTGGAGACAAGGAGCGTATCATAGATGAGGGTATGCCGGAGGGCGTTGTTCATCATCATGAAGTACTCCACCGGAAGTTTCGGGTGGGTGATGAGGAAGATGATCCGCTTGTTGGCCACCGGAAAGAGCTTCAGGTACGCATCCCGGTCGGGGAGATTCGCCTCCCGCCCCAGATCCTGGGTTTCGGACTTGATAGCGTAGAAGAGCGCCGTGGCAAGAGTACTGTTGATGGTGATCCCTTGGGAAACCAGGTATTCATAGAGGATGGTGGCGGTGACGCCGTACTCCTCCCGGATGTCCACCCACCTCCCTTCGTCGCTGGTGGGGCGGCGTGGGTGGTGGTCGACGATGACGTCGATCCGGTGTCCGGCCGGCATGGAGTTGTTGCCGGTGCCGGGTTGGGTATCCAGCATGCAGATCACCGGATACTCCGAAAGATTGAGGAGCTCCAGCGGGGTGACCGGTATTTCCAGCTCTCGCGCCATGGCCAGGTTCTCCCCCCGGCCGATCATTCCCGAGAAGGCGATGGTTGCCTGCCGGTTTACGGTCATGATGAAGAGATGCCGGAGCGCATAGGCTGAAGCGAGACAGTCCGGGTCCGGATTGTCGTGGACGATGATGAGGATTTTTCCACGGCCGCTTACCCAGGTCAGGAGTTCATCAACGTAGCTCTTGGTGCCTTTGATTCGCTCGCTATACGTCATGATAGTCCCGTCACTATTTTTCATTTGAAAAGCGGCCGCAAGCTCTCCATGGTTTTGGGGCCGATTCCCGTAACCCCGCCCAGTTCTTCCAGGCTTCGCAAACCACCCCGTTGCACGCTGAGGATCATGATCCTCTGTGTCAGGGCCGGGCCGATGCCGGG
>CAIUUR010000178.1 GCA_903902345.1 uncultured Geobacteraceae bacterium | reverse complement strand
CTCGTTGTCACCCACGCTCTTGGTCCACCCTTCCACGTCCACCTGGACCCCGCCGTCGGTGAAGTCGGTGTCACACCCCCCCTGGGGGGAGCCGCACCAATCGCCTATGGATGTCTGCGACAGGCCGTAATCGGCCACAAAGTGCGTCCCCGGAATCCGTTTGTCCAGCCAGGGATTCGCGTCGTTGATGGCGATGACGAAGTTTTTGGAACAGGGATAAAGGGCCGGGTCACGCCACCCCCGGGCATTGGTTTTCGAAGAGTTGCAGTAAATGGGGAAATTGTCGTTGGGTTCGGTAAGGCTGTTGCAATAATTGCTTCCCGAGGGGGTCTGGTTCCGGAAATAACGGACGATCTGATAGTAGAGCTCGCTGACGGGATCATACTGCTTGTACCCCGAGGCGTAGGCGAACTTGTTGATATAATTTATCAGCCCGCTGTTTCCTGACGCGGCCAGCGGGTTATTGATGAACGTACCGTCGTTGTTGACCTCTTTCTCCGGGTTGTCGCACCCGGCGCTGGTGGAGCAGGTCGCGACGTTGTTGCCGGCGTCGTGGTACTTCAGTCCATAGGGGATCTTCGGCGCCACCCACTTCATCTTCTCACGTAGCACGCCGCCGTCACGCTGCTGGTTGTTATCTGCGGCATAGGACATGAGCCCGAAGCGCATCTTGTCCATGTTTTTCTGGATGGTCCCTTCCGGTTTGTTGTTGGTGCTGTTACAGCGGGATTCTATCCCCCCCACGGTGCTGCATGCCCTGATCCGGAGGCTGTACACCGACGCGGTATTGGTTCCGGCGACGGGCCATTGACCCTCGCCGGTAGTCGTCGACCGGGAAATGGAGCAGGTCGTCTGACCGGTCGTGCAGACCCCGAAACCGCTGCCGCCGTTACTCCGGACGATGTAGCGGGTCTGGTTTGTTCCGGAAACCGGCATATACAGCTCGGCGTTGGGGACCATGGGGGTTACCGAAAAATAGCTGCCGTTGTTGAATGCCGCCAGAAGCACGGTATCCCCCCCCGCATCATCCACGGTGCGGTTTCCTCCCGTAAAAGCCTTACGAAAGGCGTCCACCGCCAGGGTGGTGCTCCAGTTGAGCATGTTGCCGCTCCAGGCCGTACCGGCGGCGCATTGATGATTGGTTGCGGCCCCGGAGGGGGTAAAGAGCCCGGTGGCTCCGCTGCCGGCATAGCTGTAGCATTTTCCCGATTCGAAATAGCCATAATACTGACGGCTGTTGTCGTAACTTCCCAATCCGGAGGAGCTGCATGCATAGGAAAAAGAAGAGGGGGTGCCGCCGCTGCAGGTCACCGTGGGGTTAGCGGCCCCCTGCATCGGCTCCTCCACCGAGAGCATGAGCATGACGCTGGGAGGGGCCGGGGTATTAATGTAGGGAGGGACGGCGCAGTAACTGCTGGGGATGGGTGACTCCAGGAAAGTTACCTCGATGGTGTGGGGGGCCGTGACGTTGGTGAAGTTGTAGGAGGAGAGTGCTCCCACGGAAGCTCCATCCACCAGCACGTCGTTGATCCTGAACCCCATGGCGGGGGACATGGTGAAATTCATGTTGCTGCCGCTGTCGACGACGGTGTCACCTATGGGGGATATGGTCCCGTTGGGTCCCGCCGTCGCATGGATGATGAATGTGGGAAGGAAGGTGGCGACCACGGTGTGGTTCGCGGTTATGTTGGTGAGGGAGTAGGATAAACCGTTCCCTTGGTTGACGCCGTTGTCGACGATCTGCAGGAGCCTGTAGCCGTTGTCCGGTTGGATGGTATAGGTGAGGGACTGTCCGCTGAGTACCGACGTTACCCCGACCGGATCGATGCTGCCGCCAACCCCGGCAACGCTGGCCGTAACGTTGTAGTAGCTCAAGAATGAGGCGGTGAGTGTCCTACTGGCGCTGGGGCCGATGGTAATTGCCGGGACGGCCCAGGGGGTGCTCTGCCCGTAGGGAACACCCTGATCCACGCCATCCACAAAAACCTGGTTGACGCCGTACCCTGAAGCGGGAGACACCGTGAAAAAGAGAGGCACCGAACCGGCGACGGGATAAGACGAGCTCGTCCCACCAGCCCAGGACCTTCCGTAGGCAGGTAGCGAGATCGATCCTCCTACCCCGGGAGCAACGACCAGCGTGCCGGTGTTAGATATGTAGCTCACCGAAATCGTGTAGTCCTGGGTGAAATCCGAGAAGGTGTACGGGTAGGTGGTCAGGTTGACCGCGCCGGGGACGGAGACGCTGTTGACGGTGAGGCTCTGAATCACGTATCCGGAGGAGGCGGTGGCGGTGTAGGTCTGACTTGTCGTGGAAAAGATGTCGTAGGATGTTCCCGGCGACCCTGCCAGGGGGGCGATGGTGCCGTGACTGCTGGTGGTGGAGATTATCTGCGACTTCATTTCGACATCGATATGCGAGGGATACGTCGTGTTGCCGTAGAGATATCCGGTGCGGCTCTGACTGCCGCTGCTGTTGTAGCCGTTATGGTACGAGATCTTTACCGCCAGAAGGTGTCCCTTGGCCAGGGCGTAGGCGGCATTGCCAAAGGCGACGTTGACCAGGGTACCCGTTGTCCCGGTCCCCGGCGAGCTGTAGGTGCCGCTTTGGGCGATGAGGGTCCCCAGGACTCCGGAACCGCTGGCTGGGTTGTAATCGTAGAGCGCGAACTGGAACCAGTCGCCACTGTTGCCGTTGCCGCTGGTGCTGCTGGAAAGGTAAAAAGTTCCGGTGACATTGGCCGATATGTCCACGGATGAGCCGAAACCGGCGTTGTTGTTGTAGTTGAAATAGACCCTTCCCAGTTCTGTCGCCCCCGCGCCCTTTGCCACGCTGAGCTGCATTCTCGTGCTGCCGGACGTGGGTGCGGTTCTGGAGAAGAGTGTGATGGAGGGGGCCTGACTCGTCGTATTGCCGTCCTTTACATTCGTCGTACCGGCATCCCCCGGCAGGGTGACATTTCCGGAACCGGTTCCCGTGACATAGAGAGGGAAAGTCGCGGACTCCGCTCCTCCCACGAAAGCCAGTAGTAGTATAACAACCAGAATCAGGAATCTCACGGGTACAGAGCCGCCTACTCTCCATGCAGTTTTCATGCATCACCTCGCGTACGAGCAGCAAACATCAGATGTTTTTCAGGACGATGATCTTTTCAACCTTCCCTCCCAGAATGTAGAGTCTGGCTCTGTCGATCTTCCCAACATTCGCCACGTGTTGAACGGAAAGCTCACCTCCGTTTCCGTCGAAGACCCTGGCGAAGATGGAAATGGGGTACTGCTGGTCGTTAATGACCAGGATGCGGGCAGATATCTGTTTCACATACCCTTCAACCACCAGATAAGCACCTTCCTTCAATTCATGCCGTTCTTCCGCCTCCACCGTCCAACCACCGGCCAGCGTCCCGAACGTCAGCAAGACCCAAAAAAATCGCCGGAACAGTCTCATATATAATCTCCGATTTTCTACGATGACTTCCTTATTGATTTTGCGCCAGGAGCCGCCAGGATGTCAATCTCCCATTCAAAAAAGAGGAGCCGGCAGCGAGGGAATCGGCTTCCCTTGGGCATTATTTTTTAGTTATTGATTCCACTCTTTTGGCACCTGTTTCATTACCGGTTGCCATGCCGTCATACCCATGGCGTCCTTTTTCGCACCCTTTCTGCTTGACGCTGGGGGGCGGGGGTGGTAGATTGTGCCAGTTTTGAAATCCGGCGTCGTACCTGCCTTTTAACTTAACCCGAGAGGTTAACAAAGGTGACCATGAAGAACTCCCCTGACTAAATCCAAGGAGCCTGTCGGCGCTACCGTGCGCCGAGGCTCCTTTTTTATGGCTTTTAACCATTGTCCGCAAAAAGGAGGCACGCGTGGGAGAAACAGGCACGGTCATACTGGACGGCATGGGGGTCCGGCGGTCGCTGACGCGTATCGCCCATGAGATCCTTGAACGGAACAAGGGGGTGGAGCAGGTGGTCCTGGTGGGGATCCGCACCGGCGGCGTTCACCTGGCCCATGAGATCGCCCTTCGTCTGGAGGAGATCGAGGGGGTGAAGGTTCCGGTGGGAGCGGTGGACATCACCATGTACCGGGATGATATTAAGGGACACGCACCCCATCATCCGGTGGGGAAGACCGACATCCCCTTCTCGCTGGAGGGGAAGCGGGTGGTGCTGGTGGATGATGTCCTGTATACGGGGAGGACTATCCGCGCCGCCCTGGATGCTCTCATGGATTACGGCCGTCCCTCATGCATCCAGCTGGGAGTGCTCATCGACCGGGGACATCGGGAACTTCCCATCCGGGCCGATTTCGTGGGGCGCAATGTCCCCACCAGCCTGAAGGAATCGGTGGTCGTCCTCTTCGACGCCCATCATACGCCGACGAACGTGCTGCTGGAAAAGGAGGTGCAGTGAGATGGGAGATGCCGCCCTGTTCAACCATAAACATATCATAGCCCTGCGGGACCTGTCGGCCGATGACATCCGGCTCCTCCTGACCACGGCGGAAAATCTCAAGGAGATCAACAATCGGGATATCAAGAAGGTGCCGACGCTACGGGGTAAGACCATCATCAACCTCTTCTATGAGGCTTCCACCCGGACCCGCACCTCCTTCGAGATCGCCGCCAAGCGGCTCTCCGCCGACACGGTGAATATCTCCCCCTCCACCAGCTCGTCCACCAAGGGGGAGACCCTCTCGGACACGGCGCTGAATCTTCTGGCCATGAAGCCGGACATCATCGTCATGCGCCACAATATCTCCGGTTCCCACTATTTTCTGGCCAAACGGCTCTCCTGCTCCATCATCAACGCCGGCGACGGCGCCCATGAGCACCCTTCCCAGGGGCTTCTGGATATGCTGACCATGAAGGAGCGGTTCGGGCGGCTGGACGGGCTGAAGGTGGCCATCGTGGGGGATGTCTCCCACAGCCGGGTGGCCCGCTCCAATATCCAGGGGCTCACCAAGATGGGCTCCCACGTTTTTCTGGCCGGTCCCCCCACCATGATGCCGCCGGGGGTGGAGCGGTTGGGAAATGTCACCGTCTGCAACGATATGCGGGAAGCGGTGGACGGCGCCGATGTGGTGATGATGCTCCGGATTCAGCTGGAGCGGCAGGGTAAGAGTCTTCTCCCGTCGTTAAAAGAGTATTCCCGTTACTACGGTCTCAATCGGGAAGTTTTGAAGCTGGCCAAGCCCGGCGCCATGGTCATGCATCCTGGTCCCATCAACCGGGGGGTGGAACTGGCGTCGGATGTGGCCGACGGTGACCAGTCCCATGTCCTGGCCCAGGTGGAGAACGGTGTGGCGGTGCGGATGGCCATGCTTTACCACGTCTGCGGCGGCGGGAGTGAAGAGGCGGGTTAAGGTAAAGGAGTCAGGTCGCTTTCTGCCATCGCGGGCGAAGCAAGGATCTGCTGCCCAGACAGAAGCAGATTCTTCGCTGGCGCTCAGAATGACAATGGATATACGTGTCTTAACTATAAACGAGGGAAATTATATGGATTTGCTGATACAAGGGGGGCGGGTCATCGACCCATCCCAGGGGATTGACGCTACGCTG
>CAIUUR010000177.1 GCA_903902345.1 uncultured Geobacteraceae bacterium | reverse complement strand
TTCAACATTCAGCATTCAAAATTTAACATTCAAAATTGATCTTCAGCATTCAACATTCAGCATTCAAAATTTAACATTCAAAATTGAGGTCAATAACCATGCCTGTCAAATATATCCCGTATTTCCCCAACACCATCGAAGGTCAGGCCATTCTGGATAACTTTACCCGTACTCGCCGCGTTTTGCGTTATCGGGATAACAACCGAGTGTATGACCGCATCCGGCGTGGTCTGCCGCTGTATGAGGTGGAGACGGTGGAAAATGTTGGATGCTCAATGTTGAATGTTGAATGCGATCCGACGGTGGAAAATGTTGGATGCTCAATGTTGAATGTTGAATGCGATCCGACGATAGAAAATGTTGAATGCTTAATGTTGAATGTTGAATGCGATCCTTCAATTCAAAATTCAACATTCAACACTCAAAATTTAAAAATAAGCACTCAAAATTTGCTTATTCGCGGCGAGTGTCTCTCCGCCTGCGCTTACTTGAAAGAGCAGGGGATTACCGTTGATCTGGTTTATATCGACCCCCCGTTTGCTTCCGGCGCCGATTACGCTAAGAAGGTCTATCTGCGCCGCAATCCGCTGTTGGCGGAGAAGCTCAAAAAGGCTGAGGAGGCGATGGAGCTGGATGAGCTGCGGGCTTTTGAGGAAAAAATGTATGGCGATATCTGGAACAAGGAGGATTATCTCAACTGGATGTATGAAAACATCATGGCCGTCAAGAGTGTAATGAGTGCTAATGCCAGTATTTACGTGCATCTCGATTGGCATATCGGGCATTACGTGAAGGTCTTGATGGATGAGGTTTTTGGAGAACAACATTTTCGAAATGAAATTATCTGGAAACGAACATCCGGACATAGCGATGCAGGACGGTATGGTAATTCACATGATACTATTTTTTATTACACAAATAACGACGAATATATTTGGAATCAGATATATCAAGAATATGACCCTGAATATGTGGAAAACTACTACCGCTACTCGGACGATGATGGACGCAATTGGATGTCTGGTGACTTGGGTGCGGAGGGATTACAGGGTGGCGGTTATGACTATATTTGGAAAGGAGTACAACGAGTTTGGCGTGTTCCTGCAAAAACAATGTCCCGTTTGGATGACGAAGGAAGGATTTTTTATACAAAAAATGGTATCCCGAGAATTAAACGTTACTTGGATGAATCGTTAGGTTTACCTGCTCAAGATATTTGGGCTGACGTTGAATCTATACGTTCTTGGCATGGAGAAAAAACTGATTATAACACACAGAAGCCGGAATCCCTTTTAGAACGGATTATTAAGGCCAGCAGTAACGATGGTATGGTTGTCGCCGACTTCTTCGGCGGTAGCGGGGTGACTGCCGTGGTCGCCAATCGTCTGGGGCGACGCTTCATTCATGTTGACGTGGGAATTAATTCCCTACAGACGACGCGGGACCGCTTGATCGCGGCAAAAGCTGATTTCGCTATTCTGGAAGTAAAAGACGGCGTCTCCCTGTTCCGCAATCCGGTGCAGACCATGGACAAGCTGGAAAAATTGATTCCCGGTTACCAGAAGTTCAATTCAACATTCAAAATTCAAAATTCAACCTTGCCTTCAATTTTTTCCGGCGCCATTGCCGAGAGTAAGTTAGGGATGATTCCGGTGTACCTGCCGAACCTTCTGGACCATTCCACCCGTGTTCTCGATATTCCCCTCATGAACCGTATTCTCAACGAGGCGATGCCGGACCTGTCGGACGAAACTAAACAGGTTATCGTCTATTATATCGATATTGAAGACGAGCTTATCCTCAAGCGCTTCATTATCGATAATAACCCGACAGAAACAACCGTCGAGCTGCGAGATCTGAAAGAGCTGCTGCATGAAGTCGTGGCCGATGACGTGGTGGAATACGAATTATCGCAGTCGGTTGATGCATGGGATATCACCTTTACCGGCTTCACCAGCGACCGGTTATCCCAGAAAATTGAAGAGTATAACCAGAAACGGGCGCTCAATGGAGCACGTAAATCTTTGCTGGATGTCGCCGGAGAAAACGGGGAAGAAGAGAACGGCGAAGAGGTCAAGCCACGGAAAAAATACAAGCCGATTGTCATCTCCGAAAACGGGCTGGAGCTGATTGAACTGGTCAGTTTGGATTGTTCAAACTCAAATGGGGTATGGACGAGCGATCATGAGCTCAAGATCGACAAAAACGGCCATGTCATTCTGAACGGTGTAAAGAGCAAAACCTTTTGGGATGCAACCATCTCCTCAAACCAAAAGCCGTTACGGATGAAAATAAGAAATATTGCCGGTGACGAGACCATAATCACAGTTCCGTGTACCGCATGGGTTTGAACGGTGGGGGGAGTTATCCGACGGGCAAGATAATTAGCAGTTTGAGTCAAAGGCGGTCCGTTCGGTGTGGGATTCGGATAAAGGAAAGTGGTATTTTTCCATCGTTGATGTCGTGGAAATTCTCACTGATAGTTATCACAACTTGAGAAAATACTGGAGCGTCTTAAAAACGCGGCTAAAAAAGGATGAGAGCCAGTTGACTATAAATTGTAGTCAACTGAGCAAACAGGGCGTGGGGTGGACAGGATCTTTGAAGGGCAACTCCGTTATGGTCGTCCGGCACCTGATTATGCCCGTAGTGATTCCAGTGGAGTTCGCGTTATTTTGAATGGCGGTGAGCCGTCACTTAAATTTGCATCGTTTGTTTACGAAGAGGATAAAGCGGGTAGGCCGTTTATCCTGGATGAGCTGATTGTTTTGAATACTCTCTTTGGGGAGCGAAGAATCGATTCCGACCACGTTGCAAAGGCTATCCAGAAAGGCGCATCGGAAGGTAAAAGGGTGCTGGAACGGCTTCTTGAGCGCGGACTTATCGAAGCACGGGGCGAAAAGCGTGCAAGAATTTATCACTTGTCTGCCGCTCTCTACAATCGACTTGAGGATGTTTCCGGTTACGTGAGAACGAAAGGATTCGACAAAATACAGCAACATCAGATGATCCTCTCGGCCTTGACTGCTAGAAAAGACAAACGAATCACACGGGAAGACGCAGCCGACTTATGCAAGATAACTCCGTTTCAAGCGTACCATTTGCTTAAAAAAATGACTGAAAATAGCAAGTTAGAACTTCATAGCAACGGAAGAGGTTCATTCTATACGCTGAAAACGCACAATTAAACGCACGGATGCCTGAGTAAACGCAGAGGTCTGCGTTTTACGCGCTTTTGTCTCAGCTCAATTCTGGGCTTTGATGGAGATTGTACTGTCAGAAGTCAGTTGTCGGGCCTTTCTCGACGAGAACAAAGTATTTTATTATCTATCATGCAAGATAATAAAGTAAATCAATAAGAAAAGCTGTGCAATATCATGGTCATGTGGAAAACTTTATTATCTTTACGGTTTCTTTATTGGGGGGAGTGAGCGACTGGAAGATCGAAAACTTTGAACCGGCAAGCAGGCGGATGCGGGAGTACAATGTGTAACGTTGGGGTTCACGATGAAGCCGTTCACCGCCAACCTACAAACAAGATTCCGATGCCACGCTTGGGAATGATGACCTGAGCGCGGAAGGTCGGTAGGGGTAACGAAAAAGGAAAAGTACGGAGAGGAGAGTTGTCATGACCTATAATGACCTTGAAATGGCCTTCACGTTTGTCAGTAGCGACGCTCCCGGTCTGCATTATGCGATCATTCATCGCGTCACCGGAGAGTCCTTCTACCATTCCGAACTCACCGGGGAAAATCTATTCCCCGATGATGCGGACGAAAACGATGACTACCTCGTCGTGCCCCACAAAAACGATTTTGATCTGGGGAAGGAGCTGGTGATGGAGTTTGTCCTGGAGACTTGCCCGGAAGGGTATGCCCATGCCCAGGGGATCTTCTCGCGACGGGGGGCCTATCGGCGATATAAGGATTTTCTGGTGGAAAAGGGGTTGCTGGAGAGGTGGTACGCCTTTGAAAATGAGCGGACCAAGGCGGCGCTACTGGAGTGGTGCGAGGAGAACGAGGTTGTCCTGGAGTAGGGCAAAAACGGCGGTCGAACCACGGAGGCACGGAGACACGGAGAAAGGCTTTTAACTGATTGTCCTGGATTTTCTCCGTGTCTCCGTGTCTCCGTGGTGGATTGCTTTTTAAATTACCTACTTCAGCACCGGCCTGGGTGTCGCATCGCTCCCCTCGGGGAGGATCGGATATTCAACCTTGGGCTGCCGACCGGTGAGGGTCAGAAGGAAGGTGGTGATTTTGTCCGCTTCGCCGTCACTCAGCTTGACCCCCAGCTGGGTGGTTCCCATGACCGTCACGGCGTCTTTCAATTTCCAGACCTTGCCGGTGTGGAAGTAGGGAGGGGTGAGGGCGATATTGCGCAATGACGGGGACTTGTAGGCGTACTTGTCCGAGGCGGTATTGGTAACCTTGAACCGTCCCAGGTCGTCGGGGGGGAGGAGCTCCGCCAGGGGGGTCTCCTTCAGACCGAAGGGGTAGTAGCCGGCTCCACCCATGTTCACCCCGCCGTGACAGGCGGCGCATCCCTTCTCCATGAAGAGGGTGAGCCCCTCCTTTTCCTTGCCGTTCAGCGCCTTGGCGTTCCCCTTGAGGTAGCTGTCGAAGGGAGCATCGGGAGTTATGAGGGTCGCCTCGTACAGTTCGATGGCCTTGGCCATGTTGTCGAAGGAGACCGGCTCCTTCTCGTGGGGGAACGCCGTGGCGAAGAGCTTCACGTATCCGGGGATGCTCTTGAGGGTCGCCACCACCTGCTCCGGTTTGTTGTTCATCTCCACCGATGCCTGCACCGGTCCCTTGGCTTGGGCCGCCAGGTCGGCTGCGCGGCCATCCCAGAACTGGGCGATATTGTATACGGAGTTAAGGACGGTGGGGGCGTTGCGCGGTCCTTTTTGCCAGCCGTGACCGGTGGAGGTCTCCTGAAGGTCGGCTCCCCCCAGTCCCACGTTGTGGCAGGTATTACAGCTGATGAGGTATGACGCCGACAAGCGTGGCTCGAAGAAGAGCATTTTCCCCAGAAGGAGCCGATCCATATTCCCCTTGTTTTCCTTGAGCGCGGGGGCGGTGGCCGGAATCGGCTTGAACGCGGCGCGGGCCCGCAGCATCAACTCTTCTTTCCCCCATGCGGTACCGGTGGCTACCAGGGCGATACCAGCAATGACGATGCTCTTTCGAATCATCTTTTTCTCCTTTGTGGTTGTATGACTGCTCTTTCCGGATCGCAGTATAGGGAGTTTTCCCAATGTGTCAACAGGGGTGGAAGTGGAAGGAGGGTGAAAGCCGGAGAAATCGTGTTCCACACCCTTTGTTTACACGGGACAAGGTGATCGGTGGTATGTATAATGGCTTTTTTACGTATCTAGTGACGAGGGAGTCGAATCGATGAGTAATCTGAAAATATCAGCCAAACTGTATCTGCTGTTGTTCTGTTTCGTCGGTGGTTTTACCCTGTTCTGGTTCGTGGCGCAGTCGACCATCACGACCCTGAGCGTCAACGGGGATGTGTACAAGAAGATTGTCGCCAACAAGGACTTGCTTGCCGATATTCTGCCGCCACCATTTTCTATTCTTGAATCGTATCTGGTGGTTCAACGTGCTGTTGACGCCAAGCCGGCTGAGCTTAAGCTGCTCAAGGAGCAGTTTTCCCGATTGAAGGGTGAGTACCTTGACCGGCGGAGTTACTGGCAAAAAGAACTGAAAGACGCCGCTCTGCAGAATATTTTGTTCGTGAAATCATCTCAGGCCGTCGATGAATTTTTTTCCGTTGCTGAACATGACTACTTTCCTGCGTTGGACGCCGGAGAGACCAGGAAGGCCAAGGAGATCGTCGAAACCAAGCTGGTACGGTTGTTTGAAGCCCACCGGCAGCAGATCAAAGAGGCAGCAGGGATTGCCACTGCAGGGAATAACACCTACGAAAAAGTCGCCGGCAGGAGGACGTGGCTTCTCTTCATCATGGGGCTGATCATCGTCACCTTCACCGTGGCTCTCAGTCTGGCCATTATCAGGCAGTTGCTGGGGCAACTGGGGGCCGACCCCCGCGAGGTCCTGGTCATCGTCCGAAGGGTCGCCGATGGAGATCTTTCTTCCACCGATGGCGAAGGGAGTAATGAAGGGAGTGTCCTTGGCTCCCTGAAGGTGATGACCGGCAACCTTCGAAATATGTTTACCCAGTTGTCCGGTGGTGTGCAGACGATATCGTCTTTAGCCACGGAGCTTTCGGTGGTTTCCCGGCAATTGACCTCCAGTGCCGATGCGTCTTCACTCCGATCACAGGGGGTCGCCACGGCCGCCGAAGAGATGAGCGCCACCATGCTCTCCGTTTCCGTCGCCATGGAACTGGCAACGATCAACGTCAGCTCCGTAGCCAGCGCCACGGAAGAGATGTCCGCCACCATCACCGAGGTCGCCACAAATTCCGATAAGGCTCGGACTATCACCGGGCAGGCGGTACTCCAGGCGGACAAGGTTACCGCCCAGATTGTCGCCCTGGGGAATGCCGCCCGTGAGATCAGCAAGGTAACCGAATCCATTACCGCAATCTCCGCCCAGACCAACCTGCTGGCCTTGAACGCCACCATCGAGGCCGCCCGCGCCGGGGCCGCGGGGAAGGGTTTCACGGTTGTGGCCACCGAAATCAAGGAGCTTGCCCAGCAGACCGCCGCCGCCACGGAAGGGATTCGCGAGAAGATCGACAATATCCAGAATTCAACGGCGGAGACGGTGGGAGAGATCGAAAAAATTTCACGGGTGATTCAGGACGTGGACGGCATTATCGGCACCACGGCGGGAGCCATCGAGCAGCAGTCCCTGGCCATTCAGGACATCGCCGCCAACATCGCCCAGGCGGCTCACGGGTTGCAGGAGGTGAACCAGAATGTGGCCCAGTCTTCCTCCGTGGCGGATATCATTGCCAAGGAGATCTCCGAGACGAATCGGTCGGTGGGGGAAATTTCCGGCGGAAGCGCCCGGGTCTTTACCAGCGCCGAAGAGCTGTCGCGACTGGCGATCAATCTGGAGCTCATTGCCGCGCGTTTCAAGACGACCGGCGACGGCGCCGCGCAGGGGGGGGCGATTGACAAGGAGCAGATCGACAGTGCGATCAGGGCCCACGGCATGTGGAAAGTCCGTCTGGAGCAGGCCATTGAAACCGGCAAGATGGAAGGAAGCGTCGGCGCTGTCTCCGTGGATAACCTCTGCGCCTTCGGTAAGTGGTTTTACGGTCCGTCGATTCCCGAGGTCATAAAGCAATCGCCCCCGTATCAGCAGATCAAGGAGATGCATGCGGAATTTCACCGTACCGCCGGAACCGTTGCCGGACTGGCCCTGAAAAACCACAAACGTGAGGCGGAGCAGTTGATGGCCACCGATGGGGAGTTCTCCAAAATTTCCTTCAAGTTGACCTCTGCCCTGTTGTCATGGAAAAACAGCTTTACCTGAATCCAAATAGTACAGGAGACGAAATGATTCCCCTGCGTAGAAATATCGACGAGATGAAGGGGTATGTCCCCGGCTTCCAGCCCAAGGAACAGGATTACGTCAAGCTCAATACCAACGAGAACCCTTATCCGCCGTCCCCCGCCGTCATCGCGGCCATCCAGGCGGAGGTGGGGGATTCTCTCCGAAGGTATCCCGAGCCGGCCAGCATTTTGGCGAGGGAGGAGGCGGGACGGCTTTACGGTTTCGATCCTTCCTGGATCATCATGGCCAACGGTTCCGACGAGGTTCTCAACAACCTTATCCGGGCCTTTGCCGGGGAGGGGGAGGAGATCGCCTATGTCCACCCCTCCTACTCCTATTACGCCACGTTGGCCGAGATCCAGGGAGCGCGGGTCCGAACCTTCGGTCTCACCCCCGATTTTCGCATCCAAGGCCTGCCGGAGCGGTACGGAGGGAAGCTCTTCTTTCTTACTACTCCCAACGCTCCACTGGGGTTCACCTTTCCGATCTCCTTCATAGAGGAGTTGGCTGAGCGGTGTGACGGGATGTTGGTGGTGGACGAGGCCTATGCCGATTTTGCCGGGGGTAACGTGCTGGGGTTGGTCCGCTCTCACGACAATGTGGTGGTGACCCGGACCCTCTCCAAGAGCTACTCTCTGGCGGGGATGCGTCTGGGGTTGGCCATCGCCCGGCCGGAGGTTGTTGAGGCCCTGGACAAGATCCGCGACCACTACAACCTGGACCGGTTGGCCCAGGTCGCCGCCGTGGCGGCCCTTCGTGACCAGGAGTATTTCCGGGAGTGTGTCGGTAAGATCCGGGCAACGCGGGAGTGGTTCTCAGCAGGGCTTCGGGACCTGGGATACCTGGTGATCCCGTCGGAGGCGAACTTCGTCTTTGCCGCGCCGCCGGATGGAAACGGTGGCCGGCTCTACCAGGGGCTCTTCGACCGGAAGATTTTGGTGCGCCACTTCACCGACCCGCTTCTTGCCCACGGACTCCGGATCTCCATGGGGACCAGGGAAGAGATGGAGAGGACTCTGGAGGCGTTACGGGAGATCGGCTAGGGAGAGTCCGGTGATGATCTCCTCCCACCCCATTCGGTACAGGAGGCGGGTGTACTCTTCGTCCAGGGGGGCGGTGACCGTCAGCTCCTCCCCCGTGACCGGATGCGGCAGGGAGAGCGTCAGGGCGTGCAGGAGGAGGCGGGAACAGCCGAACTCTTCCCGGAACCGCCGGTTGTGATAACCGTCGCCGTGGGTTGTGTCGCCGATGACGGGATGATACAGGTGTTTGCAGTGCCGCCGGATCTGGTGCTTCCTTCCGGTGAGGGGGCGGGCTTCCACCAGGGAGTAGCGACTGGTGGGATGAACTCCCGATGGAAGAGGGAGCTCCGCCACGGCCAGCCGCCGGAACGACGTAACCGCTTCCTGGGCATCCTTGCCGCTTCGGGCCAGACGATCGGTGGCCCGATCGTGCTCTTCCACCAGCGGGTAGTTTATGACTCCCTCCTCCGGGATGAATCCCCGGACCACCGCCAGGTACCGCTTCTCCACCCGGCGGGACGCGAAGGCGGCGCCGATAACCGCCGCCGATTCCCGGTGGAGGGCGAAGAGGAGCACGCCGGAGGTGGGGCGGTCCAGGCGGTGCACCGGATAGACCCGGCGTCCGATCACGTCCCGGGTCAGTTGCAGGGCCGAGGTGGTCTCCCGCCGGTCCACGGCGCTTCGGTGAACGAGGAGCCCGGCAGGCTTGGTGACAGCCACCAGATGATCGTCCAGGTAGAGAATTTCCATGATGGCACTCTAGCAGAAACTGCGTCAGGGTGCAAACAAGGCTTTTAACTCACGCGGAGAAGTGGAGATCGCGGAGAAATTCAGGATGTTACGTCATATTATGCCTGCTCAATTTAGGTGCAAGAGATATAATCGTTATTGTCCTGTTTTGCCTGGTTTTCTCCGCGTCTCCGCGTGCAACAGCTTTTTTAGGCTGAATGGTTCTCCCCAGCGGTAAGCACGAATTCTCCCGAGTCAGAAGTGAAAAAGGTTGTCTTGTTTTAGGGTAAATGGTACATGGATTCAATGTTATGAACAGTGAAAGGGACGTAGTGCGATGGCGTGGGATGGATTGGGAGCGTTTCTGACAGCGCTGGAGGAGCGGGGAGAGCTCCATACTGTTGCGGTTTTAGTGGACCCGGACCGGGAGATCGCCGAGATCACCGACCGGATCAGTAAGAGTTGCGACGGCGGGAAAGGAATTCTCTTCACCACGGTGCGGGGAAGCAGCTATCCCCTGGTCACCAACATCTTCGGCTCCCCCCGGCGGATGGCCTTGGCGCTGGGTCTGGAATCCCTTGACGCTCTTTCTCCGCTCATGGCCGAAATTCTGGAGCAGCTGGAGCGATTGCCGTCGTTTCCTCCCCTGATGGTGGTCGATCCCCCCTGTCGGGAGGTATCTGAGCCGTCGCCCGATCTGCTGACCCTCCCCCTCCTGCGCGGCTGGCCGGGTGACGGGAGCTGCTCCGGCGGGGGATATCTCACCCTTCCTCTGGTCTGCACCGCCGACCCTCTGACGGGTGCAATGAACTGCGGCATTTATCGGGTCCAGGTCATCACATCGGATCGGGCGCTTTTGGGGTGGCACCCCGGCAGCGACGGCCAACGGCATTACCTGCAGTTCCAGGCATTACAGCGGCGGATGCCGGTGGCCATCGTTCTTGGCGGACCGCCGGAACTGCTCCTTGCCGCAAGCTTCTACCTTCCCGGCCTCCCCGATGAATTCAGTTTCGCCGGGCTGCTCAGGGGTGAACCGGTTGAGATGACCCGTTGTCTCACCTCGGACCTGCTTGTCCCGGCCTCCGCCGAGGTGGTCATGGAAGGGTATCTTGAACCGGGGGAGACGGCGTTGGAAGGGCCGTTCGGCAACCATACCGGTTTTTATGCCCCGGCGCGACAGGCGCCGATTTTTCGGGTAACCGCTCTGACCCGGCGGCGGAACCCGATTATTCCGGCCACGGTCGTGGGTCCCCCCCCTCAGGAAGATTGCTGGCTGGCCAAGGCGGCGGAGCGGCTCATGCTCCCCTGGCTGCAACGGCGCTTTTACGGCATCGCCGATCTCGCCATGCCCCTAGGTACGATCTTCCACCGGGCCGCCATCGTCAGCGTGGAGAGCGCGCTGTGCGGCAGCGTTCCGGAGCTGATCCGGCGGTTATGGGAAGAAGGGCCGTTGCGGCGGGCCAGGGTCATCGTCGTGGTAGATGCCGATGCCGGCGTCGATCCGGCCGGCGCCTGGTGGCGGGCACTCAACTCTTCCCAGTGGCAGCGGGATCTGATTCTCAGCGACGACGGTTCCCTTTTGGGGCTGGACGCCACCCGGAAGCCGGAACAGGGGTGTCCCCTGGAGCGGAGTGAGACTGCCGAACTTGTCGCCCGGCGGTGGCAGGAGTACGGTTTGTAACCGAAATGTTGTCGTTTTTAACGTTTTCTTCGCGTACTTCGCGTCTTTGCGGTTCAACCTGAAAAAAGCATTTAACCACGAAATACACGAAATACACGAATAAAACTAATAAGTTGATGTTGGATAACTCGTCATCGGGTCGGTTACGTTGGACATCCTCTTAATTGTTTGCTTTCTTTCGTGTTTTTTCGTGTTTTTCGTGGTTGACAGCCGTTTTTAGGTTTCAGCGCCGTATTGAGCCGTTTGCCCTGTTTGGAGTTTTTCCGCATGATCACGTCCGCACCGCCTGAACAAAACCAGTCTCTTTTCTCCAAGATCCGGCTTTTCCTGGAGATGATCAAATTCTCCCACACCCTCTTCGCCCTCCCCTTTGCCTTCACCGGAGGGGTGCTGGCGGCCAGGGGGCTCCCCACGGCACCCCAGTGCGGCTGGATACTGGTCGCCATGGTGGGGGCGCGGACCGTCGCCATGGGGCTCAACCGACTTATCGACGCGGAAATTGATGGCAAAAACCCCCGCACCAGCGGGCGCGCCATTCCTGCCGGGCTCCTGGGGAAGGGGACAGTACTGATCTACATTCTCCTTTCCCTGGCCCTGCTCCTTGTTGCCGCATATCGGCTCAATCCCCTCTGCCTCAAGCTGGCGCCGGTGGCGATCTTCTTCCTGGTCCTCTACTCCTACTGCAAGCGGTTCACCTCCCTGGCCCATGTCGTCCTGGGGCTCTGTCTTGCCGCCGCCCCCCTGGGGGCCTGGATCGCCATCCGGGGAAACGTGGAGCTCCCCATCATCCTCATCGCCCTGGCGGTCCTTCTCTGGGTCACCGGCTTCGACATCCTCTACGCCCTCCAGGACCTTGAGTTTGACCGGGCCAGCGGCCTGCACTCCATCCCGGTCCGGTTGGGGGTAACGGGCTCGCTCTGGGCTTCCCGGCTCTGCTCCCTGGCTACGGTGTTGCTCCTTCTCGCGGCCTGGTGGCTCTTTCCCCTGGGAGGTTTCTTTCTGGCAGGGATCGTCCTCTCGGCGGCCCTCCTGATCTATGAGCAGTGGCTCCTGCGCCATGGTGACCTGAGCCGGTTGGACGCAGCATTCTTCACCATGAACGCCTGGGTCAGCGTGATAATTTTCACCGCCACGCTCCTGGAGAGTTTTGCCGGGAAAGGGATATCATGAGCGCTCCTCACGTTGTGCTGGCCATCACCGGCGCCTCCGGCTCGCTCTACGGAATTCGCCTTGCTGAGGAACTTTTGAGAAGCGGCGCCCGGCTGACCCTTCTTCTCAGCAGGACCGGGGGAGCGGTGTTGAAGAGCGAATGCGGCATGGAGTGGGAGGGGGACGAGGCCACGGTGGCCGGGCGAATGCGGGAGCATTTTTCCGCGGGAGCGGATCGACTCTCCCACTATGCTGCCGACAACCTCTTCGCCCCCATTGCCAGCGGTTCGTCGGCGCCTGACAGCTTCGTGGTCTGCCCCTGTTCCATGGGGAGTCTGGGGCGGATCGCCGCCGGGATCTCCGGCACCCTCATCGAACGGACCGCCGACGTCATGCTCAAGGAACGCCGCCCCTTCATCCTCGTTCCCCGGGAGAGTCCGCTGCACGAGATTCACCTGGAGAATCTGCTGAAACTTGCCCGCATGGGGGTCCGCATCGTCCCAGCCATGCCCGCCTTTTATCATGCTCCCCGTTCCCTGGATGACCTGGTGGATTTCGTGGTGGGGAAGGTGCTGGACAGCATGGGGATAGAGCACAAGTTGTTCAAGAGATGGGGAAGTGAGGAACGTAAGGAGCCGACGTAATGATCGATTTCAAGGGAATGGCCGGAAAAATCTGGAGTGTCGCGGATTTGTTGCGTGGCGATTATAAGCAGTCCGACTACGGCAAGATTATTTTGCCCATGACCGTTCTCCGGCGGCTGGATTGTATTCTTGTCCCCACCAAGCAGTTGGTTCTCGATTACCTGCCGAAAATTGAGAAACTCTCCGACAGCGCCAAAGACCTCACCCTGAACAAGGTCGCCAGACTTAATTTTCATAATCGAAGTCTGTACGACTTTGCGAAAATCAAGGCGGACCCGGCCAATGTGGCGGCAAACCTGCGTAACTATCTCAACGGTTTTTCTTTCGGCGCCCGTGAGATCATTGAATACTTCAACTTTGACGACCATATCTCGCGCCTGGACGATCCGCAGACAGATCTGCTGTTCAAGATTGTGGAAGAGTTTGCAAAGATCGATCTGACCGGCATTACCACCATGGAAATGGGCTATGTTTTTGAAGAGCTGATTCGAAAATTCGCCGAGATATCCAACGAAACCGCCGGTGAGCACTTTACCCCCCGCGAAGTCATCAAGCTGATGGTGAATCTCCTCTTCAAGAGCGATAATGACATTCTCACCAGGAAAGGGATCGTTAAGACCCTGTATGACCCGGCCTGTGGAACCGGCGGTATGCTCTCGGTTGCGGAAGAGTATCTGATAACACTGAATCCCAAGGCCAAGCTGGAAGTTTTCGGCCAGGAGATCAACCCCGAATCCTACGCAATCTGCAAGTCCGACATGCTGATCAAGGGGCAAAATCCGGCCAATGTGAAGATGGGGAACACCTTTACGGTGGATGGGTTGGAAGGAGAGCATTTCGATTACATGCTTTCCAATCCTCCCTTCGGCGTGGATTGGAAAAAGGCGGAGAAGATCATCAAGTTGGAGGCCGAGAAAAAAGGATTTGCCGGTCGGTTCGGCGCCGGCTTGCCGCGCATCAACGACGGATCGCTCCTTTTTTTGCAGCATATGATCGCCAAGATGAAACCGGATGGCAGTCGTATCGGCATCGTCTTCAACGGCTCGCCACTCTTTACCGGACAGGCGGGCGGGGGCGAAAGCGATATCCGTAAATGGATCATAGAAAACGAT
>CAIUUR010000176.1 GCA_903902345.1 uncultured Geobacteraceae bacterium | reverse complement strand
CCCAGGAAAAGCTGATCGACAGATTTTCCTGGGGATATTTTTTGTGGCGAATCACCTAACAAATTGGTCTTGAGCTTTTTCCTACGGCGGACAGCAGGCGCAGACGGAGCGGAAAAGAGCGGTGCTGAGATAGCGATCACCACGATCGGGAAGAAGGACCACGATCGTCCCCTCCGTCATCTCACGGGCGACCTCCAGAGCCCCGGCAACAGCGGCTCCGCTGGACATTCCCACAAAGAGCCCCTCGCGGGCCGCCAGCATCCGGGCGGTCTCGAAGGCATCCTCGTCCTGAACGGTAATTTTTCGGTCCAAAGCCTCCGGGCGGTAGATCCCCGGCACGATGGCCTCCTTCATGTTTTTCAGCCCCTGAACCTTGTGCCCCAACCGCGGCTCCACACCGATGATGGCCACCCCCGGCTGTTGTTCCCGCATGAAACGACTTACCCCCATGAGAGTGCCACCGGTTCCCATTCCCGCCACAAAGGCGTTAATCTCCCCCCCCGTCTGCCGGAGGATCTCCGGGCCGGTGGTCTCATAGTGGGACAGGACATTGTTGGGATTTTCGTACTGGTTGGGCATATAGTACCGCTCCGGTTCCTCCGCCAGGATCCGGTGGGCCATACGGATGGCGCCGTCGGTGGCCTGCTCCCCCGGCGACAGAACCACCTCGGCGCCGTAGGCCTCCAGGACGCTGCGCCGCTCCATGCTGACGCAGGCCGGCATGACCAGCTTAACCCGGTACCCCTTGGCGGCTCCCAGCATGGCCAGGGCTATGCCGGTATTACCGGAGGTAGGCTCCAGAATCGTTCGGTCATGAGTCAGCTCACCGGACTCCTCAGCCTTGGTGATCATGTAGAGGGCCGGTCGATCCTTCACCGCCCCGCCGGTGTTATTACCTTCCAGCTTGGCAAGGATCTTCACCCGGGGGTTGGGGTTGATGACCCGCAGTTCCACCAGCGGCGTATCGCCGATACTGGCGGAAAGAGAAAACGGCTGGCTTTGCATCGCAACACCTCACTGGAAAGCAATGGATAATTGACAATTGATAATTGACACCGGAGAGCTGAGACAGTCAATTGTCCACGGTCAATTGTCAATTGTCCATTGCAGAATCTACCCTCCCACAACCCGGTTCCGCCCCTGCTCCTTGGCCTGATAGAGGAGTGCATCCGCTCTGCGCATGAGGATATCAGGACTCCTGGCTTCGGCGCCGAAGGAGGTAACGCCGATACTCACCGTCACCGAACTCTCCCTGTCACCGTCCAGAATCCTCAGATCCTCCAGCTGACGGCGTACCCGTTCGGCCAGGATCATCGCGTTCTCCAGAGTCGCACCGGGGGAGAGAATGAGAAACTCCTCGCCGCCGATGCGCCCCAGCACGTCGTAACGACGGAGTGTCTCCTTCATCCGGGCGGCGCTCTGTCTCAAGACCTGATCGCCGAAGGGGTGACCGAAGGAATCGTTCACCCGTTTAAAATGATCCAGGTCGATGAGGAGGATGCTCAACGAAGTACCCAGGCGATCGGCCCGTTCGCACTCTTCTTCAAGCCGACGCAACACGTAGCGCCGGTTCCGTATTCGGGTCAGCTCATCAGTTGAGATGAGGGCTGCGGTGCGCCGCTGTAGCACCGCGACTTTTCTGATCAAACGCTTCCCCAGAAAACTGATGATCCCGCCCAGAAGAACCAGAGCCAGCAGTACGGCGATGATGAGCTGAAGCTTGCCGGCTCTCGCACCACGGAGAATCTCCTCCGCCGGGAAGGAGATACTGACCGCTCCCACACAACTTCCAACCTTGTACCCCCTGAACCGGTGACATTCCAGGCAGCTCCGGTCGGCCACCAGCGGCGCCAGATACCGGAAGACGGGAGGCCTGCCGGGGGGGCTTTCCAGTCGGAACAATTCTACCCGTTGCTGCTGAAACTTTACCAAGGCCTCAGTCTCAAAGGTGTCGGGAGCGTTCTCCGGGTTGAGAGGACGAAGGGTCGTGACCCTGAAAACACCCTTTTCCTTTTGTTCACGGCTTCGGGACATCTCGTTTATCATGACGGCGTGGTTGGGTCTGATCAGATCACGATAGAGTATCGCCTGATCTCGCAACCGCACCTGCATCTCATCGTCACTGCGCCGCAACAGAAGGATGGAGATGGCCGCCACAAAGAACGCCAACACCACGCAGAGAGTCGTGATAAAAATCTTGACGTAAGCAACCGACCGGAGCGGGTCGAACCGGTCGCCGTTGTCAAGGGGGTGCTTCACTGAGGCGAGCCCTCGGCCCCGGGTGAACGCCGGCGACGGTGGCGGTTCCGCCGTTTCCGTTTGGGCGAGTCGGCTTCCGGCGAACCGGATTCGGAAGCCCCTTGAAGGATTGTGGCGGGGGGGAGCGGATTGGCGACGAGATAGTCGGACCACCAGGCGCAAAGCTTCTTACCTTCTGGGCTCTCCGCCGTCAGTTGAAGACAACGGAAAGCATCCCCGAAGTCGGGCCGGGTAATGAAAGAGAGGGGGCGACGCCCGGGAGTCACGGACAAACGGCGTTGACCGGTAAGAATCCCCCGCATCCCCAAGGCAACCTTGTGGGGGATCAGGACCGTGGGGGCCAGCTCCTCAGCAAACCTCGCCACCGCAGCATCCAGCGCCTCCTGGGGAGAGAATCCTCCACTTCTGCGCAGCGTCGCCGCCAGCTCTTCCAGATACTCACCAAAGAGGAGCGCCAGGAGGAGCGGTGGGGAAAACGATTCCCCGGCGGCAATCCGGCTATCCACAACCTCCAGCGCCCGGCCGAAGCGGACATGGGGAAAGAGATCCGTTTCACTCTCCAACCAGGAGTTGACGGCGGGAAAGAGGGCGGCAAAGACGCCGCTTCGCCGGAGCAACTGGTAACAGCGTTCGCCCTCGCCGGAGAGAAGAAGTTTGAGCATCTCCTCGTAGAGTCGCGGAGGAGCGGCGTTGGCGCAGAGAGGACTCAACTCCACCAGGGATCGCCAGTTCTCCGCTTCGATCTCAAACCCCAGCAGCGCGGCGAAGCGGATAGCCCGGAGCATCCGGACCGGGTCCTCCACGAAGCGGACCGCCGGGTCACCGATGGTCCGGATAATCCCCTGCTGCAGGTCGTCGAGTCCTCCCACGTAATCGATGATGGAGAAATCGACGATGTTGTAGCAGAGGGCATTGACGGTAAAATCACGCCGTCGGGCATCCTCCTCGGGGGTTCCGAAGAGGTTGTCCCGAAGGATCATCCCGCCATCATCCTTCACGATGCTGGGACCCCGACTCCGCCCCTCGGCAGGCAGTTCCGGCAACTCTTCCACCGTGGCGGCACCGCGGAAGGTGGCCACCTCGATGATCTCCTCCCGGTAATGAAGGTGGGCCAGTCTGAACCGGCGCCCCACCAGCCGGCAGTTGCGAAAAAGCTTCTTGAGCTGCGCCGGCGTGGCGTTGGTGGCCAGGTCGAAATCCTTGGGCTCACGTCCCAGCAGCAGGTCGCGGACACAGCCACCCACGGCAAAGGCCAGAAAACCGTTGTCCCGAAGGCGATAGAGCGCCCGGACCGCGTTGTCACTGAGATTGCGCCGCGAAATCGGATGGTCAGCGCGGGGAATAATGATCTGGGGAAAGTTCGTCACGGTTGGCAACGCATCAAACTCGAAAAAAACAAACGGGCACTTTTCACATTTCACCTTTCAAATCCGACAGTTAAACGTACATTCCCAGGGCGCTTCACGTCAGGCATTCAAATCCGCCACTGTTTTGTTGCCGCTTCAGGCGTTATTTTCTTCGTTTTTTACTCCGTTACCCCCTTCCTTGTCAAGTTTTCACGGTTCAAGAGTGGCGATTGAATCTGTCGGCTCACCCACACCCTGTTTCAGAGATAGGGGGAAAAGAGTTTCGCCGCTCCGTCCCGGAGTTTTTCCAGGAGCGACCGACCGGCCAACTCCGCGACGTGAACCTGCCGGGAGAGAAGGAGCGCACCGAGAAAATGCGATTCCAATGTGCCGCAAAACTCGGGATCGTAGAGTTCCAGGTTCAGCTCGAAATTGAGGCGGAGGCTGCGAGGGTCCAGATTGGCGGAACCGATGAGCCCCCAGACGCCATCCACCAAAAAGAGCTTGGTATGGACGAAGGGGGGTGGATGGTAAAAAATCTTGATGCCGAACCGGAGGAGTTCGGGAAGAAACGCCCGGTTGGCCCAATG
>CAIUUR010000175.1 GCA_903902345.1 uncultured Geobacteraceae bacterium | reverse complement strand
CAAAATCACGAGCCAATAAAAGCATGGTACAAGATTGGGCGGGCGCTTCATCTGTTGCAGGACATGGCAGTTCCGGCTCATGCGCATAGGTCGAATCACTTGCAGCAGGCACTTATATGGAAAAATGGATATGAGTGGTGGGTTGCCAGACACTGGGATGATACCAGAGATGTTACCAGTGGGAAATACACGGGCTTTTTACTCAAACCTTACATTGATCATCTGCTACAAAACAATCCGTATTTCAGTCATCCGATCGTAGCCGGCGATATGGGCGGGTATATGGACGCCATGGCCATTCAAGCGTATTACGGGTACGAGTGGGACTATGCTCCATTGTTCGACCCGACGACGTTGTTTGGGGCTAACGGTCCTCATGTAGTTGCCGATGAGGAGGCGCAACATACCGCAGCAGTTCTGGTTCCCTCCGCCATCATGATAGGCGGCGGTCTTCTGCAAGGATTCTGCAAGGAAGTCAATTGCACCGGCCCACCAACCGCAGCCGCTAACAATAAGAATCCCGGCGGCGATCACCCTGATGACAATTTCGATGTTTCCTCCAGGTTGATCGAACTGGAAGAACTTGATGTTACGAAACAAGGATGGAAAGAGCTGTACGGTCGTACCGGCATTAAAAAGAGTTACAATGAACTTTTCTTGGGAAAACTCGCCATAGAGGCCTTTGCAAAAATAACGGCTGCGACTATCGACGAAACAGCATTCAACGCGGCTCTACAGCAATACGCACCCGTTTTTGCCCGCGCCCAGAAAGAAGCCAAACACTCTTTTGAAGAGACCTACTATGCATCCGCTGACGTGGCGCTCCTCTCCGATGCCTTTGTGGATAACGCCGCCGAACTGCTGATCAAGCGCCTCAAGGAGCCGATCCGGGAGGTTAAGGAGACATTCAACCCTACAGCGCTGATCAAGAACCAGCCGGTTTTACTTGTCCCCTCCGGTGCGCTTTCCGGTTTCCGGGATTCGACTCTCCTGAAAGCCTCTCTCGATGAATATGTCAAGCAGGGGGGCACACTCATCATCCTTGCCCAGCAGCACTGCTACAACTTTTCCGTAGTCCCCACCCCGGACGGTAAAACTATAACCGGCTATGGCTGGGAAGAGGACCAGAACTGCTTTAGCGACGCTGTCTCCATTGACACGTGGCATCAGATGCTTTCCGGCCAGTCACGCTCAACCCCGACCGTGAACGTGGACGGTTACTTCACCAGCTATCCGGCAAATGCCACCATACTCCTGCGGCGCACCGCCAACGGTCAACCGGCGCTTCTCATGTACGAGCACGGAGCAGGGCGGGTGATTGTCACCAGCATGTATTCCGACTGGGCTTACGGTCACGGCCAGGCGTCAGGGGAGGAGATCGCCCTTATCCGCGATATACTTTCCTGGGTTAAGAAACCGGCGCAACTGCCGGAAGTGAAACCCGGTCAGACCGCCACGATGCCGGTCACTGTCCGGAACGCCACCTCCAGCGACGCCGCTGCGGTCAGGTTCATGGGCTATACCCCTGATCGCACCGCGTCGTTTGAAGTACCAGCGGCAAGCATTACGGTTGCGGCGGGCCAGAGCGCTACTGCAACTATTGATGCGCCGATTTCCAGCGATGCACCACTGGGCATCTACCATGTTGATTACCTGCTGCTCGACGCCGTCGGAAATGTCATCCAACCCCAGGCCGAGACCGACTCCGGCCGTTTCGTCGTCAGCAACCCGCCGCAGATCACCGCAAAAAACAAGGATATCCGGCTTGCCATCACCTCTCCGAACCAGGAGGTCTTTTTCAATGAGCCGTTCGTCTATACCCTGCACGTCCTCAACAACACAACTACAACTCGCAATCTGACGATCAAAACCTTGCTCCCCCATACCGGTCGCACGCACGAATGGGCTGTTACCGCAGCGCCCAGCGGTGAAACGTCGGTAACCGGTTCCGACCTCTTCATCGATACCCGCTGGATGTTCGAGACACTGAGGGCATATCTGTACGACGAAAACGGCGCGGAGATAGGGAGCTATATGTTGAGCTTTAAGGGTGTGTATCCTGCCGTGAACGTTACGACCACCATGGGGAAAGGGTTGTATGCCAAGGGCGAAACGGTGAACCTTTCCGTCAATCTCAAAAACAGCCGGAATGCGGCGACAAGCATAAAACTCGGGGTCACGGTCACCGATCCCTCAAACATCGTGGTATACGCAACTACGCGGGAGGTGAGCCTTACCGCAAACGGGACCGGCCTTCAGTCGTTCTCCTTTCCCCTTCCCGCAAACGCTGCAGGTGGCGTTTATTCCCTGTCAACCGAGGTCTGGGACTCGGGAAACACCAAGATTGGCGGCGACGCAGCGTCGTTCGAACTGCCGCTCAGCCAGGTGTCAGTGACCGCCGGACTTCCCGCCGTCATTACGACCGGCGCAAACACGTTCTCCTTCACTACATCCAATAGCGGCAAGATCGCCGTTAACTCCGGGATATTGGAAATGTCACTGAAGGACCCGGACGGAGCGGGTGTTGCCACTGTTTCGACGCCATTCACCCTGCCAGTGGGGCAAAGCACGACTATTAACGTCCCGGTAAATATCCCCGCGCTGAAGTTCGGCGTCTATTCGCTCTCCTTCAGCCAGAACGACGAGACAAGAAGCAGCAAGCCTGCAACTGTTGCACTGGCAAATACTCCTCTCACTACGTCTTCGTTTGATAAAGCTTCCTACCGGAGCAGGGAGACGGCGAATGTGGCGGTTAACCTTACCAATAGCGGCAGATTCAACCTGGACAACGTTGCCGTAACCGTATCCGTTCCGGATGCGGGATATGCCGGCACAAAAACCATAACCATCGGCCAGGGACAACTCTTGCCTCTGCAATTTGCCATCCAACTTCCCGCAACCATGACCGCCGGTCAGCACAGTGGCACAATTACGCTGGCTATGCCGGGTGGCTCTTCCATTACCAGGGATTTCACTTTTGCTGTTCCGCAATCATCACTCACCCTTTCCCTCAATCAGGCTGCTTATACATCCGGGTCAGTGGTCAGCCCTGCATTCACCAATAGCGGCGGGGTGGACACCCAGGCGCGGTACCGGATAAGCCTTTATGATGCCAAATCCGCCCTTATCGCGGATAAAAGCCTGACGGAGGCCATCCCGGCAAACGGCGCACTTACCCTGAATCTCCCCATACCTGTCGGAGCAATGGACGGTAACTACAACCTGGTGGTGAATTATACGGATGTGAAGACAGCCGGGGCCGCCAGTTTCCAGAAGCCTGTGATCATTACGGGGGTGAAAGCGTCTTTTGCAATGCAAACCGGCAAGCAATCATACTTATCCACCGAGAGCATTACTGCTTTAAGTAACATCGGCAACAGCGGCACTGCATTGCAAGAGGGGAATCTCCATCTCCAGGTCACTGCCGCAGGAGGGAGCCAGATTACGAAGACCTGGACTACTTCACATGACTTTCAGCAAGGAATCAGGTCAAGTGTCGACACCTTTGAGACAATCGATGCCGTAACACTTATACCGGTATCGGACAATTTTACCAATGGGGAGATCAATACAGATCGCTGGTCATCGTCCCGGTCCAGTTCTCTGCAAAATTATCCTCCCGTAGAACAGAACGGGACGTTACAACTGTACCTGCCGTCAAATCCTGTTTATAACTGGACATCTAACAATCTGGACAGCAGATTCAGGGTCACGGGAGATTTCGATGCGATGGTAGATCACAACATAACAAGTCCCTGGAACTCTGGAGGGAATAATCACGCTTCAGGGTTTTATGTCTTTACCGACATCTGGAATATGCGGATTGATGTCTGGGGTTCGTCCCCCACCTATGGCATCATCGATTCGAATAATTCTTATACCAATGTCGGTGGAGCAAAGACAAATGGAAAGCTGAGAATAAGGCGTGTCGGCGGTACGTATTACACGTACTATTGGAACGGTAGTAGTTGGAATAATCCATATAATTTCGGATCCAGACCCTACGGTCCGGCAGGTTTTTCACTTTTATGTTTCGGCCAGGGAGGTAATGTCACAGTTCTCTATGATAACTTTACGATCCTCACTCACGCCTATCCCGCTTCCGGGACCCTTAACCTCAAATATGACAGTGGCCGTTCGGACATCTGGAGTAATATCAACTTTACGGCAGACACGCCAAGCGGAACGTCTATAAAATTCAGGACACGTACTGCAGACACCGAAAGCGAATTAGGCAGCGCCACCTGGAGTGGCGACATAACGACGAACGGTTCTCCAATTATGAGCCCGAGAGGTCGGTGGATTGAAGTCGAAACAACCTTATCCACCACCGAAACTTCAATTACGCCGGTACTCCAAAACATTACGGTCACCCAAGGTCATAAACCCGGTGATATCCTCTGGCAGAGCGACGTTCCCGTCAATCTGGTGCAAAATGGCGTATCCAACCTGAGTAATGTCATCGGCACCCTTGCTCATGCTGGGAAATATTATCTCCAGGGGGCCGTTACCTCCAGCACGGGACAAACGGTTGCGACGTGTGAATACCCCTTCTTCGTGGCCCAGGGGAGTACAGCCCTCGGTGTATCGGCGGACAAAAAAATATACAGGCCCGGCGAGACAGCCACAATTACCGGCGAGGTAAAAAATCTAGCCGTCATAGATGCCGCGAACCTCACGCTCATTGTTAAGGGAAAACCCTTAGTAGGCGCAGAACAGACCCTTGCCTCCAAAACCTTCACCATTGCAGCGGGCGGAACCGAACCGTTTTCCCTTACGACGACTGCGGGAGTTGAAGGTACAGTCGCCCTTACCGCGACTGTTCTCCAGAACGGTTCCACCATTGCTGATATAGCGGATCAGTACGAGGTCGCCTCCCCGAACGTAACAGTAACGGTCACCGCACCGGACACGGCGGGCAACGATCCGTTTACAGCCACTGTCAGTCTGACAAACAGCGGCAAAAGCGACGCCACGGTACTTGTAGGGAGATCTTTCGCTTCGCCACCGGAAACGGCCACCGCCCCTGCCGGTCAAACAACACTGTTGCTCTATACCCGGCAGATAACGGCCGATACCACGGATACCTACACCTTCAGCGGTGACCTGACCCAGACCGTTGCCAAGAGCGTTAAATACGGAGTTGCGGGGAGCGTAACCCTTGCTCCCCAGGCCGTTTATCCGGAGGGTAACATCGCTGTTCCCGTAACCATTGCCAACACAGGAGTTCTTGACGGTCAATTCAGCGTTACCTATCAGTTGACCCAAGGGGCAAACCCCATCAACCAGCAGAGCGCGAACTATTATCTTCCCAAATCGGGTAACAGCACAAACAGCATATCCTTCGACCTCACCGAAGGGAGCTATCAGTTGACGGCATCCGGACAGGCGCCCGTGTTGGCCGCGACGGCAACAATTTCCGTGAGAAAAGCTATCAAGGCTGATATGGCGATGATCCTGGCGGCGCAGAGCGGGACGTTCCTTCCCGTCAACCTCAATGTCTCCAATCTCGGTTACAACCCCCTTGAAGGCACGGTTCGCCTGTCGCTGCGCGACAGTCAAGGAAGCACCGCCTGGAGCACTTTCCGGGACGTAAATCTCCCCCACTCTCCACTCCCCACTCCCCAAACCCTGCTTTTTACCATCAATCTCTCCACCATCAAACCGGGCAGTTACACCATCAAGGCCGAACTGCTGGATAACAGCAACAAGCAGCTTGCGGCCCAGGCAGCGCCATTCCAGCTCCTGGCGCCGAGCTTCGCCATAACCCGGCTTCCTCCACACCAGACCATTGCGACCGGCGGGAACGCAACTTTCACGTTCCGGGTCAAAAACAGCGGCAACCAGGAAGGGGGATGCGACTTCACTTTCAAGGCCGATGATCTGGCGGACTCCACGCAGAGTGCATGGCTCAAACCGGGCGAGGAGAAAGAGTTTACCTTCGGCTTCGTCGCTGTCGGCGATCTGGAGGAAAAGGAGTGCAGCGCCACCTACAATCTGAAACAACAGGGAGCGGGAAGCGGTGAGCAGGGAGTCGTCAGCTACCATCTGGCGGGGATAAATCTCGCCGTGACGGCCTCACTGGACAAGCAGATCTACAACGCCGGTGATACGGCCACACTCACGCTGACGATCACCCAGCAAGACGCCGGGGCCGCTCCAAATCTCTACGCCAGGATCAACTACGGGGGTTATGAGGAAAGAAGGAGCTTCACTCTTTCCGGCAGCCTGATTCTAACCTTCAACGTGCCGCTTTCCCGGATAACCGGGGAGAAGCTCTTTTATGGCATTTACTTCGATTCCGGCCGCTCCCTTCACCTGAATACCGTCTACATCTACCAGGCGGACGGCGGGCTCATGGTAACCACCGGCAAACAGGTTTATAATCCCGGAGAGAGTGTCACGGTTTCCGTTTCCGGAACCGCCACCGGCGACTTGACCCTCTCGGGTCCGGGCGAATTCAGCAACACCCAGGCTTTTAACGGTGTGGCGACAGTAAGCTTCGTCCTGCCGTCAGCCATGACCGCGGGAAGCTACACGATAACCGCCCGGCTCACGACTCAAAACTCGGGAATCGTAACGGCTTCTACCACCTTCGACGTGTCAGGCATCCAGGTCAAGGTAAAGGAAGCACTCCTGGACAAGGCAACCTATGTTGCCACCGACAGCATGAAGCTCGCCCTTACGGTGGAGAGCAACCAGGAGCTGTCAGCCACCGTCAAGAGCTGGGTGGTGGACCCGGCAGGGAGTTACACCGATGCGGGAAGCAGCGACGTGACGCTGACAGCTTCGGCGCCGGTGATCATAACCCAAAATTCCTCTCTCGCAACGTCCACCACCGGCATCCACAAGCTCGTCTACGGCATCTACCAGGGTGATCTTCTCCTGGCATCGGGGGCCAAGGCCTTCGACATCGGCGCAGCGGTGCTACTCGGCCTGGTAACGGACAGTGCTGATTATGTTGAAATTATCTCTCCCGTAACCGTGAAAGCAGACCTCTACGGGACAACGAACGTGACGATCGATATTGTCCTTGATGGAACAAACATACAGAGCGATACCGTGACCCCTGCGGGATTTACCGGTTACACCTTCGTCATCCCCCCCTCAATCCTTGGGCCGGGACGGCACACTGTCAAGACAATTCTGACCACCGGAGGGCTGACTTCGGTGGAAGAAACGAGCTTTACCTATGGGAGCGGCCTCCCTGACCTGACGGTGACTCTTTCCAGCACACTGATGCAGGGAAGCTCTCTACATCTGACAGCGACAGTTGTCAATCAGGGGAGTAGCCCCGCCGTCGCTACGACGCTGTCCCTCCATGACGGAAACCCGGGGCAAGGAGCACCCCCCTTTGCCGTGCTGAACATCCCGGCGCTTGCCGGCGGGGCCACCGCCACGGTTACGTACTCATGGAACGTCCTTGGCAAGTCGGGCGAACTTCTGGTTTACGCGGTGGTCGATCCGGCAGATGTGGTGACCGAGTTTATTGAAGCGAACAACAGTGCGATGACCTCCGTTGCACTCCCCACCCTGGCGCTGGGGGTTTCCACATCCGCTGCAAGCTTCCGGTCCAACACCGATGTCGGCATCGCCGTCAACTACGCCAATCTGAGCCAGACGACCCCTTACCAGAACCTACTTCTGCGGTTGACGCTTGCCGGTCCGGAAGGGGTCACGTCCCTGCTGGAGGAGAACGCCATCGCCACCCTGACTCCGGCAACGGAAAACAGCCATCTGACTGTTTGGAACACGAAGCGCAACCCGGCGGGGAACTATACGCTCACGGCCCTTCTGGCCAGCGACGGGGTAACTCTTGCCGCCCACAGCAGCGTATTCAACATAGAGCCGACCCTGGCGGTTACCGGCGCCCTGACCTTGGGGAGTGCTGAAATCAGACAGGGAGCTCCACTGTCTGTCGCCTTCAGCATCAACAACAGCGGCAACATAGAGACAACAGGTGTCGTCAAGGCCCTCATTACCGATCCGCAAACCGGCATTGAAAAGTACGTAGGGGAGCAGCAGGCGAATCTCCCCTTGAACGGTTCGCTGTCAGGCGGATTCACCATAACAACTGATCCCCTTGAGATGAAGAGCTATCAGGTGAGTCTACAGTATGTTTCTCAAGGAAGCCGAATGGGCCTTGCCGAGGCCACCTTCAGCGTGAAGGACTCTACCCCGCCGCTGCTCACGGTTTCCACCCTCCGTGACGGGACATACACCCAAAACGATCTGCTCAACATAACGGGGAAGGTAACGGACAACTCCGGCATCAAGGAATTCTGGATTAACGGCGTGATTCTTCCGGTGGATGCTGACGGAAGTTTCAGTCATCCCTTGGTCCTGCTGAGCGGCGCCAACAGGATAACCATCACCGCCGCCGATCTTGCCGGCAATCAGGCAAGCGACACCCGCACCATCTACCTTGACCGGACCGCTCCCCTGCTGATCGTGACCACACCGGCTGACAACAGCAAGACAGGTACGGCGCTCACCGAGGTGAAGGGAAGCGTGGATGACGCCAACGCAGTTGTTACGGTAACAGTTGGCGACACAACCCGGACGGCCCAGATGACCGGCAACGACTTCCAGTCAACCGTAGTTCTTGTCCCTCGGGAGAACACCCTGGAAGTAACCGCCACGGACCTTGCCGCCAACCGGAGCACAATGAAACGGACGGTAATCTATGACGACCGGAAGCCGTCCCTGGCCATAACTGAACCGAATCAAGACATCCGGACAGTGCAAGGGAACCTAACCCTACGCGGCACCGCTTCGGATCCCTACGGCCTGACAGTGACCGTCCGGATGGTCATGGACGCGGAGACATTCACCCCCCCTGTTGTAAACGGTCAATTCGAGCAAGCCCTCGCCTTCAAAGAGGAGAAGAGCTACGCGATAGTCGTCACTGCCGTAAATGAGGTGGGAAGCAGCGCCTCCGCCCAGCGAAACATCATCTACGACATCACCCCGCCGCTGCTTACGGTGGATACCGTAGTGAGTCCGACCAGTCAGCCCAGTCAGGATATCACCGGGACGATGGAGGCAGGGACGACCGTCGCCATCGCCTGTCCCACGGCGACGGTGGGAGCGGTCGCATATCCCACTGCCACGGTTTGGAAGGCCGCCGTTACCAATCTCAAGCTGGGGAAAAACATCCTCACCGCTACAACCGTCGATGCAGCCGGCAACAGTGCCAAGGTGTCCGCCACGATAGAAATGATCAGCGACGCGCCTGATCTGGTGCTGTTACCGTTTCCTTCCACCCTTTACCCTCTGATTAAAATGAAGGTGCCGGTGGGGCTTTTTGGATGGATACTACATCCTTTCAATTCCGACATCGTATCGGTAAAGATTTCCGTCACTGACGAGTATGGCACGTACAATTACAGCAACTTGAATTTTGGGAGCATCGTACTGCTGGAGTCGTGGCGAAAAGAAAATGACATGAATGGAAGGATTTATACGGTCACCGCAGTTGCTACGCACAAGGACGGCCGGAAAACAACGTCTACGGCAAAGGTCACTGTCCCTCATTGAGACCGTGGGAAGTTTGGCGGCAAAAGCCGTGACGGTCCGGGATAATCGGGCTGGCACGGCTTATTGCTTTCGGTAGTTCACAACAAAGAAGTTACCCTGATAATTTCAAAGGATGTCATTCTGAGCGACGCGTACTGAGCGCAGTCGAAGCATAGCGAAGAATCTGCTTACGGCGTAATCAGTCAAAATCACAACGGATCGATACTGGAGCCGGTTACGTATTCCACCCTTGCCTTCAGCACGTGCGCCTCTCCCAGAAGTGCCTGATACCCTCGTCGCATTCCGAAAGGAGCAGATGCCCTTCCAACAACGAGGAGAAATCGAGTTTGCCGTTACGGTAAAGTTCCAGCCGGGTCGCCTGCGCCAACTCGGCTTTGGAAATAAGAGCAGTCCGGTAAAGCTTCGCCCGGGAATAGAGCTCCTCCAGCGAAATCCTGACGACGGAGATGAAAACCTTGGACTCCACCTCAAGGGAGTCGATGCCATGGGACCCTTCTCCGGAAGTCGCCGTGAACTCCGGTTTGACCATCTGCTGGAACAGGGCCAGGAACCGCCGGGATTTGTACGATTCGATCAACTGGTTGGTATCGAAGGTGGGCGAATATTCCACCAGTGCCTCAAGGATGGGGACGGCATCCTCACATGCCCCGCCAGTTTCTTGTGAAACTTGCGTCGGGAGAGGATTTCCAGGATGGTCTCCCCCAGATTAATCATTCCCTGATAGCCGATGGAGATATGCTCATCCCCCAGGGGGGCTGCCGGAATACCCGGGCGCGAGGCCAACGGCGCCAGCCCCGGATGCCGGATCAGGATGAAGTCGGGGTTCACCCGCTGGAGCAGGCCGTAGAACTGGTACTGCTGACGGTTACTGACGCTGAAGTTCGGAACGTCACCGTAGGTATCCACCAGATGGGCCAGGGTATCCTGACGCGGATCGCCGCTGTCGTATACCGGGTCGTGGAGGAACACCAGGGAACCGTCCACCTCCACTCCCAGCTCCTTCAGGACGCAGATCAGACCATGGGCGTAGGCGGAGCCGGTGGAGACGTACCCCTTTTTCCCTTCCAGCAGCTTGCACAACTCTTCCACACGGGGTTTGACCCGCGCATATTCCTTGGCAATGTAGGCCTCCGCCTTATCCACCCGGTTAGTCACCCGCGCCAGTTCCCGAAGCCTGCTCCTTCAGGTTCGTGCTGATCCAGTGAAGGTTTTCAATGGGTTTACCGATCATGGCCATCCCGATGCGATAGATGACACTGTTACCGACCTGACTGGCGGCACAGCCGATGGGAGAGTGCTGAATGAGGACGGCGTCGCGAACCTGTCCGGCCTGGCACTCCACCATCTGTTCACTGCAGACCGATCCACGGATCTGCTGTATGGAATTGGTCTTCTCCACCAGGGGATGTTTGATGCACTCGCAAATTCTCAAAAACACCGTCTTGCGTCATGCTTCGATAAGCTCAGCACGAACGTATTTTCAAGCAGTTACAGGTTTTATAGTCCGTTCACCCTGAGCTTGTCGAAGGGCGCATTGGACTTTCTGCGAGTGCATCACAGTTGAACCACGGAGGCACGGAGACACTGAGAAAAACTGTGGCAAAATCTTTTTTTGAATTTAACCCAAAGGTTTAGCAAACGTTATAATTTAGCGAGATATAACGTTTCCAAACTGTGCGTGATTATCCTCCGTGTCTCCGTGTCTCTGTGGTGAACGCTTTTACAGACTTATTTGCACCGACCGTGAATCTTGCCGGCCTTAACCATGGCGATCACGCTCAACAGGTTGCCGTTGGGGGGGAATTCGCAGCCGGAGGAGAGGATGAAGCCGCCATTGGCGCCGCTGAAGGTCTCTATCTCCCTGCGGCACTCTTCTATCACCTCTTCCGGTGTCATCTCGATCCCGATGGTCGCCGGATCGGCGTACCCCATGCTGACCACCTTGTTCCCCCATACTGCCGCGTGCTCTTCCCAGCTATTGCAACCGTAAGCCGGGTGGGCATGGGAGATGGCGACGGGATTGATCCATTTGATGATGGCATCGAAGTAGACCCCGTTGCCGCAGTTGTGCATGGTCACCAATCCACCGGCATCGCGGATAGCGTCGGCAATTCTTTTGCAAAACGGACCCTCGAATTTCTCCCAGGTCTCCTTTTTGAGGATGCTCGCCGAGGAGTAGAGCGGATCGATGCAGACGGAATGAGCGCCGGCCCTGATCTGGGCTGCGGCATACTCAACCAACACCTGGGTGATAATCTCCACGGCTTCCAACACCCGATCGGGGTGGCGAATGAGATCCTTGAAGAGATCCTCATGGCCGCGGATCTGGGAAAGAACCCCCAGCGGGCCGTACCACCAGGGTGACGAAGGCGTCAAAACCGAGAAGTTCCTGGGACGCCAACAGGCTTTTCGTCGCCACCCCGGCGTCACGGGACCAGGTATCGTAGGTTGTTCCCAGGACCCGATGAGATGCCCCGCAAAAAAGCGGCGCTACCGGAACCCGGTCCGGCTTCTGATAACTGAGTGCGGTGGAAATCCGTTCCAGGGAAGTCATCTCTTCACTTCTTCGTGCCTCTGCCATCTGCCATCTCCTGATTTAAAGTAACTCTACGCAACCAGTCTCTTGGCCAGCTTTACCGCCTCGGCGGCATTGGTGGCATAACCGTCGGCACCAATACGGGTGGCAAATCCCGGAGAGATGGGGCCGCCCCCCACGATAACCTTGAACTTGTCACGGATCCCCTGGGCCACCAGAAGTTGCACCACCTCCTGCATCCCGTCCATGGTGGTGGTCATGAGAGTCGAGAGGGCGATGATCTGGGCGTTTTTCTCTATGGCCGTTTCCACAAACCGGACCGGTGGAATGTCCCGCCCCAGATCCGTAACATCAAACCCGGAGGTCTCCAGCATGATCTTCACCAGGTTCTTGCCGATATCGTGGGTATCACCCTGGATGACCCCGATCACCACCGTCCCCTTTTTCTCCCTGGTCGCCTGCAGATGGGGCTTCAGCACGTCCAGTCCGGCGTACATGGCGTCGGAACACATGAGAAGCTCCGGAATGAAGTACTCCTCTTCCTCGAACAGCTGCCCAGCCCGCTCCATCCCCTTGGAAAGCCCCTGATCGATGGCCTCGAAAGGGTCGATTCCCTCATCAATGACCTGATTTGCCAACTTGACCACCAGCTCTTCGTCCATCTCCACAACGGCCGTATCCAGTCCCTGCAACAGTTGCTCTTTTCCCGTCGACATGCGTTTCTCCTCGTTGCGTGAATGTTTATGAAATTGTTCCCGTACGCCCCATGGGTAAAAAAAAGGCCAAGGTTTGTACCCCCTTCAAGGGTACAACTCCCTGGCCTCCAGCTTTCTGGTCAACTAGGTTGCTACGTGGACCAAACTTCGGTCAAATTGTCTATAGACAAACTATTGAATTTGTTTTCGTGGTGCATACTATACATAGTATATATTAAGTCAAGAAATATATCAGCAACATCTGAAAAAAATGATCGTTACAGGGCAGTACCTGCAGCTCAGGTGGTAAGGAGGACACCGGACATATCGTTGTCGGCTTGCCTGATGAACCGGCCCAACTCTGCATCATCAAGGGACGCCATCTCCCCCAGCGTCACACTCTTGAGGGTATCTATCTCTTTGTCACAGTGGTTGTACGTGGTAGCGTAGAAAGTTATACGCTTCTCCCCGTTGAGCCCCATCTGCAGCAATTGCTGAGCGCCCTTCCGGAGCAACTTCAATTTCCGGTGCAGATCGGCAAGATCCTTGATGGTCCAGACCCCCAGGTAGATGGGGCTCCCCACATTCCTGACGTCGCCGATCAGCTCTCCCCGCAACAGTTCGTCCCTGCTGCGGCGAAGATACGGCACAAAATCGAGGTGTTCGGCGAATTTTCGATCAGTGGTGAAAAAATTACCGCTTTCGGGATCAAGAGTGAAGATCATGGTCCGTCCGATGGCCTGACCGTAACTCTGGAACAGTACATCCTTGTACTCCTGAAACGGAACGAGCTCCGCCAGGTAGGTCTCATTTCTGCTGATCCGCCTCATCATTCCCAGCAGCCACGACCCGATGGAGGGATTGTCGATGCGACACTTCCTCACATCGTCCTTCAGGAAATCGAATGGCTTGCCGCCGAACCGGTACAGAAGAACGGACTGAAAGAGATCTCGCAGGTTGTTGTACCTGCTGAAGTGATAGATGAGATCGTAGCTGAACAGTTCCATCTGCCTGAGCTGCCAGATGAAGCTGGCGATATCGGTCCTGCTGCTATCCCTGGAGATTCCGATGGTTTGGGTAGACTTGATAAACCTGACATACCTGGTGCCCAGATCCGCCAATAACGCCGTCTCCCTGGCGGCAGTTCTCTTCAGGGAAATCGTCCAGCGGGTGAATTCACCCTCGCTGCTTTCCACAACGATGTTGTCGGCTCCGAAGGTCGAATAGATCTGTTTCGTCCCGATCCCCTCGCCCCCCATGCTGGATTTGGTGGACATCCCCACGAAGAGCGGCACCTTATCCGCTCCCCGTATCAGCCTCTCTGCGGCAATACCGGTACCATTATCCGTTATGGCAAGCGTGACCGTTTCATCCCGCTCCTCCAGGAGGAATTCCAGCAGGCCGCGTCTCCCCGCCGACTTAATGGCATCCATTGCATTAGACACGATGTTTATCAATGCCCGGCTTATCTTCGTGTAACTTCCGTTTACCGGTGCGATCCTGGCTTTGAGAATCAGTTTCACCTCGCAGGAACTGTCCACTGCCTCCACAAAGGGGAGGAGCCGTTCCGTTATCAGATCCTTGAGGGACACCCGGTGAGAAATGTGCGTCGTGTCCTCGTACATATTCAGAGTGTTGAGGAGTGCGGTGGTCTCCCGATTAATATCCTCGGCAACTTTATTAATGTTGTCTACGGATAGTATGGCGCACATGTCAAAGAGGACTTTCACTGATTTTTTTACGTCGTGGCGCACCTTGGAGAACTCTTCAGCAATGGAGACCTCCGGGCGGTTCGTTGTAACCACCCTCTCCCTGAGTGTACGGGCCGTCACCGACATCAAGTGAAACTTCATCTTTCGGTAGACCGTAAGATCTTCTATTACAAAGCCCTTGCTTTTGAAAAAGTCAATGGAGCTGACCAGTTTATCCCAGACATAGAGGTAGATATGGGAATCCGGCGCCACCGTCTGGGCAAAATAGCAAAGAAAAGCCGTGCCGATCCCTTTTCCCCTGCCGAAAGGACTGGTAACCTGACGGTAGATATGGAATTTGCTACGATCGGGCATCGCATAAACAAGCATATATCCCAGCAGTTCTCCTTGTTCTTCCCAGACCAGACTCTGTTCGTAGTCAATATCAATGGCCTTATCGAGGATGTAGGGAGACGGGATCAGCAGTGAATCGATATTCAGGAGGGGGAGGTTCGTAATCGCTTTTTCGTAGTCGGGGGTCAGCCTTTTTATATGCGGAAATTGACCGGGTTGCCATTCCATGTAGTGTCACCGCCTTTTTGGGGACCAATGGACCGGGGGAGCTACTGTTTCAGGAGCAGCGCCTTCCCGGTGAACGAGGGGAGAACAAGGGGATACGGGGGTTACAGAACAGATATGATACTTTTTTCAACAGGTTCCAGGGAGCGAAGCGCACTATATAACGTTGTGTGCCGTTTTGCCAGAGCCATCAGTACCATCGGTTCTTTCCCGGTTGAATCGAGGAGGGAGGATCTATGCCGTTACAGGATGGTCTGGGTGGGGGAAACGGGGATGCCGTCGAATGAATGTAAAATTATTCCTGATTACTACCAATCTGCGGCTACCAGAATTCCCCTCCCCTTCAGGGGTGACCATAGCACACACTTAACTCCGTGGGTATGATCGGCTATAGTGAGGGTATGCGAATATGTGGTCAGGAATTTTCTACAGACATCCTTAATCGGATAAAGGAGGTCGTCACCAAGACTCCTGCCATATCTCGGCGGCACTTGTCCCGACAGGTCTGCGAATGGCTGGATTGGCGCACAACCAAAGGTACCCTTCAAGAGGGCAGCTGCCGCAAGGCATTGGCGAATCTTCATCGACATGGCGCACTGATACTTCCGAACTGTGAGGAAGAATTCCGTTTTCAGAAAAAGCGGGAAGGCTCTACTAACAACATATCTCTTCCTGAAATTTCGTGTTCGTTGTCCGAACTGGGAATTATCGAGGTTACGCCGGTCACCAGCCGTTATAGCCGGGATTCCGAGGTCTGGAAGGATTTGCTCCAGCGACATCACTATCTTGGCTGTAGTACCCTCTCCGGGGCACAAATTCGTTATCTGATCAAGAGTTCCGCCCATGGTTATTTGGGTGCGTTGGCCTTCAGTTCCGGAACTTGGGCTCTGAAAGATCGGGACCACTCTATCGGCTGGAGTGACGCCGCACGCATAGCCAACTTGAAATACGTAGTCACCAATGACCGTTTTTTGATTGTCCCCACAGTGCGGGTTGAGAATTTGGCGTCTCATGT
>CAIUUR010000174.1 GCA_903902345.1 uncultured Geobacteraceae bacterium | reverse complement strand
GTGCAGGGGCGAGTAAATGTGAGAGGTGTGTTTTTTGCGACCGAACTCAGACGGAATTCGCGTGAGGGAGGTGGTGAGTAGTTACCTTTCCGGTTACGTTACCGCAGTCGGCGGTGAACCTCTCGCCTTTTCCATCTTGATTCAGAATTATGCCGGTACCGCAAAAACCGCCATGGAGCTACAGGAAAACATCTGCATCCTGTTGAGTGGCTTTGAACCACAATGACCCCCATGGCTTCTTCCTCTCTGAGTTCTCCGTCAAGGCCAAACAATATGTTGACAATAAACGTTAGCGTAATAGAATATAACAAGTTATTCTATAGCATTTTATTTCTGGGATATTATATGAATGACGGGGAGGCAAGAAGAAGCAGTCGCTACAGGGGTAACCTCCCCGTGATCATGGATCGAGGATCAGGGGTCACGAGAGATTTCAGCTTGCGTGGCGTCTACTTTTTAACCCCAAAGCAGCTTGCCGTGGGAGAAATGATAGAGTTCTCCATTGGCCTTAATCACGAACCGGCAGTGCATAAGGTGCAACTCATCTGTAGCGGTGAGATACTGCGAGTGGAACCGCAGAGCCAACGATTCGGCGTAGCCGTACGACTGATAACATACAGTTTTTCCGGTTCAAACAATGGCAGACCTGACACGGAGCATTAGGAAGTCGGCAGGAAGTGATTTCATTAAAACTACAAAAAGAGCTTCCGAATGCAGATTCGAAAGCTCTTTTTATGCACTGAAGCAAAAAAACCGTTACCAGCACCGGGAAAACCGGGGTCAAGAGTCCGGTACCTGGGCCGGGATTATCCCTTCAACAGTTCCCTTCCAAAGGGGGAAATCTGCCGCAACCGCAAGATGATGGGAGGAAGTTCACGGATCACGGCGTCGATCTCGTCCTCGGAGGTGAAGCGAGACAGGGAGAAACGGATGGAACCGTGAGCACAGGTGAAGGGAACCCCCATAGCGCGCAGGACATGAGAAGGCTCCAGGGAACCGGAGGTGCAGGCGCTCCCCGAGGAGGCGCAGATCCCCTTTTCCGAAAGAAGAAGAAGAATCGCCTCTCCCTCCACAAACTCGAAAGCGATGGAGAGGGTATTGGGGAGCCGCACTGCCCCGCCACCGTTGATTCTGGAGTGAGGAATGATGGAAAGAAGCTCCTTTTCAAGTCGATCCCGCATACCAAGTACTCGAGTATTCTCGTCTTCCAACCATTCAGCGGCGGTCTGACACGCTTTACCCAGGGCAATGATGGCGGCGGTATTCTCCGTCCCGGCCCGGCGGCTACGCTCCTGATGTCCCCCCACCAGGAACGGCCGGAACGGGGTTCCTTTCCGAAGGTAAAGGATGCCGATCCCTTTGGGAGCATGGAGCTTGTGGCCGGAGAGAGAGAGCATATCCACCGTGGAGGCGGCCATATTGAGAGGAATCTTCCCCACCGCCTGGACCGCGTCGGTGTGAAAAAGTGCCCCCCGCTCCTTGACGATGGCGCCGATCTCCTCAATGGGGAAAACGACACCGGTTTCGTTATTGGCCCACATGACCGAAACAATGGCGGTGTCGTCATCAATGGCGTTTCTCAGTTCGTCCAGATCGATCCGGCCGGCGCCGTCGACTCCCAGTTCGGTGACCCGGTACCCCTTCTTGGTGAGCCCCCGGCAGAGGGTCAGCACCGCCGGGTGCTCCACCCGGGTAGTGATGACATGTCGCTTCTCGGGAAAGGTCTCCAGAGCCGAACGGATGGCTGTGTTATCGCTCTCGGTGCCACAGGCGGTGAAGATGATCTCCGAGGGATCGGCCCCCAGGAGAGCGGCCACCCGCTTGCGCGCCTCGTCCACCTTCTTCTGGACCTGACCACCAAAGAAATGCATGGAACTGGGGTTGCCATACAATTCGCAGAGGTAGGGACGCATCTCCTCAAAAACCGCTTCATCCACCTTGGTGGTGGCGTTATTGTCCAGGTAGATTTCTTTCATCCCTCCACCTCCTCCACCACGATGTCGCTGCTCACCATGTCCCGGAGTTTCTGCTCCACGAACTTGGCGGTATGCCCCGACGAGTGACAACCGGCACAGGCTTTCCGAAAAGCGATCTGCACGATGGAACCGGCAATGTCCACCAGTTCCAGATCTCCGCCATCAGCCCAGAGCTGAGGCCGGACTTCATTCTCCAGAACCTCCTGGATCAGCTGCATCTTCCGGAGGTTGGTGAGTTTTTCCTGCTTCTTGGGCGCCACCGCCGGCTGTTCACCCAGTACCTGGGCGATTATATCCTTGATTTTGGGAATACAGCCGCCACAGGCGCCGCCAGCCTTGGTGAAGTGGGTCACCTGTTCGGCAGTGTGCAGCCGGTTCTGTTCGATGACTTTGCGGAGAAAGCCATCAGTGAGACCAAAACATTTGCAGACCACCTCCCCCTCCTGCTCGCCATGGAGGTGATCGTGACTGTGAACCGGGGCCGGACCACCCCGATACGTGACTATTGCCAGTTCCAGTGCTTCCTGGCCCATGACGGAGCAATGCATCTTCTCCTCGGGTAGTCCCCCCAGAAAATCAGCAATCTCCTGATTGGTCACCGCCAACGCTTCATCCAGAGTCTTTCCCTTGATCATCTCGGTGAGGGCCGATGAAGACGCAATGGCGCTGCCGCAACCGAAGGTCTGAAAAGTGGCGTTGACGATCCGTTCCTTGGCGTCATCAAGTTTAATGAAAAGTTTCAGTGCGTCACCACAGGCGAGACTTCCCACCTCTCCCACAGCATCGGCGTCAGGTATGTCACCCACGTTGCGCGGGTTGAGAAAATGTTCCTTGACCTTGTCAGTATAATCCCACACGAGAATGCCTCCTGGTGATGATAATGAAACGAACGCTTGGACTATAACCCATTATTTCATACTTTGTCCAGCCGATAGTGTACTCTTTTTGTCGGGTATTACCATCAGAGCTTCTTTTTCCCGACAAAGTCACCTGTAGCCCAGTTCATCTGGGTCAGCATCCCCCGGACGATGGTAACCTCCCGGCTGTCCATGTCGGCCCTGAAGAGGATACGGCGCAGGCTTCGCATGATATGGTCCGGATTCTGGGGATTAAGAAAGCCGATTTTAAGGAGCACCTCCTCCATCTGACCAAAGCAGGTCTCCAGTTCACCGCCGGTGGCCGGAGTACGAGGCTCCTCCGCCAGGGAGAACGTCCCGTTACGGGAGAGTAGTTCGTAGCAAAAAATCAGTACCGCCTGTGAAAGATTGAGAGAAGCATACTCATCCCCGGTGGGGATCGTGGCGTTCCAGCGACAGAGCGAAACCTCCTCGGTGGTCAGGCCACTATCCTCCCGACCGAAGACCACCGCTGCTCTCTGGGTGGCGAGCTGCGGGAGGAGGCGCTCTGCCGCCTCACCGGCGGTAAGGATCTCCTGGCGGTACTTGCCATGACGGCGGGTGGTGGCGATGGAAATCTCCGTATCCGCCAGGGCGTCAGCCAGGGATTCGTACTTCAGGGCAGTGCCCAGGAGATCCTTGGCCGAGACGGCGAATTTCACGGCATCAGGATGATCGATACGGCACCCCTTGACGATGCGGAGATGGGAAAGTCCCATGTTTTTCATGGCGCGACAGACCATCCCCACATTGCCGGGATGCTGCGGTTCCACGAGGACGATGTTGACATTATCGAAAGGATTCATGATCGCGGCGCTCCTTCATCCGCCGGAGTCGTGCCCGGGCCGGCCCACGCCGCCACCAGGCAACGCCGATGTGGGACAACCAGACGGAGGCGATGCATCCGGCAAGAATAAGTATGAGGTACTGCTCATAACGTCCAACATCCTTCACAACAAGGGATGCCCCGGCGCCAAAGAAATAGCCGACAAGGGAAAAGATGCTCGCCCAAGCCAAGGCGCTCACGGCATTTAGCTGGAAGAATTTCCGGGAGGGGAAGGTAGTCATCCCCAGGATGATGGGGAGGACTATGCGGAAACCATAGGTATAACGGGAAACGAAGGCAACGAATGTCCCGTATTTTTCAATGAGCCGCAGTGCCTTGCGAAACTTCCGGGCAAGAATGTGGGAGTGTCCCACAAGAAAGTTCCCCTTGAGCCGTCCCAGATAAAAATAGAACTGATCACCACAGAAAGCGCCGACGCAGGAGGTGGCGATGATCCCCGGCAAGGTAAAATATCCCTGATAGGCAAAAAAGCCTGCGAGGACCAGACCGGCTTCCCCTTCCAGAAAGGTCCAGATAAAGAGGACCCAGTAGCCATGAAGCTGGAGATATTCCCGGAGAAACTGGTGGGAAGGCACGGCGTCAGGCCTGAAGTTCCCGGGCAAGTCGGGCAAACTCCTCCAGAGAGAGGGTCTCCCCCCGGCGCGCCGGGTCAATGCCGCAGGCATCCAATGTGGCGCGCAGTCGGTTGTCATCGGCAGCGAACTGTCCCTTCAAACAGTTCCAGAGAGTCTTGCGCCGGTTGCCGAAAGCCGCCTTGACCAGTCGCCGGAAGTAGGCCTCATCACCCACCTGAAAACGGGGGGCAGGAAGGGGGGTCAGCCGGAGGATGGCCGAAGAGACCTTGGGCACGGGAAAGAACGAGCCCGGTTTCACGGTGAAGGCCAGATTCACATCGCAGAGTAACGTGCAGAAGACGGAGAGAATACCATACTCCCTATCCTCCGGTCCGGAGGCGATCCGTTCCGCCACCTCCTTCTGCAGCATGAGGGAGAGCCCGGAAAAAAGAGTGATGTGATCCAGGAGAAGAAAGAGAACCTGTGAGGAGATGTTATAGGGGAGATTGGCAACTACACGCCATTTCCCGTCTTCCCGTGTTTTAAGAAGTTCCGCCAGGTCACAACGGAGGATGTCTGAGGATACGATCTCCACCCGCGGATCGTCGCCGAATTCGTCGTCCAGGAGCGATACCAATTCCCGATCCACCTCAACCGCCACCACCCGGCCGGCCACATCGGCAAGTTGGCGGGTCAGCGCACCCCGCCCCGGCCCGATCTCCAGCACCGGTTCACCGGCAAGAATCCCGGCGGAGGTGACGATCCGGTTCAGGACGTTAAGATCGGTGAGAAAATTCTGCCCATACCGCTTCCGGGGGGGAGGGAGCGCACCGGTCATGAGCCCCACCGTTGTGCCGTAACGTTGGGAAGCGGCCAGG
>CAIUUR010000173.1 GCA_903902345.1 uncultured Geobacteraceae bacterium | reverse complement strand
TTCAACAGCAGATCCTTCGCGTTGCTCAGGATGACAAGCTAAATAACAGGACGACAAGCTAAAGAACAGGACGACAAGCAAGGAACAACGCGACGGATAAAAGTCTATTCCTGCTGTTGCGACTCGTCACTTTCCGTCCCGAAAGCTGCGGCGCGGCGTTGACCTTCCGCCACCTGTGCCGGTGTCATCTTTCCCTGGAGGGTATCCCGGGATGATTTGGCCTCATTATTCCCCTGGGCCGCCGCCAGGTTCCACCACTGGTAGGCAGAGACGTAGTCCTGTGGTACACCCAATCCCTTCTCGTAGAGGGCGCCCAGACTGTTCTGGGCCTTGTCGTACCCCTGTCCCGCCGCAAGTTGCAACCATTTTGCCGCTTCCCGGAAATCCTGAGACACCCCTTTACCTTCCGCATGGAGAATTCCCAGGTCGTACTGGGCAAGATGATCCCCCTGTTCCGCCGCCTGCCTGAACCATCTGGCGGCCTCCGAATAGCTCTGCGTTACTCCCATCCCCTGACTGTACATGATCCCCATGGCCTGCTGCGCGGTGGCATTGTTCTGTCTTCCTGCCATCTGCAGCCACTGCAGTGCTTTTTTATAATCTTTTTTCAGGCAGACACCGTTACTGTACAGTATCCCCAGATTTGCCTGGGCAACATCGTTTCCTTTCTTTGCCGCCTGTTCGAACCATCGCACCGCTTCTCCGCAATCTTTTTTCATGCAATCGCCGTCGTGATACATGAAGCCCAGATTGGTCTGTGCCTGGGTGTTTCCTTGTTTGGCGGCTCGCTGGTACCAGTTTACCGCTTCCTTGCACTCTTTCTGAACCCCCCCCTCGCCATACTGGTATTTGGCGCCAAGTTCGAATTGGGCGGCACTGTTTCCGTTCTTGGCGGCAAGGCGGTACCATGTTACCGCCTCCTGGGGATCCGCAGGCACCTCTTCTCCCAGGTCATACTGACGACCCAGCTCATACTCCGCCTGAGCGTCACCGGCATCGGCGCGGGCACGCAGGGCGAAAAAATCCAGTGCGAACGCTGTGGTTGTCAGGGTAAGGTAGAGAAACAGGATGCAGGGGGCGATACGGAGCAGAGTGAAGGGCATGGTTGATTCCTTTGGCGGCAGCTAAACGTTACTACCGAAAATTACTCAAAAGTACTTTAGGTGCGGGAAATGAGCTCGACGATTGCCTCTTTCAGGCTCTCCGCAGTGGTATCCGCGGTGTTGGCCGATAGCGTGGGACCATCGGTGAACGCGGCATCCAGGGTAAAGTACATGATATTGTTTTCGAAGGCTCTCAGTTTGATGTGCAATCGCTGCGGCAACAGTTCCAAGCCATTTCCCCGGCGGGTAATACCCCAAAAAAATACATCGGGCAAAGTCTCTATTTTATATTTTTTAAGGAATAAAAGTTTCCCGTACCACTCTTTGCCCAGCTCCTTGAGCAGACCGACAACCATGGGGTTCAGTCGGGTGTATTCATTACGGCAGAGGATGGTGAAGTCTCTCTGTTGTTTATCTGCTTCCTGCACCTGGTTTTTCAAGTCCTTAACCCACGTCATGGTGTCTCCTGGCGGTTGATGGTGTGTCAGTAAGATTCGATTCGGAGTCTGGGGACGCGACCCTCCGGGGGTTCTTCTGTCATGACGATCCTGGCGTAATCTAGCATATTGCCGGCAGAGTCTCAACCGGTTATATGGTGGAAGCTCCGGCGGCATGAGCCGATACTCCTGAGTCCGGGTGTTCGGATCTGCTATACACTCTCTGCCGGACATGGTACAAGGGGAACTGTTTGCAGGTTCGGCAGGGGGATGAGCTGGGCAGAAACCGTTCCCTCTGCCAGGGTGATGAGGGCGAACGTGGGGGAGTTCTCTCCCTTTTGTAGCGAACCGGGGTTCACAAAGAGTATTCCCTCGTCGTTCTTGACCAGTGGTGAGTGGGTGTGCCCGAAGAGGACCACCTCGGCGCCGATCCGGCGGGCATGTGCCCCAAGGCGAGTCAGCCCACCTTTGACACCGTAGGCGTCACCGTGGCAGAGCAGAAACGGTATCCCGGCGAAGCGGATGAAGAGCTCGCGGGGGAGACGGGACGCGGTGTCGCAGTTGCCGGGGACTCGGATGAACCTGCACTCCAGCGCAGCCTGCAGGGGGATGGTGTCATCACAGAAGTCACCCAGATGGATGATGACATCAGCCGGGGAGATGCTCTCCACGGCGCGGAGCGCCGCCGGGTAGTTGCCGTGGGTGTCGGATATGACGACCAGCTTCATGGGGTGTCCTTACGCGAAATTCGCGACAGTATACCCTGAAGGGACGACGAGGGGAAGGGGGTTACGATGAAAAAATGGCTGCTTATTGTTTCCGGTGTGGCGGGGGGGCTCTTGCTCTTCATTGGCCTGCTGATTCTGGGGGTGTCGTTGTTGATGAAGGACGATGGTTCCTTCGGAACGGGGAGGGTGGTGGGGGTAGTGGAGGTGAAGGGGATCATCCTGGATTCCCAGGAGACTATCCGGCAACTCCGGGAGTGCGACAAAAATGATCGGGTGAAGGCGGTGGTACTTCGCATCGACTCGCCGGGAGGAGTGGTCGGCCCCTCCCAGGAGATCCATGAAGAGGTAAAGAAGCTGGCGGCGAAGAAGAAGGTGGTTGTTTCCATGGGGAGTCTCGCCGCCTCGGGGGGGTATTACATCGCGGCTCCGGCCACGCTTATCTACGCCAATCCCGGCACCATCACCGGGAGTATCGGAGTCATTCTTAAACTTTCCAATCTGCAGGAGCTCATGGAGAAGGTGGGGGTCAAGTCGATCACCATCAAGACCGGCAAATTCAAAGATATCGGTTCCACCACTCGACCCATGACCGAGGAGGACAGAGCACTTCTCCAGGGGGTCATCGAGAGCAGCTACGGTCAGTTCGTCAGGGCTGTTGCCCAAGGGCGCAAACTCCCCGAGGCTCAGGTTCGGTTGCTGGCCGACGGACGGATCTTCACCGGTGAGCAAGCTCTGGCGCTGAAACTGGTGGACCGACTGGGGAACCTTCCCGACGCCCTGGCCGAGGCGGGAAGGCTCGCCGGCATCACCGGCGAACCGTTGCAGTTCAAGCCGAAGAAGGAGAAAAAACTGCTGGATATGCTGGTGGAAGAAACTGCGACCCAGATCGGCGGGATGGCGCGGCGTCAGGGGTTCAGCATGAGTTACGAGCTGGGTACCTTCGGGGGTGGGGAGTGAGCGGAATAGTTGCTTCCCGATAACACAACCCGGTTACGTCCTTCATGCTTGGCGCGGTACAGCGCCAGATCCGCTCTCTTGATCAGCTCCTGTTCCTCCTCTCCTCCCCGTAACTCGGCCACGCCAAAGCTGGCGGTGGTGGGGAGTGGGGCAGCGCTGTTTTGAGTTTGCTCAAAGCTGCTTCGTATCCGTTCGGCCAACGCGGCCGCGGCGTTTTCGTCGGAGTGAGACAGCAGGATGACGAACTCTTCTCCTCCCCAGCGGGCGGCCATATCCTCGGCCCGCAGCATGGCGGCGATCAAGGTGGAAAACTCCGTCAAAACCAGGTCACCCACGTTGTGGCCAAGGGTGTCGTTGACACATTTGAAATGATCCAGGTCAATGCTGATCAGGGAGAGGGGATAACCGTTACGACGGGCGGCGCTGGCTGCCATGGTGAAATGTTCGCTGAACGACCGTCGGTTGTGAAGCCCGGTGAGGGCATCGGTTCCGGCGAGACGTGAGATGATTTCGGAGGCTGCTTCCAGCTTGTGCAGCTTGTCCATGAGGGCTTGGTGGAGCAGGATCACCCGATGCCCCACGGCTATCCGTGCCCGCAGTTCGTTGCTGTTGAACGGTTTGCTGATAAAGTCATCAGCCCCGGCGTCCAGCGCCAATGCCGCGGCATCTTCAGTGCTTGAAGAAGTCATGATAATTATGTAATGCTGGTTGGCGTCTTCCTTGGCCCGCATTCGCCGCACAATCTCCGGCCCTTCGATGCCGGGCATCATCCAGTCCAGAATTACCAGCGACTCCTGCCGGGCTTCTTCCAGGATGCGCCAGGCTTCATCGCCATCCGCCACCGCGGTGACGGTATAGCCCCACTTGGTCAACATGGATTGCAGCATCCGGCGTGACGGGGCGTCATCTTCGGCGATGAGGACGTTCATGGGGCGGTCCCTCCTTCTGGTAAAATAAGCAAACCCTGCAATGCTGCCACCGCTTGATCCAATTTCTGTTCCAGCTCCGGCAATAGCTTAACTCCCCGTTCCGGATCCCCGCTCCCGGCTTCCATTCTCTCGGCAATTTCCGATAACGACGACAGGGAAAGATTGGCTGCGGCCCCTTTCAGTTTATGCGCTGCGCGGCGGAGCTCTGGGGTATCGTCCGCGGCCAGCGCCCTACGGAGTGACTCCCTATAGTTCGGGGCGCTTTCACAGAAAATGATGGCCACCTCACGGGAGAGTTCCATATCCCCCAGGTTGCGGCGTAAAAATTCATCCTTGTTGAAAATTTCAGTGGTGTAGACGCAGGATTTATCCTCCACCTCGCCTGAAGTTGTCCCGAAGGGCGGCCCCTGAGCCTGGTCGAAGGGGGTCCACTTCCGTACCATCTCCAATAAATCCGTCAGATCAATGGGCTTGGTCAGATAATCATTCATACCTGCGGCAAGGCAGAGGGTTCGATCATCCTTGAATACTTTTGCCGTAAGGGCGATCACCGGTATGCCGTGATTCCTCACCGCCGAAGTCTGATCCCGAATGGCGGCTGTCGCTTTATAGCCGTCCAACACCGGCATCATGCAATCCATGAGGACCAGGGCATAGTCGTTGTTTTCCAGCGAGGTCAACGCCTGGCGGCCATTTTCGGCCAGATCCACCGAAAAACCTGATTTGGTCAGCATGGTGGCGATGACCATTCGGTTGGTCGGTTCATCCTCCACCAGAAGCAGGCGCAGGGCGCCGCCAGTCAGAGTCCTCGCTTCCGGCCTTCCTCTGCCGGTGGAGAGAGTTTTGTTCTCCACCTCCGGCGGGTGGGGAGTATGAGTGGCCGGCGTCTGTTTCTCCAGCATCGCGGTAAACCAGAAGGTTGAGCCTTTTCCCGGGACGCTTTCCACGCCGATGCTCCCTCCCATAAGCTCGGCAAGCTGGCGCGATATGGTCAGCCCCAAGCCCGTCCCCCCATAGGAACGGGTCGTGGAGCCGTCGGCCTGGGTGAAGGGGGCAAAGATTGATTCCCGTTTTTCCGCAGGGATGCCGATACCGGTATCGTGAATCAGAAATCGCACTCCGACCCTGCGACCGTCTTCGTGTTCTTTTCGCAGGGTGAGGGTTATGGAACCCTTGGCGGTAAATTTAATGGCGTTCCCCACGAGGTTGTTCATGACCTGTCTCAATCGTCCCGCGTCACCTCTCAGGAGGTGGGGTATCCCGGGATCAATGGATGCGTCCAGTTCCAATCCCTTATCCGTGGCTCGAAGGTTCAGGAGGTTCATCATATCCCGGATTTCATTCCGGAGATCGAAATCCATGGTTTCCAGATCCATTTTTCCTGCTTCGATCTTGGAAAGGTCCAGGATGTCACTGATCAATGCCAGCAGGTTTTTGCCGGAAGCCTTAAGCGCCTCCAGGTACGACTGCTGTTCGGCGGTGAGCTGTGTCAGGGCCAAAAGCTGCGCCATCCCCAGGACTCCGTTCAGGGGAGTCCTTATTTCATGGCTCATATTGGCCAGAAACTCACTCTTGGCCCGGTTGGCCGCCTGGGCGATGTTCCGCGACAGGAGGAGTTCCTTCTTGATTTCACCCTGTTCGGTAACGTCCCGGGCGCTGAAAATGAGGCAGGGGACTCCCTCCAACTCCGTCTGTTCCAGGGACAACAGCACCGGAAAGACCTCTCCATTCCTCCGCCTGAAGCGGGTCTCGTGATTTTCCAGTCGTGTCTGACCCCTCAGTTCCGCCAGCATCCCGGCCCGCAGTTCCGGGGTTTCCCATGTCCCCAACTCCAGGGCGGTGCGCCCCAGCGTCTCCTCCCGACTGTAGCCGAAGACCCGTTCAAAGGCTTCGTTCACCTCGCGGAAACGGCCGGAGAGCCGCTCGGAGATGGCGATGACATCGGGCGAAGTCCGGAAGATAGTGGACAATCGCGCCTGGGAAGAGCGGAACCTGGCTTCGTCTTCCCGGTGCGCCTGTTCCAGCGCCACCCGGTCGGTGATATCCTCGAAGATCCAGACACTCCCCTGGGATAAATCCTCGGCATTGATGAGCCGTCCCGTCAGGTGAATCCAGATTGAGCTGCCATCGCGATGGCGGAACCGGGTATCCGTCTGATATTCATCCCCTCGCATTATGGTCGGGTGCGTCGCCGATCCCACCCGCTCATACTCCGCCGGATCCAGATAAAGCTCTTTCGTGGCCATCCCGGTCATCTCTTCCTGGGAATAGCCGAAGATCCTGGTCATGGCGGCATTGACCCACCCCATGCGCCGTCGGTTGATCATGGCGATTCCCACACCGGAGCTGTCCAGGATCACTCGTTGTTCACGGCTGATTTGCGACAGCTGTTGCTCCAGATGCTTGCGGCCGGTGATCTCCTCCACCACGACCACCGTATATCTGGCCTCCGGGTCATCCTGATGGGCCAGGGCCGAGGTCATATGCCCCCAGATAATCTCGCCTGATTTCCGGAGATAGCGCTTTTCCAGGGAATAGGTGTCTATTTCTCCGGACAGCAACTTTGTTACGGACGAAATACTGGTAGTCAGGTCATCGGGATGGGTGATCTCCTGAAACGTCATGGTCAGGAGTTCGGAGCGCTGATAGCCCATGAGTGTGCAGAGATGGTCATTCACCTCCATGAATTCGCCGGTGGGCTTCACCCGGGCGATCCCCACCGCAGCCAGATCGAATATGGCGCGCAACCGCTCCTCGCTTTCCCGTACTCTTTCCGCCGTGGTTACCCGCTCGGTGATATCGTAATTAACCCCTATCATACGCAGCGGATTACCCTCCGCATCACGGTGCACCAGCGCAACCGCCTTGATATGTTTCAGTTCGCCCGTGGGCCAGACCACCCGGAATTCGATGTCGAACGTATTCTCTCCCCGCAGGGCCATGCCGATGGCATCATCGCACCGTTGTTTGTCGTCCGGATGGAGGCAGTTCCGCCATGCTTCGTACAGTTCGTCAAAATCCTCATCCCCAATGCCGTACAGGGTATACGTCCACTTGTCCCAGACAAGCCTGTTTTCACGAACGGAGTAATCCCATACCCCCATATGGGCGGAATCTGCGGCAAGAGTAAAACGACTATTCAGGGCCGCGACTTTTCCCTCCGCATACCGTGTCGCTAACTCTTTGTTCTTCAGCATATAGAAAATCGTCAGACCGATCCCGAAAAAAGAGAGTATGACCACGACCGACGAAACGACAAAAAAGGTAATATTGTCGGAAAGCTCTCGCCGGGCCTCTTTTTGCTGCTCAATGATGCTATTTTCAATCTCATGAATATAGTAGCCGGTTCCCACAATCCAGCCCCACGGCTTGAATTCCAGGGTGTAACTCCGTTTCCGCAGCGGTGTAGTGCTTCCCGCCTTGGGAAACAGGTATTCGGAATATCCGCCACCGTCACGTAATCCTTTTTTTATGAGTTCTCTGATAATATGGACGCCGTTTTGGTCCCGCAGATCAATTCTGCTTTTTCCTTCGATCGGTTTCCCCAGCAGTACCACATTGATACCGTCGGCCGTATCTATCCAGAAGTACCCTTCCTTCTGAAAACGGAGTTGCCGCACCAGATCCGCCCCCTGCTTTTTCGCTTCTCCAAGGGTGATCTCACCTTTAGCCGCCCGCGCCTGGGTGACCATCAGGATACTTACGGCAGTCTGCACCTGGCTCTTTATTGATGTATCGAAACTATCCGTCAGGATCTTTTTCCGGCTGACCAGCGATGTCTCCGAAAGCAGGTGCATCCGGTAGAACCCTATACCGAAAAGGACGGTCATTGCCGCCAATGATCCCGCAAATGTGAATGCTAATATTTTAACCTTGCAGTTCATGCAAAACCTTATCTAGTACTGCCGTCACCGGAGTTATCCAATTTACTGCTCATATATAATCAGCGTAACAGTAATTTTTTTTATGTACAACTTAATTCAGGATTAAGATGATATTGAGAGTGTCTCTAATTTAGCCAGAGTTGAACCATTAGTCATGTTGTCAAATACTTACGTCAATCTGCCGGATTAGCATTTGACTTAGGTATGATTTGTTTAACTGTTAATGGCCCTGAGCGGAGCGAAGGATCGAATATGTCAAATAGTGACAGATCATCTTTATAGCTTATCTCTGAGACTTCTGTGACGGGTGAACTGCTTTTTCTCTGATTAGTTGTTATCGGTGGAAAATGATCGTCAGTCGGGCCATGAGGGGAAGGAGGTGCGGGGATATGGGGAATCAAGGGAGGTGAAAGTACAACTGTCGCAGGACGTTCAGGGAGTATTCTTGTCGTGCGGTACCAGGAGCAGTTTTTGCAATGCGGCTAACCCTTGTTCCAGTTTTTGTTCCAGTTCGGGAAGCAGGTCGGCCGCTCTTGCGAGCTCTCCGGTTTTGGCAATGATTTCGAACTTTTCGGCGATTGCGGATATGTGCGGCATGGAGAGATTACTTGCGACCCCTTTCAGCTTATGCGCTGCGTGGCTGAGAGCCGGCGCATCAACCGCCGAAAGAGCAGAGTTGATTGAGGCCACATATTTCGGGGCGCTATCTCTGAAAATGGTCGCCACTTCGCTGGCCAGATGTCGGTCACCCAGGTTGCGTCGCATAAAATCGTCCATGAGGAAATCGCCGGCAGTGTCGCAGCAACATTCGGCATCGTGGTCATCCAATGTTTCCCCCTCCCCGGCATGAGCCGGATCCATGGTTACCTGATCGCGGTCCCTGAGCTCCGTCGAAGGGCGGTCCCTGAGCTCCGTCGAAGGGTGGTCCCTGAGCTCCGTCGAAGGGCCGTCGAAGGGCGGTCCCTGAGCTCCGTCGAAGGGGCTCCATCGGGCGATCATCTCCAATAACTCGGTAAAATCAACCGGTTTGCTCAGATAGTCATTCATCCCCGCGTTACGACAGAGGGCCCGGTCATCCGTGAAGGCGTTTGCCGTGAGCGCGATGACCGGAATGAGATGATTCCTCACCGCCGAACTGCGATCCCGAATGGCGGCTGTCGTTTCATAGCCGTTCAACACCGGCATCATGCAGTCCATCAATACCAGGTCGTAGTCGTTGTTCTCCAGTGCGATCAGGGCTTCGCGGCCGTTAGTGGCCAGATCCACCAGAAAGCCGAATTTCTCCAGGGTGACGCTTATGACCATCTGATTGACCGGCTCATCCTCCACCAGAAGGAGGCGAGTGACGCCGCCACCCGGCCTCCCTTCTTCCAGCCTTCCCCCGTCGGTGGAGGGGACGCTGCTATCCTTCCGTGGTGGCGAGGGAGTACAGGGGATGACCGTCTGTTTCTCCAGCACCGCGGTAAACCAGAACGTGGAACCTTTTCCCTGGACACTCTCCACGCCGATGCTCCCTCCCATGAGCTCCGCCAGTTGGCGTGAGATGGTCAGCCCCAAGCCGGTGCCGCCATAGGAGCGGGTAGTGGAGCCGTCAGCCTGGGTGAAGGGGGCGAAGATTGCTTCCAGCTTTTCAGTCGGGATGCCGATGCCGGTGTCGATAATCAGAAACCGGAGGGTGACCGTGCGGTCGTCTTCACGCTCTTTTCGTATCTCCAGGGTTACGGCGCCCTGGGTAGTGAACTTCAGGGCGTTCCCCATGAGGTTGATCATGATCTGGCGCAAGCGTCCCGCGTCACCCCTCAGGGTGTAGGGGAGCTGAAGATCAACCGGCGCCAACAGTTTCAACCCCTTTTCCCGGGCCTGAAGGGCGAGGAGGTTGACGGCGCCTTGAACCTCCAGCCGGAGATCAAAATCCGACTCTTCCAGTTCTACTTTTCCCGCTTCGATCTTGGAAAGGTCGAGGATGTCACTGATCAGTGTCAGCAGGTTCTTACCCGATTCCTTGAGCGCCGCCACATATGCCTGCTGTTCGTCGGTGAGCTCCGTCAACGCCAGCAGCTGCGCCATCCCCAGGACTCCATTCATGGGGGTACGGATTTCGTGGCTCATGTTCGCCAGGAATTGGCTTTTGGCCCGGTTGGCTGCCTGGGCGACGTTGCGCGACTGGAGGAGCTCTTCCCTGATCTGCCCCTGCTCGGTAATGTCCCGGGCGCTGAAAATGAGGCAGGCCACTCCGTCCAACTCCATCTGCTCCAGCGACAACAGCACCGGGAAGATTTCTCCACTCTTGCGCCTGAAGCAGGTCTCGTAATTCTCCAGCCGTGTCTGATCCTTCAGTGCCGTCAGCATCCGGACCCGCAGTTCCGGACTCCCCCAGGTGCCCAACTCCAGGGCGGTGCGCCCCAGAGCCTCCTCCCGGCGGTAGCCGATGACGCGCTCAAAGGCTTCATTCACCTCCAGAAAACGGCCGGTGGTCCGCTGTGAGATGGCGATGACATCGGGTGAAGTCCGGAAGATGGTGGACAATCGCGTCTGTGAGGAGCGGAGCCTGGCTTCATCTTCCTGGTGCGTCTGTTCCAGCCCCTTTCGGGCCGTAATATCTTCAACGATGACCACGATGTAACCGGCTGTCGGCTCCTCATGATGGGAGAGGGCCGCGGTAACATGTCCCCAGATGATCGTGCCGGAGCGCTGGATATACCGTTTTTCCAGCGAAAAAGTTGCTATTTTTCCGGACAGCAACTCCGTTACGGTGGAAATGCTGGTGGCCAGATCCTCGGGGTGGGTGAGCCCCTGGAATGTCATAGTCAAGAGCTCACTCCGCGGATAGCCTAAAAGTGTGCAGAGATGGTCATTGACTTCCATGAATTCGCCGGTGGGTTTCATCCGGGCGATCCCCACGGCGGCCAGCGTGAACAGTGAGCGTAACTGCTCTTCGCTGTCCCGTACTCTTTGGGCCGCAGATTCCCGATCGGTAACATCGTGAATAATGGAGAAGAGCAGGGACTCCCCGTTGACCGTGACCGGCGAGGAGTGGACTTCCACCAGGCGGAGTGCACCGTCATGGAGCTTATGGGGAAAGATGAAGCTGTTCCGTTCGTTGTTTCGGGCCATGCCGGTGAGAGCGGTAACCTCGGCGGAGGGGAGGATGTTGATGGCGTCGATATTCAGGGCGCGGAGTTCGGGAATGCTCCGACCGTAAAACCGGGCGGCGCTGTCGTTGGCGTCCACAATGATGCCCGAAACCGGATCGATCAGCAGAAAGAGTGCGGAATGGTCATGGAACAGAGTTCGAAAGCGCGTTTCACTGAGGGCCAGTTCCGCCGTTCTGAGCTGAACCTGCTCTTCAAGGCGGGAGTTTGCTTGTCGCGCCTGTTCTATCCGCTCCCTGAGGGCGACCGCCGTCAGCCGGAAATTGGCGGTGAGGGAGGTCAGTTCCCGGGTCGGGGCCACGGGCCAGGGAATCTCTTCATCCCGGTCTATCCGCTGGGGAATATCCCGGGAAACCACCGCCAGGGCGGCCAGTGGTCGGGTCAGGCTCCGGCTGACCAGAGTCGCGGCGCCCAGCATGGCCGCGAAGAAGAAGGCCAACAGTTCCAGATTGTAAGCCGTCGTCTCATGGGCGTATGTCTGTAGCGGTTCAACGGGGTATTCCAGCAGCAGTGTCCAGGGGGTATCCGGCACCGGTTGGCGGAGAACGTAACAGTCTGCTTCCTTGCGCCGTATGTTTGTGGCGAATTCTTTAAGAGCCGGAGTCCGGAGGGAAACTTCGGGGGTGAGTCCACCCTGGGTGGCGCCGCTGTAGGCCAAGGTATCCAGCGGCTTCCGGGTCTTGTTACTGCTGATCACGACCCGGCTGTTCCGGTCGATGATGGTCGCGATCAGTTCCCGTTGATCACAGGATGGATTGAAGAGCTGTCGTAACCGTTCCAGATCGATGGAGCCCAAGCCGAAGCGGCTGATCCGGCCGTCCCTCACCACCGGGACGCTCATGGTGAAGATCGGGCTGAATACCCCCCCTCGTCCCTGAAAGACATCGGAGATCACCGGCCGCAGCGTGCCGGACAACTCCTTGAACCAGGAACGATCGGCGAAATTGATGCCGATGGTGGATTCGCGCCTTTCATTTACCGTGGGGGAGAAGGCGATGGTGGTGCCGGCGGCATCGCCGATAAACAGGGTATTGAAGTCAGGCAACAGGGCGCGGGTGTGATTCAGATTCTCCTGCAGTTGCGCCGTCGGCGTCACCGGGAGTTCTGCGACGAGTCTGATTGCGTTCAGGTGCTGCACCAGCCAGGATTTCAAAATCACCTGACTTTCGTGCGCTTCCGTCGCCATCTCCTGGGAGACCAACGTTTCAATCCGTTTGTTCTCACGGTGATTGGCCAAGAGGATCAAGGCCAGGGCCGGCAGCATCATGGATGCCGCCGCCAGATTGAAGAGTCCGGCGGCGTAGGGCTGGGGAGGATCGCTCTCCGCTCCCGACAGCCATCGCCGTAGTGGTGTATGGTCCAGGATGACCGTGGCCAGCAGGGTGTTGGTGACGCCGTTCACCCCCTGTTTCAGGGCGATGACCAACGTCTCCGACAGCCCAAGTTTCAGCGCTCCGCCATGGAACAGTAGCGCCAGCGGCATTCCCAGCGCCAGCCAATAGCATCCGTCCAGGAGTAACAGATTGTGGCGCCCCCGTTTCAGCGCTATTCCGATCCAGATAGCTTCACCGGTGAAAATGATGACGCCATAGGGATTGTTCCAGAGAAGATACGTCCGGCCGGCGGCAATGAGCGCTACCGTAACACCCCAGCGTGCTCCCAGCAGGCGCAGGGCGATGAGGCCGAAGATGGAGCCGAAGATGAAATCGATATTGTACGAGAGCGGCAGCGCCGGCGTGTTGCCCACATAGCCCAAAAGCGCCAGGATGCCGGCGGCGGCAAAAGTCTTCAGTTTAACTTGGTTCATAGCTCGGTCTCTGGTGTTTAAAATGAGCAAAATAACAGTAATTTTTATCACGCGCAACTTGATTTGGTTAATGGAGTATTATTTAAAGTTTAGCTCGTATGGTACCGTCAAACGGCTGGCAGAGCGGAGAGGAATTTGTCTTTTCATAGTAATATTAGGATTTAACCTTGTTCGCAGTTGTTTTAATGTGTTTCGGCTTTTTCTTGATTGTTGCCTTAATTACTCGCGCTGAGTGTCGTCGATACGGGGATCTGTTGTTTAACCGTTACGCCGGGCGGCGCATAACACTAAGGTGATTCGCGACAAAGAACATACCGGCAACCGGTCGAATCTATTGGGCCTTCTTGGGAGCACGGACATCCTGTCCGTATTCAAGCGGCTGTAGCGCTTAAAAAGCCTTTGATGACATGACAATGATTCAAAGATGAAACCGCTCAAAACGCGGGCAGGATGCCCGCTCTCCCAGGAAAAGCTGATCGACAGATTTTCCTGGGGATATTTTTTGTGG
>CAIUUR010000172.1 GCA_903902345.1 uncultured Geobacteraceae bacterium | reverse complement strand
GAGAATCTCGACCTCTTTCTCGTCATACACCCTGCCGGCATAGGATATGCGATCACCGGGAGTAAAGCTCTTCCGCGGCGATGGTTGTACTGCAAAATGGTTGCGGGTATCCCTCAACACAATACCCCGCATGACCTTTTCCAAACAAGCCGAAGAAACAGCCGCCAACTCTTTGATGATGAGCTCTTTTGAGAATACGTATGTTTTATCCAGGTGCAGTAATGATGCAATGGGAAGTGGACGACCACTAAACAGATCATCCGTCAAGGGAAGCGTTTGACCGGATGACGTGACGTGTCGGGTTGTTATGAAGAGAAACTCAATATCACCGAATTCGTCAGGTTCGGAGATGGCAAGTGCAGGCCGCGCCTTGGAACCGCCCGTATCGGCACAGGGAAAAGTGAGTTTGAATATTTTTCCTCTAGAGGTCATTCCACACATCCTCACCGGTATCGTCCAGCAGTGCCTGCACAAAGCCTGACTGTTCCTGCAACGTCGCACGTTCATATGATTCCGCGGCAGCTCTTTCTTCCAGCGGCAGTACAATCACCTCACACCGCCTCCCCATTCCCGGAGGCACGGCAATATGAAGATAACCATCTGCCGAAACATCCTGTATTACTCTGAGTACCTGCATACGACCTCCATCCGGTGACGCCCTCGGCTCCGCTCGAATATTTCAACAGTACCCCGGGTTACCGGGCGTCGGTGCTCCACTGCAGCGCAGGACGGACCGCACCGATAATATCGCCAAGATAGTCCCGCTCGGTCATATCCTGAACATCAAACGTGATGATATCTTTAATCCGAAAATGAATGGTGGTTACATCCGAAATCAGGAAAACGCTGACACGGTACAATGCGTTATTCAGAAAATTCCCGGGAATCCGGCACGTTGTGCTGTAGGTCCCCTTCGGATGCGGCACCCCGCCCCACCTGTCCGGAACGAACGCGGCTCCGGGCAGATTGCCGGAAGCAAAGACACAGTTGTCATTTTTATCGTTAAGATGAATGCTCACACAGAGTTTTTTCCCCGGAGAGAGGTTCACGTACTCTACAATTATTTCTATTTCCTTATCGATCCGGGGAGTTACCGTCACCTTCCCTTCGGATTGGATTTTAACTCCGCTGAGTCGGACCACATCATCTCCGGGCATCAATTCCGGGGAGCGCCAGGCAACCTCACCCTTGGTTTCGATAGCCTGGTCAATGTACTTGTTAAGAACATCCTCCGTATCACCATAATGAGCCAACACTCCGCCGTCTAACATGGCACAGCGCATACAGAGATTGGAAACCGCGGACAGGTTATGACTGACAAACAGGACAGTCCTTCCCTGCTTTCCCACATCCTCCATTTTACCCAGACATTTTTTCTGGAAACTTGCGTCGCCGACGGCAAGGACTTCATCAAGAATGAGAATTTCCGGCTCCAGATGGGCGGCGACACCGAAGGCGAGACGGACATACATGCCGGAAGAGTACCGTTTTACCGGAGTGTCTATGAAGTTTTCGATCTCGGCGAAGTCAACAATCTCGTCGAATTTTTGCCTGATTTCCTGCTTGCTCATCCCCAGGATCGCGCCGTTGAGAAAAACGTTTTCCCGACCGGTCAGCTCCGGGTGAAACCCGGTTCCCACCTCCAAAAGGCTTGCTATCCGCCCCCTGATCTTGACATTCCCCCGGGTTGGCGTCGTGACCTTGGAGAGGATCTTGAGAAGTGTGGACTTTCCCGCGCCGTTACGGCCGACGATGCCGAGAACATCACCCTGCTTGACTTCAAAGGAGATATCTTTCAGCGCCCAGAAGCGGTCGGGAGCCGGTGAAGGGTGAAGAGGTGTGGGGGAAGAAGACGGGAAAGATCTGTAGGTGGCGCCGATGAGGGCGTTGGGATCTTCCTTACCACGAACTTTCGCCCACCAGCTCTCCAGATCCTTCTTCATGGAAGCATGGCTGATCGCGCCCAGGCGGTACTCTTTCCAGAGGTTTTCTACTCTTATGACGACGTCGGACATCCCTACACCGTATCCATGAAGCTCTTCTCCACCCGGCTGAAGAGGATGATCCCGACAAAGAGAATGACGACAGTGGCGACGGCGCTGGTCATAATTTGTCCGGTATTGATGGAGCCTGCGCCCAGGAAAGCGTAGCGAAACAGCTCCACTACCGGTGTCATGGGGTTGAGAGCCGTGACCCAGAGCCACTCCTTGGGGACCTGGGACAGCGGATAGACGATGGGTGTGGCGTACATCCAGAGCTGCATACCGAAACCCACCAGATAGGAGAAATCCCGGTACTTGGTGGTGAGGGAAGATACGATGATCCCGAAACCCAACCCCAGGAGGGAGATCTGCAAAACCAGCAGCGGTATGGCAAGCAGCATCAACGGGTGCGGTATGACCGCGGCTCCCCGGATCGCGTAAAACAGCAGGTATCCGAAGAAAAGGGCAAGCTGAATACCGAAGCTGATGAGGCCGCTGATGATGACGGAGACGGGAACCGCCAACCGGGGGAAGTAAACTTTGCCGAAGATACCGGCGTTGCCGACGAAGGTGCTTGACGTGCGGATGAGACAGCCGTTGAAATAGTTCCAGACTGTGATCCCCGCCATGTAGAAGAGCGGCGCGGGGACGCCGTCGGTGGGAATCTTGGCGACCTTGCCGAAGATGACGGTATAGATCATGGTGGAGAGGATCGGCTGAATCAGGTACCAGAAGGGACCCAATACCGTCTGCTTGTAAACCGCAACAAAGTCACGCCGGACAAAGAGCATGATGAGATCGCGGTAGCGCCAGAGGTCGGCCAGGTGGAGATCGAACCAGCCGGAGACAGGTCGGATGACCTCGGTCCATTGTTCGTC
>CAIUUR010000171.1 GCA_903902345.1 uncultured Geobacteraceae bacterium | reverse complement strand
GGTAAACGGAAGTAAGATCGGGATTCCATCGGGATTTCATTGCGGGCCTTGGGTGGCGCCAGAAGCGCCAAAGGGTGCGTTCAGGGTTGTTTCTGTAGCATAGCTGGAAGAAAAAAGCCATGCTCATCACCTCGACAGGCGGAATTGAAACCGTTAGGCCCTGGTCTGACATCTTTTTTACGTATCATCCCATTCATTGTCTTGTCATCCTGAGCAACGCGAAGGATCTGCTTTTCAAACAGAAGCAGATTCTTCACTTCGTTGAGAATGACAAACAACGGTTGCAACTGCACCCTTCCCCGTATCATCCTCGGCGGCTCCCAACCCGGAGAGGAACCCCATGTTGCAACCCGGTAGAGGAATTGTTGAGGTCAGGTAAAATTCGCCATGTTCCACCGCTTCGGATAGCTCGCTGCTTGCTTTACGGATTTATTAACCGTACATTTACGGCAACGTTTTCAGACAGTTATGCATTTATAGCACTTCATTTGCTGACATTTTAATAGTACTTACAATAAACAGAGAGCTGTTCCCCGGAGAACCACCCCCCATGACAAAGCGTAAAATCCTCCCAAGCAGTGTGGTCCCCACATCCCCTCTCTGGGTGACGGGACGGGCGCTGCTTGCCCGACGCGGCATCGACTTCTTCTCCCACTGGAACTGGACCCGCGACACCCTGGATATGGAGAACATTAACGATCTACGCGTCGTTTCCCGGCGATTTCGGGAATGCCTGCTCCTCTTCGGGCCCTGCTTCCGCCAGGAGGATCTGTCCCACATACTCCGAAAACTGAAGCAGTTGACCCGGCGTCTGGTGATTCTGCGCAACATCCATGAGTCGCTTGTATTCATGGAACAGCTTACCCGTGAACTCAGTTCCACAGCGGACAAAAAACGGTCCCCCCTCCAGGAATATCTCCGGCAAGAAAGTAAACGGCAGGCCCGACAACTTGACCGACTCCTGGGGAAAGTCCAGAAGCAGACCCTCTCCACCCGGTTCTGGGAATTTTGCTACTCCCCCACCCTCTTCGGTCAATCGGGGCTTGACCCGTTCATGCCGGCGCACCGCTACGTGCGCGAAACCGTCTACCTCTCCCTGGGAGAAACCTCCGCCATGGCCGCCGCCGCCCGGAATGAATCCGACCTTGATGCGCAGAAACGGTGGCGTACCACTGTCAAGAAACTCCGGTACCGTCTGGAAGTCGTCACTCCCGTGGTCACCACCCCTCTGGAAGACGAATTGGAGCTCCTCGGTTCCTACCGGGATCTTCTGGAAGAACTACACGATCTGGACAGGCACCGTGATCTGGTGGAGGCCTGGATCAAGGATATCCCGTCGGCGAAAGAACTAACGGAAATCATCGCCACGAAACGTTCCGGCGCCTGGCGCCGGCTGGAAACCCTCATGAAGGAACTACCGTGGGAACGGTTGGTAAAAAAGATCGGGGACTCTCTGTGAAGAAAAAACGACTGGCGGCCATCGATATCGGGACGAATTCCATCAGAAGCATCGTCGTGGAGGCGGACCGGGACGGCACATTCCGGGTCCTGGACGATGAAAAAGCCACGGTTCGCCTGGGGGACGGGCTGCACAAAACCGGCGTCATCGCCCCCGATTCCCGCCGTCGAGCGCTGGAGGCGTTGACCCGGTTTTGCAAGATCAACGCCGGCTACGGGGTGGAGCGGACTGAAGCCATCGCCACCAGCGCCGTCCGGAAGGCGGGAAACGGCGCCGAATTCATCCGGGAAATCCAGGAGGCGACAGGATTGGCGGTGGCGGTGATCTCCGGTGAGGAGGAGGCCGAACTGGCGGCACTCAGCGCCTTCAACAATTTCGATCTGGACGGAAACCGGCACCTGCTGGCCGACCTGGGAGGTGGAAGTCTGGAGCTGGTGACCTCCGCCGGTCGCCACCTGGACCACGTCTTCTCCCTGGAATTGGGCGCGGTCTACCTCTCCGAGACCTTTCTCCCCGGCGACTCCATCAAGGAGAGTCACCTCAAAAAACTCCGCCGCCATATCAGGGGGACCCTCCGACTCGCTTTTCCCGGCGAACGACCGCTCCTCAACTCGGTCATCGGCTCGGGGGGGACCTTTACGGCCATCGCCGCCATGATCGCGGCGTCCCGGGGAGAGGCCTTCGGCTCCCTGCACGGCTATGAGCTCCTCCACGCCGATGTGGTCCACCTGCTGGCCATGCTTTCCCGGTCGACCCTGGCCGAACGCCGGAACATCCCCGGACTCAACCCCGACCGCGCCGACATCATCGTGGCCGGGGTGGCGGTGGTGGAAGGGTTGCTGGAGTTCTTTCACGGCAACCTGCTGAAGATCAACGAACGGGGGATCCGGGAAGGGCTCGTCCTCCGAACTCTGCGCCGTAACGGCTGCGGCGACAGCGACCCGAAACGACGGACCTGGCGGGACGCGGTGCTGGAGTTCGCCACCTCCTGCAACTACGACGCCGAGCACTCTCACCATGTCGCCGGACTTGCCGACCGGATCTTCGGCGCCGTGGCCCCCTCCCATGGGCTGGGAGAACGGGAGCGGGAACTCCTGGAGGCGGCCGCCATCCTCCATGACATCGGTTACTTCATCAACTACACCGGCCACCACAAACATTCCTATCACCTGATCCGCCATGCGGAGCTCTTCGGTTTTACCCCCCGGGAACGGGAGCTCATCGCCCAGATCGCCCGCTATCACCGGAAGTCACTCCCCCGGATCAAGAGCCCCGAGTACCAACGCCTGGCCAAGGGGGACCGGCTCCTGGTCGCCCGGCTGGGGGGGATTCTCCGATTGGCCGACGGGCTGGACCGACGACGGAACTCCACGGTCACCGGCCTGCAGGTCACCGGGAATGACGCTCGTCTCACCTTCCGGCTTCAAGGAGAGGGGGACCTCTCCGTGGAGCTCTTCGCGGCCAAGGCCAAGGGAGAGCTGTTTCAACGGGCCTTCGGCCATCGACTGGTACTGGAGCCCCCCCAACCGATCCCCCTGGAGCGTACGTCATGAACAGAGCAAAGACGAAACCGGTCACCGCGGAACCCACCGCCACGAACGGACCGCCCACTCCGGAGCAGAGTTCCGCCGAACCACTCCCCACCCCTCCCCTGCCGGACGCCGCCGGAGAGTCCTTCGACCTGGATTCTCCGGAGCTTTACCTGAACCGGGAGCTGACCTGGCTGGAGTTCAACCGCCGGGTCCTTCACGAAGCCGAGGACACCCGGACCCCCCTCCTGGAGCGGATCAAGTTTGCAGCCATCGTCAGCGCCAATCTGGACGAGTTTTTCATGAAACGGATCGGCGGCCTCAAGCAGCAGGACGGAGCCGGTGTCCGGAATCTCACTGTTGACGGCAGGACTCCCCGGAAGCAGATCGAGGAGTGCTACACCGTCGTGAGAGAGCTTGAGGCCCGCAAGGAACGGCTGCTGCCGGAACTCCTGAACCTCCTGGCGACGAAGGGGATCGTCATCGTCGATTTCGACGAGCTCCAGCCGGCGGAACGCTCCGCCCTGCGGGAGCATTACCTGCGCAACATCTTCCCCCTCCTTACCCCCCAGGCGGTGGATCCGGCGCACCCCTTTCCCTTCGTCTCCAACCTCTCCCTCAATCTGCTGGTGACCCTGCGCCATCCGCGCAGCGTCAACGACTCCCTGGCTCGAGTCAAGATACCGGTGGGAGCCGGGATTCCCCGCTTCATCCGTGTGGGGGAGGGGGACCGTTTTGTCCGCCTGGAGGAGATCATGGGGCGTAACCTGGATCTCCTCTTTCCCGAAATGGAGGTCATCGCCTGCGAACTGTTCCGGGTAACGAGAAACGCCAATACCGAACGGGCGGAAGATCAGGCGGACGACCTCCTGGCCATGATCGAGTCGGAACTGCGGGATCGTAAATTCGCCTCCATAGTCCGAATCGAGATCATGGCGGGGATGGACCCGGTGCACCGGGGGCGTCTCGCCTCGGAACTGGAACTGGACGAGAGCTCCGACGTCTTTGAGGTCAACGGCGTCATGGCCATGCGCGATCTCTTCGAGATCGCCCGGCTGGATTACCCAAAGCTGCGGGAGCCGCATCATCAACCGGTGGATCATCCCCTCCTCCAGACGTCACGCAACATTTTTCACACCATCCGGGACGCCGGGGCACTCCTCCTTCAGCACCCCTACGAATCGTTCAGCACCTCCGTGGAGCGGTTCCTCCAGGAAGCAGGGAGCGACCCCAAGGTGAGGGCAGTGAAGATGACCCTTTACCGGACCGGCGGTGACAGCCGGATCGTGGAACTCCTCATCGAGGCCGCCGACAACGGCAAGCAGGTGGCGGTGGCGGTGGAGTTGAAGGCCCGCTTCGACGAAGCGGCCAACATCCGGTTGGCGGAGCGGATGGAAGAGGCGGGAATCCATGTCACCTACGGAGTGGTGGGGTTGAAGACCCACTGCAAGGTGACCATGGTGGTGCGGCAGGATTTCGACGGCCTGCGACGCTACCTCCATATCGGCACCGGCAACTACCATCCGGGCACCGCCCGGCTCTACAGCGACCTGGGTCTGCTCTCCTGCGACCCCTCCCTGGGGGAGGATGCCAGCGAGCTTTTCAACTACCTGACCACCGGCTACACCCCCCGGCGCAACTACAAAAAACTCCTCCCCGCCCCCAAGCTCCTGAAGAAGGGGCTCCTTGCCCGCATCGACCGGGAGATCCAGCTCCATTGCGAGAAAAGTCCGGGGGTGATCCGGTTCAAGATGAACGCCCTGGAGGATGTGGACATCGTCCGCGCCCTCTACCGGGCCTCCCAGGCCGGGGTCAAGGTGGAGCTCATTATCCGGGACACCTGTCGCCTGAGACCGGGTATCCCCGGCCTGTCGGAAAACATCCGGGTGATCAGCATCGTGGGGCGATTCCTGGAGCACGCCCGGATCTACGCCTTTCGCAACGGCGGCATGGAGGAGTATCTCATCGGCTCCGCCGACGCCATGCAGCGCAATCTGGAAAGCCGGGTGGAGGTGCTCGTCCCCGTGGAGGCGCCGGCCCTGAAGCAGGAACTGAACAAAATCCTGGAGATCCAGCTTGCCGACCGGCGCAGCGCCTGGGAACTGCAGTCCGACGGGAGCTCCCGGCAACGCACTCCCGACGCCACCGGGGGTAGCCAGGGAACCCATACTACCCTCATCGCCGCAGCCGAGGAGCGGAACCGGCAGGCCACCCGGCTCAAGAGACGAAGCACTGTGGGAATCAATCGTCGCAACAGCCGGGGGTAACCCCGGCAAGGTAATAACAACCTCAACAATTCGGATAGGGAGGCAGCTATGAATATGGAACTGGTAGTTACGAAACGGATTACGGCGCTGGAAAGCATCATGGAACATCTCCGCGGCGCCGCCGGAAACCGTCGCGAGCATTATCAGGAGAAGTGCGACATCTACCGCAAGGTTCTGGCCGATCTTGCCCAGGAACGGCTCCACTCCGAAGAACAGACGCACCATTAGGAGGAAGAATCGCCCCGGGTTGCGCTCTCCCCATCAGGACGGCAAACAGGGAGCTCCATGTAAGCCCCAAGGGGCACTAACTCTGGAAATAGTTGATCCATAGCCGGGCAGGTGATATATTCCGGCTTCTTGCGTACTTTTGCTTTTCGGCGGCAGTGATTCGCTGAATGGAGATAAACATGTATATTGCCCGAGACAAAAACGACGATCTTTACCTCTTCGCCGAAATGCCCGAGCGGGGGAACGAATGCTGGTGGGCGCCCATGGGAGTTGACGGCACCTACCTCCGCCTGAACAAGGCGCTACACCCGGAACTCACCTGGGATTCCGGCCCCTACGAAGTAGAGATATCGGCGGTCGCCCCCACCTAAGGGAGTTCCATGGAGACGCTGGTATCCTGGTCGCTTAAAATCCCTTTGTCCCTCCTTTTCGCCGTCAGCGCCCTCTTCGTGGGGGGGGGCGATTATCTGGCAAAGAGGTGGTCACTCCATCCGGGGTGGGGCTCGTCGGCCGGCGCCCTCGCCTGCTACGTTGCTTCATCCTTTTTCTACCTGCTGACTCTTACCCGAAAAGGGCTGGTCGTCTCCTGCGTCATCTGGAGCATCGCCAGCATCATCGCCTTTCTCTTCGTGGGACTGGTCATCTACCATGAAACCCTCTCACCCATTCAGACGGCGGGGGTCGTACTGGGGATCATCTCACTGCTACTGCTGAACGCATAGCCCCGAGCCAACGGATAAAGGAGTTTTTCATGATCACTGCGGAACAGTTGCACCAACTTGCCGAGAGTCACGGGACGCCGTTGTTCGTAATCGATCATGACGAACTCCGGAACAATTACGCCACGTTCAAGAAATATCTTCCCCGGGTCCAGGCGTACTACGCCGTCAAGGCGAATCCCGACCCGGCCATCGTTAAGACTCTGTTTGACGCCGGCGCCAGTTTCGATGTGGCCTCGCTTCCCGAATTCATGGTGGTCTACGACATCATCAAGGATCTGCCGGAGCAGGAGCGGCAGCAGTGGATCTGGGACAAGATCATCTACGCCAATCCCATCAAGGCCGACGAAACGCTCCAGGAACTGGACCGCTACAAGCCGCTGGTCACCTTCGACAACCGGGAGGAGATCAGCAAGATCAAGGAATTCGCCCCCCATTCAGGGCTGGCGCTCCGGCTCCGGGTTCCCAACACCGGCGCCATGGTGGAGCTGTCGTCAAAATTCGGCGCGGGACCGGGTGAAGCGGTGGACCTGATCCTGGAGGCGGAACGGGAGGGGCTGACCGTGGAGGGGTTAAGCTTTCACGTGGGGAGCCAGACGACGAACTTCGAGAACTTCGTGCAGGCCATTAATCTGGCGGCAATGATCTTCCGGGAGGCCCGGGAGCGAGGGTACGACAAGATGTTCCTCCTGGATATCGGCGGCGGTTTTCCCGCCCCCTACGACCCCTCGGTAAAGCCGTTCAGCGAACTGGCCAAACGGATCAACGCCGAACTGGACCGGCTCTTCCCCCCGGAAATCGAGATCCTGGCCGAGCCGGGAAGGTTCATGGTCGCCACCGCGGGGACGGCCGTTTCCAAGATCATCGGCAAGGCGGTACGGGACGGAAAACTCTGTTACTACATAGACGACGGAGTCTATCACACCTTTTCCGGCATCATCTTCGACCACTGCCAGTATCACATGGAATCTTTCAAGGAGGGGCCCACCCAGATCTGCACCGTGTTCGGCCCCACCTGTGACGCTCTGGATGTCATCTCCATGGCGGAAGAGCTCCCCTACAACCTGGAACGGGGCGATCTCCTCTACAGCAGAAACATCGGCGCCTACAGTGGAGCGTCGTCCACCTGGTTCAACGGCTTTCCGCCGGCCAAAGTCGTCCACGTCAACCGCTGACGAATGACCGTCCAAACAAGGAAGGGCATGTCATGATTTCTCCGGAACATGACCGATTAAAACAGGGAGCGGCCCGCACCTCCGTACTCTCCAACACGATCATGGTGGTCGTCAAGTTCACCGTGGGCATCCTGTCGGGCTCCGTATCCATCATGTCGGAGGCGGTCCACTCGGGAATCGACCTGATTGCCGCGGGGATCGCCTGGTATTCCGTGCGGGAATCGGGCAAGCCCGCCGATGACGAGCACCCCTTCGGGCACGGCAAGATCGAGAATGTGGCGGGGACCGTGGAAGCGTTTCTCATCTTCGGCGCCGCACTCTATATCATCATGGAGGCGACGCATAAACTTTCCGTGGGAGGGGGGGAGATCCGGCGGTTGGGGATAGGGGGGGGAGTCATGGCGGCGTCTTCCCTGGTGAACTACCTGGTATCCCGTCATCTCCTGACGGTCGCGGCAAAAACCGATTCCGTGGCGCTGGAAGCGGACGCCATGCATCTGCGCACCGATGTTTATACATCCCTGGGTGTTCTGGGTGGCCTCATCGCCATCAAGCTGACCGGAATCACCCTGCTGGACCCCCTGGTGGCCATCGCCGTGGCGTTCATGATTATCAAAGCGGCCTATGAGCTGACGACCAAATCATTTTTCCACATTCTTGATGTAAAACTCCCCCACGACGAGGAGTCCGTCATCCTCGGGGTCATGGAGGAACATGCCGGTGACTATCTGGAGTACCACAAGCTCAGGACGCGCAAAGCCGGCCATATCCGTCACATCGACATGCACCTCGTCGTCCCCAAGGAGATGACCGTAAAAACGGGCCATGACTTAAGCCATCGGATTTCCCGGGATATCCAGCAGCGGCTGGCGTACAGCCACATCCTGGTTCATATTGAACCGTGCGAAAGAATCTGCGACGGGTGCGACGCCTGCGGGAAATAAAAGCTCTCCACGCCCGGGTCAAGGGAGGAGTTGCGAGGTCAGCCGCTGGAGACACTCCGCCAGCTCCGGGTCGCTGATCATCTTCAGCGCCTTGGGCGCGGGGAGCACCGCACGCTTGCGCCACTCCATCTCCGGCCATTTTTTCAACACGGTGGAGACCTTCAGCGGATAGATGTAGAGGAGCTTCTCCCCCTTCCGGTAGCAGGGAAACCGAAGCCCGGGTCGGCAAATCCCGATGACACCGGCCTCCTCCATGGCCTCCATGACCGCCACATCCTGCCGTGACATCCCCGTTTCCGGCTGCCCCTTGGGGATGATCCAGCGGCTCTGGGAGGAGTTCATCACGATCACCAGCTGCAACTCACCCCCCCGGAAAAAATAGGGAAGCGCCCCGATCTGGTACTCCAGAGCCGGCCCGTCGGGAATCCCGTGGAGCGCCAGGGAAGCATTCTTGTAGCCGTCATCTTCCGTCACCTCCCGGCCGAAGTACTCCGGTTTCTGAAAGCGCTCGCTCTCCTCCACCGAGGCGAACTCCACCTCCGCCACGAGAAGCGGCGCCAGGCTCCCCTGATAACGGTCCACCTCCACCACGAACGACCCATGGTCCGCCAGGGAGCGGACCTTTTCCAGCCTTCTCCCTTCAGTGGCAGGCCAGAGCGCCTGAAACTGCTGGGGAGAGATCGCTATCTCGGTCTCCCGACGGGTGAGCCCCCGCCCCTCCTTGACGGTGAGAATATAGCGCTCCCCGTACTGCCGAACCCGCACCTCCATCTGCTCATCGTGCGCCAGGTACCCCTGCAGGATCTCCGTATCGTTCCGCAGGTTGTCAGGAAGCGACTTCAACAAGAACTTCCGTTCGATTTCCATCACGGTCGCGAACCCGATGGCGCAAGGATTTCGTCGCAGAGCGCACGATAGGCCCGGGCCGCCTCGCAGGTGGGAGCATACGCCAGAAGCGGCATCCTGCGCAGCCCCATCTTCTCCACATCCGCCGAAAAGGGGATGGCCGTTTTCAGAAAACCGGGATGGGACGCCGGAAGATCGGCCATGATCTCCCGATGCATCTTGCTCCGCTTCTGCACCATGGAGAAAAACGGGCGGAGGGTCTTGGCTGAGAGCTCCTCATCCCGAAAGAAACCGGTCAACTGCTCCAACGTCCGCTGCGACAACACGGTGGGAATGACGGGAACCAGGATCATATCCGAGGCCCGGAAGACGTTTTCCGAGAGGAGGGTGATGTTCGGCGGACAATCCATGAGGATCACGTCGTAATCGGATTTGAACTCTTCCAGAACATTCCGGAGCTGCTTCTTCCGTTTCGCCATCCCGTCCAGCAGGATATCCAGGCGCCGGTACTCCAGGTTGGAGGGGATGAGATCCAGCCCCGGAAAATCGGATTCCCTGATATTCTTCCGGAGTCCCTCCGCCATGGATTGGGAATCACGCATCTTGAACTTTTTCGCGCTCTCCAGACGGAAATAAAAGGAGGCGGCCCCCTGGGGGTCCAGGTCCAGAAGCAGGGTCCGCTCCCCCGCCTCCCGCAGCGCATATGCCAGGTTCACCGAGAGGGCCGTCTTTCCCACCCCCCCCTTGATGCTGTAGGACGAAATAATCTTCATGGTGTACTTGACCTCGGGGGAGCCGTTGGAGGAGCTGAAACCGCTGTTTTGAAGCACTGTTTGAAGAGCGCGGCGGTGGCGTCGCCGCAGAATTCATCCAGCGCCTGCCGGATAAGGGCGCGGGCGGACTGCTGCCGCTGGTAAAGGATGGAGACGAGCCCTCCCACCCCCAGGGCGACGTCGCTCCCGGCCCCCTTCTCCTGCCAATAGGTCAACAGGGAGAGCTGCTGCACCGAGGCGTCGTTAAAATCGCCCAGTCGCCCCTGCAGCCGACGGAGCAACTTCTGCATCGCTCCCCCTTCTTCCGGAGGGATGAGCTCGGAGAAAAATTCCAGGAGGTAGCGGAGTTTTTTGCACTGAATGCGGAGCTGGTGCACCTCCTCATCGGGGGTATCCGCTCCGATCCCTCCGGCGAGCTTCCGGATTTTTTTGTACCGGCCATGAATGCGACGAAACGCCACCCCCCCCACGGGGAGGTCGGCAGCCGGGGCGAACCCGTGGAGCATCTCCTCGCCGAAGTACTCCTCCAGCTCCCGGAGAAGTGCGGTGCAGGATGGGGTGCGGAGCCGGGAGATCACAGCGCGGACCTCACCTTCCCTCTCAACGGCAAAATCCCGAAACATCCCCTCCAGCGCCGGACGGAGTCCGGGAGGGAGGAGCGCCAGATATTCCTCCCGCGCCAACAGGTAGACATCCAGGTCACGCAGCCGGTTGGTCTGCCGGGCAAGATCCCCCAGGATCGTTCGCATTCGCCCGATCTCCTCCGGCGGATAGACCCCTTTCACCAAAGCCAGCACCGAGCGGATTTTACGAAAACAGATCCGGTAATCGTGGAGGAACTCCGTGTCCAGATCGCTGAGAAGCCCCGGCAGATTACTCGCGGCTATCCCCAGAATCGTCCGAACAATTCGTCCCACGGCCTCCCGGGCCGGTGTACCTTCCTTCAGACCGAAGGGGGGGCGCAGAGTGTACCGGCGTGGGGTGCAGCCGCTGTTCCGAAGAAGCAGCTCCAGGGGGCCATCCCCCGTCGTTCTTGCTCCGGCCAGAGTGAGGCGCGCCATGACACGGGCGGCCTCCGCTTCGTATCCCAGCAGCGGATGCAACCGACAGGTGTGCAACAGCTCTTCCCCTCCCCGTTTTCCCGCGGAGATGGAATCCCATTCAAGCCGGCAGACAATTTTCCCCAACTCGTTGCGCAGTTCGTCCTGAAGCCGATGAAACGTTCCTTCCACCACCGGGGCCAGGCCTCTCACTCCCAGCACCCCCTGCAGCTGAGTTCGCATGGCCGGCGTCCGGAACTCGCCCCAGAAACGACGCGCCCCTCCCCCCTTTTCACGGCAGAGCTCCTCCCCCATCCAACCGCCATCGCGGAGACAGAGGTGGTAGCTCCCTCCGCAACTGTAGAGGAGGTACCCCCCGAACCAGAGCCCCCATTCAAAGGTGTCCCAAAAGATCAGGACCCTCGATTCCTCCTGGGGGATCTCCCCACACCACTCCTCCCGCAGGAACTCCGGCCCAAGAGCGGCAGGAAGCAGCAACCGGACATTCTCCTTATTTTGCACCCTACTCCTCCGGTTCAACCTAATCAATCGGTTAGGTTATTCGCCACAAAAAATATCCCCAGGAAAATCTGTCGATCAGCTTTTCCTGGGAGAGCGGGCATCCTGCCCGCGTTTTGAGCGGTTTCATCTTTGAATCATTGTCATGTCATCAAAGGCTTTTCAAGCGCTACAGCCGCTTGAATACGGACAGGAGGTCCGTGCTCCCACGAAGGCCCAATAGATTCAACCGGGGGCTGGTATGTTCTTTGGCGCGAATCACCTG
>CAIUUR010000170.1 GCA_903902345.1 uncultured Geobacteraceae bacterium | reverse complement strand
CCAAAGTTCAATATCCTCACAACTACAACTGACTCCCATCAATCATATTTGGATTCGTGTGTTCAATTGTCGAATGATTGGATCTCCGTGCCATATCGGCGACCTACTCTGGTTGTGTCCCTCCTGAGCAGTTACGAAAATCCAGCGCAACTCCGGCAACTCCCCGCCGCACTCCGTCGCATCCGCCAACATCAGTTGCCTGAAGGCGGAAGGGGTCTGGCTGAGGACCGTCACTCCTTCTCGTCGCAGCAACGAGTGAAACAAGTTTGGTGAACGGCTGACGTCGCGGGAAACAACGACCAGTCGTCCCCCATGCAACAACGCGCCCCAGAGTTCCCAGACGGAAAAATCGAAGGCGAGGGAGTGAAACAGGGTCCAGACATCTTGCCCCCCAAACCGGAACCAGGGGCGACCGGCCGGAAACAGACGGATGACCTGTCGGTGTTCCACCAAGACCCCCTTCGGGCGACCGGTGGATCCGGAGGTGTAAATCACGTACGCCAGATTATCCGGACCGGTATCGCAGGGAGGAGCCTGGTCATCCACCGCGCTCAGATCATCTCCACCTGAGTCAAGGTTCACCAGCAATGCTGACAATTCTCCCCGCAAGGGAGCCAAACCCGGCGAGGTGACAACTACCGTCAGCCCGGCGTCCTTCATCATGAACGCCAACCGTTCCGGCGGATAAGCGGGATCCAGCGGCAGGTAAGCCCCTCCGGCCTTGAGAATCCCCAAGATGCCGACAATCGACTCCGGAGTACGTCCGGCGACAAGACCCACCAGACTTTCTGCGCCCACGCCCAGTTCACGCAAGCGCCAAGCCAAACGATTGGCGCGGCGGTTCAGTTCACGGTAGCTCAGTCGCTGATCTTCAAAACTGAGTGCAATGGCTTCCGGGGTCAGACCTGCCTGCTCGGCGAAGCCTTGATGTAAGGTCGAGACGGGAATCATGTGTATCTCGGGGAGCTGATCGGCGTTAAAAAGGTTTGCGCTCGTCATAATGGTCCCACTCAAGCTCCCGGCAGAGGTCGGCGGAAGGCGCTGTGAGGGATACTATCATAATGAATCACCGCGGTGAAGATATTCCGGGATTCTCGATCTCATGGAGAAGCTGTCGCAGGAGCGACGCAAGAGGCTCTGCGTTGCGGGACTGGTAGAAGTCGTCATGTTCCTGGAAGAGACGATGAATGGTCACGCCGCGACGGGCGTAGTAGCGCCAGAAGAGAAAGGTCCTTTTTTTGGTCTTCTCCGTGGTGAGCAGCTGAACTTCAAGGTTCAGCCGGGGGGGGCGGTACTGCCGGTGAACAGCAAAGAAGTGATCCGGCTTCCCGGGGGGAGACAGCGTCCCCGAAGGATGCGACGCGGCTGTTCCCGCTGCAGACGGAGGAGGAGTCGGCTCACTTTTTTTCAGGATGGTCCGGAGGTACTGTCGCTGGGAGCGAAGGCACTTTTTCAGATGAGCAATTCGCCCCCCTTCCGGTCTCCGGAAAAGCTTCCCCGCATGAACGGGAATCCGCTCCGCCAGATAACGGGCCATCTGGAGCCACTCGTCGTAGTTGAGCCATTGATGGACATTGGCGGTGGCATGGGTGTCCAGCAACGCAAGCAGCCCCACACTCCCCCCTTGACGGAGGAGTCGCTGGGCAACGGCGTAGGCGATCCATCCCCCCAGGCTGTAGCCGACAAGGTGGTAGGGTCCAAAAGGTCGCACCGAGCGGATCTGGGCGCAATAGTAGTCGGCCATCTCCTCGATGGTACCGTGGCGAGACGTTTTATCGGTCAAACCGACGGCCTGAAGACCGTAGACGGGGCGATCGGGGGCGAAGGCCCGGGCCAGATGGACATAGGCGTAGAGGTGGCCACCCCAGCCGTGGATGACGAAGAGGGGAGCGTTATCTCCTTCCGGTTGCAGCGGCACCAGGGAGCTCCAGGCTGGAGAATCCTGATGGTTACTCAGCAGTGCAGCCAGGGTGGCAACACTCTGGGCCTGAAAGAAGGAGGCAATGGGGACCTTATGCCCCAGAAGCTGTTCGATCTCTCCGGCGAGACGGGCGGCAATGAGGGAATGGCCGCCCATGGCAAAAAAGTTGGCATGGATGCCGAAGTCGGAGCGCCCCAGAGCTCTTTGCCAGATCCGGAGCAGCTGTTGCTCCAGAAGGTTCCGGGGATCACCCTCAAGAGCAGATCCGGCGTCCAATGACTCCGGGGGGGGGAGGGCCTTGCGGTCAACCTTCCCGTTGAGAGTAAGCGGCAGCGCAGAGAGTACGACGCAGGCCGAGGGGAGCATGTAGTCGGGTAGGGTCCCCTTCAGAAAGGCACGGAGTTCATCGAAAAGAAGCGAAGTGGCACTCCCCCCTGGTTCGGGGACGACGTACACCACCAGGCATTTCTCGCCATCGACACCGCTTCGGGCGATCACCACGGCCTCCCTGACCCCCGGATGGACCACCAGCGCCGCCTCAATCTCTCCCGGTTCGACGCGAAACCCCCTGATCTTGACCTGATGGTCAATCCGCCCCAGAAACTCGATGTTGCCGTCCGGGCCATGGCGAGCCCGGTCCCCACTCCGGTAGAGCCGGGCGCCGGGAACGGCGCTGAAGGGGTCGGGGATAAATTTTTCGGCGGTGAGTTCCGGCCGATTCAGATACCCCCTGGCAAGCCCGGCGCCGCCGATGCACAGTTCCCCGGAAATCCCGGTGGAGGTCGGATGATTTTGGCCATCGAGTATGTACACCGTCGTATCATTGATCGGTTTGCCGATGGGTACGGAACCATCAATGATGCTGGAAGCATCCATGAGATGGCAGCAGGTAAACGTGGTCCCCTCGGTGGGTCCATAACCGTTGATGAGTACGCTTTCGGGAGAGAGACTCCGGAGAAACTTCCGGACGTGGTGAGGGGAAAGAACATCTCCTCCGGTGAGAAGCCGGCGGACACCGGTCAGAGAGTAGAGTTCCCGGTCAACCATGAGGTTAAAGAGAGCAGTGGTAAGCCAGAGAATAGTGATGCCGCGACTCCGAATGAAAGCCCCGAGTTCACCGGGATTCGGCATCTGAGGGTGGAAAACGACGAGGCCGGCGCCGTTGAGCAGAGCCCCCCAGATTTCGAAGGTCGCCGCGTCAAAAGAGAGAGGCGCATACTGAAGGAACAGGTCGCGGGGAGTAATATCGATGTAGTTGGTGTTCCTGACAAGACGGACGACGGAACGATGGGTGATCAGGCACCCTTTAGGTCTCCCGGTGGAACCGGAAGTATAGATGATGTAGGCAAGATGCTCCGGGGTAACAGGCGTGTCGGGGTTCGTCTCCGGTTGGCGGGAGATATCTGACCGGTTTGTATCCAGGGAGAGGAGCTGGGTCGCCTCCGGCAGAAGGCGCCGCAGCGTATCCCGGGTGATGAGGATCCGGGCGCCGGAATCTTCCAGCATGAACGCCCGGCGTCCTGGGGGGAACGCCGGGTCCAGCGGCAGATAGGCGCCTCCCGCCTTGAGGACCGCCAGGAGAGTGACGATCATCTCCGTTGAACGCTCCAGAGAGATCGCCACCGGCGCATCGGGTCCGACCCCCAGCCCGATGAGGGTATGCGCCAGTTGATTGGCTCGTCGGTTCAGGTCGCGGTAAGTCAGGAACTCGTCGGCAAAGATGACCGCCGTGGCATCGGGAGTTTCTGCCGCCCGGGCCTCAAACAGGTGCTGCACACACCCCTCCGGCAGAGGAGCGGCGTTGTCATTGCAGCCGTAGAGCAGTCGCGCCTTCTCCTTCGGAGAGAGAAGATTCAATCTGCCGATGGACTCATGGGGGGCGGCTATGATCGATTGGAGCAGTTCGATGAACTGTCCGCTCATACGCTCAATGGTTGCCCGGTCGAAGAGGTCGGCGGCATATTCCAACGTGGCCGCCAACTCTCCCTGGAGTTCAGTCATGGAGAGTGTCAGGTCGAACTTCGACGTCACGCTCTCCCTCTCCAGGACGGTGACATGAGTAGCGGGGAGTAGCGGTATTTCCTGCTCCATGTTCTGAAGGACAAACATGACCTGAAATAGTGGGGCATGGGCGAGATCACGCGGCACGTCCAGTGACTCAACAAGCATCTCGAAGGGTAGATCCTGATGGGCATATGCTTCCAGACAGGTATGCCGGGTACGAGCCAGGAACTCAAGAAAGGAGGGATTACCGCTCAGATCGGCACGCAGGGCCAGGGTGTTGACGAAGAAACCGATGAGGTTCTCCACGGAGCTTTGCGTTCGGTTGGCCACCGGGGAGCCGATGACCAGATCATCCTCGCCGCTGTAGCGGGAAAGAAGCGTAGCCCAGGCGGCCAGGAGCGTCATGAAGAGGGTGCCTCCCTCCCGGCGTCCCAGCTCATGCAGACCGGCGGTGAGGAAGGTATCCACCGTAAAGGGAACGACTCCCCCCCGGTGACTCTGCTCCAGCGGGCGAGATCGGTCGGTGGGGAGATTGAGACAATCCGGTGCGCCGGCCAGCCGGCTCCGCCAGTAGGAGATCTGCCGTTCACGCCGTTCCTGAGTGAGCCAACTCCGCTGCCAGACAGCATAGTCGACGTACTGAATACCCGGTTCAGGAAGTGACGATGGCTCACCCTTCCGGAAAGCGCCGTAGAGGATGGCCAGTTCGCGAAACAGGATGGCGACTGACCAACCGTCGGCGGCGCCATGATGCAGAGTCAGGAGCAGGGTCCAGGCGGTTTCCCCACGCCGCAGCAGGCGCAATCGCAACGGCTGGTCCCGGGCAAGGTCGAAGGGGGTGACAGCCTCCTGATGAGCCAAACATCGCGCTTCGTCCGCCGGATCGGCGCTACCCCGCAGATCAACCACCGGCAGGGTGAGGGGCAACGCCGGCGCGATGACCTGCACCGGTTCCCCTCCCCGCACAATCAGAGAACTCCGGAGGACCTCGTGACGTCGGACAATCTCCGAGAAGACGCGACTCAATGCCGCGCAGTCCAGCTCACCGGAAATAACCAGCACAACCGGTATGTTGTAGGTCGAACTGGGTCCTTCCAGCTGATCCAGAAACCAGAGGCGCTGCTGGGCAAAGGAGAGGGGGAGCTCCCGGTCCCGTGGGGTGGTGAGGATGATGCGACCGGCGACCTCGTCCTCCCCGTCGGCGTCACCATCCCTCATGCTCCGGATGAAGTCGGCAAGCTGGGCGACGGTGGGGGATTCGAAGATTCGACGAACCGAAATTTTCATCCCCAGGGAATCACGCAATCGGGAGGTGAGCTGGGTGGCCAGCAGGGAGTGCCCCCCCAGGTCGAAAAAAT
>CAIUUR010000169.1 GCA_903902345.1 uncultured Geobacteraceae bacterium | reverse complement strand
CGCTTCAGAAGAAAGGATGAAACGCAGGCGGAACTGGCTCGGGAGATGGAGGTAACGGGAGAAGATATGGAACTGTAACGTCAACCCTGCCACAGCCGCGACAATAAATTGACATCACCACCCGCCCCGAAGCTACCCCTTCCCCCCCCAAGACTGCTACCTCTTCGATCAACCGCAGCGAATATCACCCCGTAACTATCTGTTTTAAAACACTTCGGCATCATCATCCTGTTTTTGGCGCGTACAGCCACCTACCCCATCATGTTGGCAGGCTGTTTGCAATAACATCTGTAGCAACGGATTCCCTGTATCGGGGAATCAAGAATAAGGAGGAGATCATGCTCGCTAAATTGTTCAACATCGCCCTGGCACTTCTTTTCGCCGTGCTCTCTTCCCTGACATGCCTGCACGGAATCGCCACCCCCCAATTCAAGGTTGTCATCGCCTCACTTACCCTGCTGTTCATCATGGCGGAACTGGCCCTCTATTTCATTCTGGCCAAGCTCGCCATCGCTCCACTTTCTGCCCTGGAACCGGAGGACCTCTCTTCCCGTAATCCGGCAGGGCAATGGGATGGCGCTCGACTCTCGGAAATGCTCTCCATATTACCGCCGGAATGGATCGTACTCAAAAATTTTTACCGTAACGGAATCGACGCAGACTTTGTCGTTATCGGTCCGACGGGAATACATGTCATCACTGTCAAGGATCTTCGAGGAACCATAGAGAACTACGACGGCTTTCTGCTCCTGAACAAGACGAGATCAATCAATGACTTTATACGGGCAGTCAAGGATAAGGCCAGTGGCATGCAACGGGATTTCAGATCATTCGCCGCAAGAGGCAACGTCATAAAACCGGTCCTCTATTTCAGTTCTGCCCATCTGAGCGGCAGCGTCACGGGAGTACACGACGATGTTCTCGTGACTTCGGCTAAAAGCGTCATCACCGACATCACTGAAGAGGAGATCATGCTCACCTCCTTCGACGTGTACGGCATCTATACTTTTCTCAGTCAGAATTCCGTCTTCTGCAAGCTTTCTACCCATAATCCCTTCCGTGGCTGCTACTCTCCCCAGGAACCGGAACCGGATACAAATGAAAAACACCCCCTGGCTTGGTTTAGTCCAGAGGGTGCGACAGGCTTGAGGCAATAACCGCTATCCGTTATTGTTACGGCACTCTATTTACCCAGAAAGGGAGTCAGGATATCATAGGCGAGAAACGAAACGAGACCGGAAGCAGGAATGGTGAGGACCCAGGCAATAACGATCCGGTAGGCGATTTTCCAATTTACCGCCGTCAGCCGTTTGGTCAGTCCGACACCGAGGATCGTTGAGGTAATAACATGCGTGGTACTGGTAGGGAGCCCCAGAGCAGACGCCCCGAGAATGACCCCTGCAGATGCGGTCTCCACTACAAAGCCGTTCACCGGTGTCAGCTTTACGAAGTCGTGACCGACGGTCTTGATGATTCGCCACCCACCGGCCGCAGTGCCGAAAGCCATGGCCATGGCGCAAGCCATCTTGACCCACACCGGTACGACAAACGTCTGAAGAGTCCCGTAACTCACCAATGCCATGGTTATGACCCCCATGGATTTTTGCGCGTCGGCGGTACCATGGGAAAAGGCCATGAACGCGGCCGACACGACCTGGAGCTTTCGAAAACCACGGTTGAGATTCGGCGGTGCCTTGGCATGAAAGAGCCACATGATCATCAGCATGATGGCGAACCCGATAACGGTGCCGATAACCGGGGAGATGAGAAGAGCTAAAATGATCTTCCGAAGCCCGCCCCAGTGAAGCGCCGAGACCCCGTCATGGGCGATCACTGCGCCCATGATACCACCGATGATTGCATGGGATGATGAAGAGGGGAGCCCGTAATACCAGGTAATGAGGTCCCAGATAATAGCTCCGCCTACCCCAGCCAGAATCACCATCTGGGTGATATGACTTACGTCGGTGATCTCCTTGCCGATGGTTCCGGCGACCTTGGTGGAGATCATCGCACCGGCAAAGTTCAGCGTCGCTGCCATGGCAATCGCCGATCGGATAGAAAGAGCCCGGGTCGAGATACAGGTGGCGATGGCATTGGCGGTGTCATGAAACCCATTAATATAGTCGAAGGCCAATGCCGCGAGAATAACCAATCCCAGCATCAATAGGGACGTCTCAGGCATTTTTCAGGACCACGCTTTCGAGTATGTTGGCAGCATCCTCGCACTTATCCGTGGCCCGCTCCAGCGTCTCATAGATCTCTTTCCACTTGAGAAGCTGAATGGGATCCTTCTCTTCGTCAAAGAGCCGACTGATTGCCTCGCGGCTGACTCGGTCGGCCTCGTTTTCCAGCGAATTAACCTCCACGCAGTATTCGGAGATAGGCTCAAGCTTCCCACCCAGTTTCCCCACAGCTTTCTCCAGGGTCTGGCATGCCTTGAGAATGATAAATGCGAGTTCCTTGGATTCAGGGGTAGGTTTCTCCACGTTGTACATGACGATGCGCTGGGCGGACGCATCGATGAGATCGAGAATATCATCCAGCGCCGAAGAGAGGGCATAGATATCCTCCCGGTCAAAGGGGGTTATGAAGCTTTTGTTAAGTTTCTTGATGATCTCATGAGTTTG
>CAIUUR010000168.1 GCA_903902345.1 uncultured Geobacteraceae bacterium | reverse complement strand
CCCTACATGCTCTTGTAACTTTTCATGGATGTATGGTATCAATAATTATCTGCCTGTTTCGCTCCCGGAGCAGACCGATGGCTGTTTCTGAGAGTGAGGATGTCGTGAAAAGAGCGTTGTTGATTGTTCATCTTGAGCCCCCTAATCGCGGCGGTGACGGTGATTCCGTTTATCGGACGGTACAGCCTTGCCGCGCCCTGGGAGGTCTCCCCGGTGTCCGCCTCGTTAGCTCTTCTTCCACCTCATCCGCCATCTTCCTCCAGGAAAACTTCTCCGCCTGTTTCAGCCCCTTTTTGATCAATTCGCTCCGGAGTGACTCCTGCCGGAGCGCCAGCAGCGCGGCCAGCATCTCCTCCGGAGACTCCGGCTTCACGTAGATGACGGCATCCCCCCCGACCTCACCGATTGAGCTGTTCTTGCAGGTGATGACGGGACAGGAGCAGGCCATGGCCTCCAGGACGGGAAGTCCGAATCCCTCGTAGCGGGAGGGGTAGGCCAGGGCGACCGCCCCGGAGTAGGCGCACTGAAGCTCCTTGTCGGAGAGGACCAGATGGTGGATTGCGCCATCACCCAGAAACTGTTGAAGTTCCGGCTCCAGGGGGGGGATGGAGTGGGTGCAGACCACGGCGTAGTTCCCCCGGTCGTCACCCAATCCGGCGAATCCCTGGAAGAACAGTTTTGCGTTCTTGTACCCTGTCTTGTCGCCGGAGATGAGGAAGTATGGTCTATTAATGCCGTGCCGCTCCTTGAAAATTGCGACCTGTTCGTTCGATGGGGTGCGGAAAACGGTGCCGCAATGAGCGGTTACCACCCGTTCCGATGGAATCTGGGGAAAGAACCGGCGCAGATCATCCGCAGTGGAGTCGGATATTGCCATGAAACTGTTGGCATACCGGATGGCGTCATGTTTCTCCTGCCACTGTTCGTCACTCAGATCAAACCCCATGACCTCTGGGATCATGTCGGGAATCATCAGCGCAGCCGGGGTGGTCAGGGGATAGGTGTAATAGGTGGAGGTGAAGAGGGTGATCTGTTCACGGTCGCAGAGCTCCTGCAGCATCAGCCGGTCCCCCTCTCTGTTCGCATAGTTGTGCGTCGGGGTATCCAGATACCGTATGCCGGGAAAACGGGGGGCGGTCCGGCCCCGATCCAGGGTGGTGAGGAACTCCCCAAAACCGTTGGCCGACCACTGTTCCAGCAGGCTCCGCCAGAGACGGGCGATGCCGGAGGCGAAGCGAAAAAAGACGCCGTCCAGGGCGATACGGGCGCCGGCGCCCCGAAGCTGTTCCCGCCGGGCCATTTGCCGGTTGTCCCGTGAGGATGACTCGAAGGGGTTCTGGAGCCAACGGGAATAATTTTCAACGCAGAATGTGTTGGTATTAGTGGTGAAACCGTCGATCTGCTCCCGGGTATCCACGCTGAGGGGATGCCTGCTCAGGAGGAAAAAGTTACCGAGGAAATAGGTGCTGTAGGAATGGCTGGCAGCAATCCGGGCGAGGGCGGCCGGAGTATAAAAGAAGATATGTTGCCCTGATTCCGGGGAGAGGTAGAACCAGTCGGATCCCTGCCCGGCGTAGAGCCCCGTGGAGCCGAGGATGTATTCAGGGTTAGTGGCTAAGATGCTGTCCCATTCCCGGGCAGGTTCGGCAAAATGTTCCGCGCATTCGAAGATGGTCACCAGCGACACCCGGTGATTCAGCTCTTCCCAGCGGAACCCGGCGCAGAACTCGCCGCTGCCGTATTTGTCATAGCTGTAATAGTCGTAACCGGTGTCCCGCATGAGTCGGGCAAAGAGTCCGGTTCCCCCGCCAAAATCCACGCAGCGATCCGAGGGGCGAATCCCCAGGATATCCAACAGGGTGCGCAGGGTATAAAAATTCAACAGGGTGCGCGAAGCCTTCCCCGTGTCGAATCGCTCGGGGTCCATGGCGTACGCTTCGTCCAGCCAGTAAGGGGTTTCGCTCTGCAGCGAGCCGCAACCGGTACAGGTGAAGTATCGTACGGGATATCTGGAGAGGGCGATCCGGGTAAAGCTTTCGGTCGTGGGGGCCTGGCAGAGCCTGCAGAGGTGCACGGTTGTGCGCGGTCGCTGGTGCAGAAACAGGTTCTCGCTTCGGACGCTCTGGCTTCCCAGAAGAAAGACGAATCCCGGTGGCCAGGGGCGCATACTGGAGACCGCCAGGGAGACATTGGACTCCCGGTTGCCGACGAAGTAGTCGCATCGGAGCGCCAGGAGGACATCCAGCAGACCCTCCGTCCCCATGGCGACACCGTCATGGCCGCTGAGATGTACTCCCCTGTCTGAGGAGGAGCGTTGCGCCTGGGTGCAGAGGAGGCGCTCGCCGTACCGCTGGTG
>CAIUUR010000167.1 GCA_903902345.1 uncultured Geobacteraceae bacterium | reverse complement strand
TTCCGAAGACAGTTTTGCTGCCCACATGGAGGATACCATGGTGGCCGGCGCCGGCATCTGCCACGAGGATGTGGTCCGGATGGTGGTGGAGGAGGGGCCGGAGACCATCCGGCATCTCATCGAAGTCGGGGTCAAGTTCACTACCGTCGGTGATTCCTACGACCTGACCCGGGAAGGGGGGCACAGTCAGCGCCGGATACTCCATGCCGACGATGTCACCGGCCGGGAGATTCAGCGGGCGTTGGTGGCTGCCGTCCACGATAATCCCAATATTCAGGTCTACGAGGGGCACGTGGCCATCGATCTGATCACCGAGGCCAAGGTGCTCCGGAAGAGGCTCAAGCAGAACCGCTGTCTGGGCGCCCATGTCCTGGATGTGGCCAGTGGGGTCGTGAAGACCTTTTCGGCCAAGGTGACGCTGTTGGCCACCGGTGGTGGGGGGAAGGTCTATCTCTACACCTGTAACCCGGACGTGGCCAGTGGCGACGGGGTTGCCATGGCCTACCGGGCCGGCGCCACCATCGCCAACATGGAGTTCATGCAGTTTCACCCCACCACTCTCTATCATCCCCTGGCCAAGTCATTCCTCATCTCCGAAGCGGTGCGGGGCGAGGGGGCGATCCTCCGCCGTCGTGACGGCACGGCCTTCATGGAAAAATACCATAAGCTGAAGGATCTGGCTCCCCGCGACATCGTCGCCCGGGCCATCGACAACGAGATGAAGACCTCCGGCGATGACTGCGTCTATCTTGATATCACCCACAAGGATCCGGAGTATGTCCGGAGCCGTTTTCCCAACATCTACCAGACCTGTCTCGGTTTCGGCCTGGACATGACCCGGGAGCCGCTCCCGGTGGTCCCCGCAGCCCACTATCTCTGCGGCGGGGTGGCGGTGGATCTCAACGCCGAAACCGACATCCGGCACCTCTACGCCATCGGCGAGACCTCTTTCACCGGGCTCCATGGCGCCAACCGTCTCGCCAGCAACTCTCTCCTGGAGGCGGCCGTGTATGCCGGCCGGGCCTGTCGACATGCCGTGGAACAGGTGCAGGGAGAGGAGTTCATTTCACCGGAGATCCCCGTATGGGACGCAGGGACCGCCACCAACAGTGACGAAATGGTGGTCGTATCCCAGAATTGGGACGAGATCCGGCGTTTCATGTGGAATTACGTGGGGATTGTCCGTTCCGACAAGCGGCTGGAGCGGGCGCTGCGGCGGATTCGGCTGATCCAGGAAGAGATTGAGGACTACTACTGGGATTTTCTCATCGACTCCGATCTCATCGAACTCCGGAACATCGCCACGGTAGCCGAACTCATCGTCCTCTGCGCCCAGAGCCGGAAGGAGTCGCGGGGGCTTCACTACACCATCGACTACCCCGAACGGGACGACATCCATTGTCAGAAAGACACGTTTATAAAAAAACAGTTCTGAGGAAATCATGACCATTGACGACCTGCGGCAGGATATTGACCGTCTCGACAGCGCCCTGCTCCACATTTTTAATGTACGCGCCTCCCTGGCGCTCCGGATCGGCGAGGTGAAGAAGACGCTGACTCTGCCGGTGTACGATCCGGCCCGGGAGAAGCGGATCTTTGCCCGGATGAAGGAGCTGAACACTGGTCCGCTGGATGACCAGGCCATTGTGCGGCTCTTCGAGCGGGTCATCGACGAATCGCGACGGCTGGAGCGGATCAAGACCCATGGCGACGGTGAGAAGGAGGAGTAAAAAAATATGCTGATCATCATGAAGCGGGTCGCCGACGAGACGGCCCTGGATAGCGTTAAAGAGTATCTCATTACCAGGGATTTTGACATCCACCAGTCCACCGGGGCCAACCGGATCATCATCGGGGTCATCGGCGACACCGACACCCTGGACAACGACACCATAAGCGCCATGCCGGGGGTGTTGCAGGTGGTACGGATCACCAAGGAAGAATAAAACCGGTTCAAGAAAAATAAAACCGGTTCAAGGTTCAGGGTTCAGGGTTCAATGGTCCGTTCGCCCTGAGCCTGTGGAAGGGCGCATTGGACTTTTCGCGAGGGCATCAGGATTACGTTTTCCATAACGCCATCCGTGCTTGTTACGCCGGCGACGGCACGACTGTGTTTGTTACGAGGCATGGAAAAACGCCATTACCGACGGTTTCTATTGTCCATCCGGCCTTGTTCGAGACGTCATACGGAAAAAATTCCGTGCTGACCGGAAAGGAAACCTCCCGATAATTCATTGCGCTGCGGTACTCATTAATTAAAACACTCGTACTGCCAGTCACCTCCTCCCTTATCGGTTGCGTTAATCATGACGCCGGCTGATGCTTTTCCTGCCAGACCCCTCATCACGATTCCTCTTGCTGCCATCATCAGTTTGATTCTCACGTTACTTTCCTCCAATTACGACACATAGTGCGTATGTTTACTATGGAATTAGTGGCCCGGAACTCTTCGGAACCGGTAGCGTCAATTCTGTAGCCGATTCCGGCTCCGGAGATAATTTTGGTAGTTCTACAATTAGTGGTCTTAACCTC
>CAIUUR010000166.1 GCA_903902345.1 uncultured Geobacteraceae bacterium | reverse complement strand
GCTACAGCCGCTTGAATACGGACAGGATGTCCGTGCTCCCAAGAAGGCCCAATAGATTCGACCGGTTGCTGGTATGTTCTTTGTCGCGAATCACCTAAGCGCAACAGTTTGTCAGGAAAGATCGAGAAGAGCATATAGGGCCGTTATCAGGGGGAGAGCCAGTCCCCTCGCCTTTCCTGCCATGAGCGGCTTGGCCAGCAACGCTTCCAGTTCCAGGGGACGCCCTTCCATCCGGTCCAGTTGCATTGAGGGGCGATAGGTGGGGTCCATGGCCCGGGTGAATGCAATCATCTCCTCGGCATACACCTCCGGGATCGGCTCTCGAAGCCCTTGGGCGTTGGCTGCGGCAATGACTTCAGCCATGATGCCCCTGATAGTCTCGGTTACCTTTGGGGAAGCCAGCAACTCTCCCACCGACCGCTGCATGAGTGCACAGAGCCCGTTAAAAGGTATATTCCAGACGAGCTTTTCCCACCGGGCCCTCATAATATCGTCAACGCCATGACAGGGGACCCCCACTGATCTGAAGAGTTCCGCCAGAGACTCGGCGCGGTCCGCGTTTTCTGCCAGGAGCGCCCCGAGAACTATCCTCCCTGCACCAAGGTGATGGACCGTACCGGGCTCTCCCCGGTTGGCGCAGAGATAGGCGACCCCACCGTGTAGTCGGTGGGCTCCGAAAAGTTCAGCCAAACGTTCTTCATTACCCAGACCGTTCTGCAGGGTGAGGATCATCGTCGCCGGCCCCACCAGCGGCCCCACCAGTTCATGATAGCGGTCGTTGGACCAGGTCTTGAGTCCGACCACCACCAGATCCACGACACCGATCTCCCCTGAATGCCGGAAACCCGCCACGCTGGGGAGGTAAAAATCCCCGTGGATGGAGTGGACCCGAAGGCCATCTCTCCGGATGGCGTCATAATCGCGGCGGAGCAGGAAACAGACATCATTCCCCCCCCGCTGCAGAAGCGCCCCGTAATAGAGTCCCAGTGCGCCGGAACCAACCATAGCGATACGCATACAAACTCCTCGAGCCGTAAAAATATTTTTTTCTGATACCGTGCAACCCACTCAGGGAATTATTCCCGTCGTTTTGTCCGTTTCGTCGGGGTCGCGCTCCAGGGGTCATCGGGCCAGGGGTGCCGAGGGTAACGCCCCTTGAGTTCCTTCTTGACCTCACGGTAGGCCCCGTTCCAGAACCCTTTCAGGTCGCGGGTCACCTGGATGGGTCTCCCGGCCGGTGAGAGGAGGTGGAGCAGGAGTGCGACCCGCCCCCCGGCCACGGACGGGGAATCCCCCAGGCCGAAGAGTTCCTGGAGTTTCACTGCCAGTACCGGCTCTTCACCACCATACTGCAGCACAATCCGCGATCCACTGGGAACCGTAAGGTGAGTCGGCGCCATCTCCTCCACGAATCGTAACTGTTCGCGGGAGAACATCCCCCGGAGCGCCGCCATGAGGTCGACCCTGGCCAGATCAGCCGTAGAGCGGGCGCCGGAGAGCCAGGGCAAAAGCCATTCTCGGGCGGTAACTGCCAGGGCGCTATCGGTGAGGTCGGGGAGTTCGACGCCGGGGAAGAGCCGTCGACAGAAAAAGGTCCGGTCACGAAACTGAAACGCCGCCGGTGACCAGGGAAACCGGTCTACCCCACGCCGGACGATCCCTTCTAAAAGCGCAACCGCCGTATCCGCCCCCACAGCGGCCACCTGACGACTGGAAAGAGTAAGGGAATCCAGCATTTCCTCTTCCCTCGCCATGACCCGGCCATCCTTTTCATCCCAGGTTACCCGCCGCTCCCGGGTTATCCTGCCTGCCAGCTCTTCCCGGATCATCCGCTCATCCAGAGCTGCAGCCAGGTGGATCAGCCCTTCTCCACCATCCGCTCCCTCCACCTGCACCGCCACGAGAAACGGCTCGTCATGGAGAGAGCTTCGGTCCGTAAGGCGACACCCCCGCCCGTTGACCAGGAGGTATCGATCGCTTCCCGGCTCCCGCTGCATGGCCAAGCGATCCGGGTAGGCCGTCAGAAGCAGGCGGCCGAGGATAGCGGCATCGAACCCGGGCCGATCTCTGTTTTTCGAACGGTCCCGACCCAATTGTCGCACCAGACGCTCCACCGCAGCGGCGGCGGTTGTGTCGGCATCGCCATCCCGCGCCCCCTCACGCCACCGGACAAAGGCCTCATACCGGTCGAAGAGATCATTGTCGCTCCGGAGCTTGCGCCGCCCCCCCGGAGCAGTTCGCAGCAGATCCCGTTCCGCCAGGAGGGCGCAGCAGAGTGCCGCGGCGCTCCCATGACCGGCATCTTCTCCGGCAAGGAGCAGTCGGGCCAAGCGGGGATGGAGCCCCATAGTCCCCATCCGCCTCCCCACCGGAGTGAGTGCGTAGTTACCGTCCAGGGCGCCCAACTGCCGAAGAAGACGGCGCGACTCCTCCAGAGCTGGAGCGGGAGGGGGCTCCAGCCATGGGAGGGTGGCAGGATCGGTCACCCCCCAAAGGGCCAACTCCAGAGCCAGAGAGGCAAGATCGGTGACGGTTATTTCAGAGGGGGTAAAGGGAAGAAGATGACCCTGGGTATGGCCAGTCCAGAGCCGATAGCAGACCCCGGGCCCCAACCTGCCGGCCCGACCAGCCCGCTGTTCCGCTGCCGCACCGGAAACCCGGACCGTTTCCAGACGGGGAAGCCCCTTGGCAGGATCAAAACGGGGTTGCCGACTCCACCCCCCATCAATGACGACCCCAATCCCCTGGATGGTGAGACTCGTTTCGGCGATGGTGGTGGCCAGGACAATCTTGCGCCGCACCCCCGGCATAATGGCCTTTTCCTGCTCGCGAAAGGGGAGATCGGCATAGAGTGGACAAATCAGGGGGCCGTCGTCCCCCAACCGCTCCTGAAGAAGCGAACGGGTGCGCGTGATCTCGCCATAGCCGGGGAGAAATGCAAGAATATCGCCGGAACTCTCCCCCAGCGCGCGCTGTATGGCGCCGGCGACGATGAAGGGGAGCCTCCCCTCCGGCTCACGCTCCAGGTAACGGATCTCCACCGGAAAACACCGCCCCAGGGAGGAGATGACCGGGACATCACCAAGAAGGCGCGCCACCGGAGCGCACTCCAGGGTTGCGGACATGACCAGGAGTTTCAGGTCGTCCCGCAATCCCTGCTGAACATCCCGGCAGAGGGCCAAAGCCAGATCGCTGTTAAGATTTCGTTCGTGAAATTCATCGAAGATGACCAGTGAGACACCGGCAAGAAGCGGGTCGGCCTGGAGTCGGCGGGTGAGTATCCCCTCGGTCACCACCTCAATACGGGTGGCTGAGGATATTTGTCGATCATAGCGGATGGTGTAGCCAATAGTCCGCCCTACCTCCTCACCCAGAAGTGAGGCCATCCAGCGGGCGGAATTCACCGCAGCCAGTCGGCGCGGTTCCAGCATGATGATCGTACCGATCAGCCAGGAAGCCGCCAGGAGCGCCAGGGGGACCCGGGTCGTCTTCCCTGCCCCCGGCGGGGCATGCAGGACCGCCCCGGGATGGCGGTGGAGCGCCTCCAGCAGGTCGGGGATGACGGCGTCGATGGGAAGAGAATCCATCGGTTAGAGGAGGAGGGCGAGCTCTTCCAGGGACAGTTCCGTCAGGGAGGCAACGATACGAGACGTTCCGGCAAGCCTCTCCGCCGGGTAGCTGGTGGTGACCCCCACCACGGCAAGCCCCGCACCTCGGGCGGCAGCGATCCCGCCGGGGGTGTCCTCGATAACGATGCAGGTACCCGGTTCGATACCCCTGCCGGGAGAGGCGGCGGAAAGCCTTTCCACGGTCATCCGATAGCAGGCAGGATCGGGCTTGCTGGTGGGAACATCGTCGGCCGTCACGATGATATCGAAGGCAGCCTCCAGGCCGAACTGCTCCAGCACGGGAAGGATATCCGAGCGGAGCGCGCCGCTGCAGATGGCCAGGGGTAAGCGCCCCTCAATTCCGCGTATGAGCTCCACGGCGCCGGGGTACGGCGTGACTCCCGCGGCGATGATCTCCAGAAACGCCACCCCCTTGCGGTGGATGAGTGCTCCCAGTTCCGCATCGTCGAGGGGGCGTCCACGGCTCCGGAAAGCTTCCCGAAAAGCGTCCCGGTCATCGAACCCCAGATAGTCGGCCACGTAACGATCCCACCCATAACCCAGCCCCAGCGGCTCCAGTATCTCCTGGAAGGCGCGATGGTGCAGCGGTTCGGTATCCACGATAACCCCGTCAAAATCAAAAATAACGCCGGCAAGCATTTTTTTCTCCCCGTCAGGAAAAGCATAAAAAAAGACAGTAACCATGTGAATGATTACTGTCTAAGATGGTGATCCCAAGGGGACTTGAACCCCTGTTACCGACGTGAAAGGCCAGTGTCCTAACCGCTAGACGATGGGACCGTATTTCTTCTTTCTATCATGAGCGGGCAGTGACTGTCAAGCAAACTTTTTCACTACTCTTTCAAACTTTATGGCTGGGGTGCTAGGATTCGAACCTAGGGATGATGGAGTCAGAGTCCATTGCCTTACCGCTTGGCTACACCCCAATGGTCCGTTTTTATAACAAAGCACTCCGGAGATGTCAAGGAGAAATCTTGTGTTGGATGATATTCCAAGAGTTCCCCTCCCATTGCAGAGCGAATGAGCAAAATCATTCACGTCAACGTCATGACGGTGCCATCACCCCAGCTTCGTAGTACGCCTCTCCCAACTACTCTTCAAGACAAAAACCGACATGACACCAATCCCCTTTTCAATGACAATCCATGACTCGGGGCCGATGCGGTTCGCTACTCCTTCATAGGGTGCTGTCCGACGGCCTGGACCGTACATTGCCGTCGTGCTCTTACGATTCACGGCTCAGACCATTGCGCCATCTACAGCGTTCAGTCATATGCTCTCCCGATTCCTGCGCGGGTAACTTTCATGCATACTCCGGGTCTTAGGTGATTCGCGCTAAAGACGATACCGCTTCAATGTTTTTGTCTCGTTTCCTTGTAGGGATGACCACGAAAAACTCCAAAAATACGAAATAAAACAGATGTTTAAGAAGACATATAAAGTAACCAACCCGGTGATATGTCAACCAAAATCAACCGTTCAGTTTTGTTCGTGTATTTCGTGTATTTCGTGGTTCAAATGCTTATTTTAGGCTAATAGTTCGTGGGGTTGATGTCACTTGGCCAAGCCTACTCCTGGACTATATTTCCAGCGAAGCGCCCTACGGACATTTCTCCCCTTGGTTTTTCGGCAATCACCCGCTACACTTCTACTGAGGAGGTGCTCCATGAAGGAAGCATTGTTTTACCAGAGAGAAGATGGTGAGAGTGTTCGCTGCGTTCTCTGTCGCTTCAACTGCCTGATCAACCCTGGGCGCCGCGGCATCTGCAATGTCAGAGAAAACCGGGGAGGAATCCTTTATTCCCTGGTCTACGGCAAGCTTTGCGCCGAGCATCCGGACCCCATCGAAAAGAAGCCGCTCTTCCACGTTCTGCCGGGGAGCAGATCCTATTCCATCGCGTCGGTAGGATGCAACTTCGGCTGCCGTCACTGTCAGAACTTCACGATCTCCCAGCTCCCCCGCAATGGATCCATTCAGGGAGTTCATCGCACCCCTGACGAGGTAGTCAGTCAGGCGCTTGCCGCCGACTGCCGCTCCATCGCCTACACCTATACCGAACCAACCATCTTCTTCGAATTTGCCTATGACACTGCCCGCGTGGCCTCTGCCGCAGGGCTAACAAACATCTTCGTCACCAACGGCTATATCAGCAAGGAACCATTGGCGCTTATCGCACCCTATCTCCATGCCGCCAATATTGATCTGAAAGGATTCAGTGAACAATTCTACCGCGATGTCGTTCATGCCAAGCTACCCCAGGTTCTGGACTCCATCGTCGAATATAAGCGCCAGGGGGTCTGGATCGAGCTCACCACCCTTCTCATTCCTGGACTCAATGACTCCCCGGAGGAACTGCAGGAGATCGCCTCGTACATCGTCACCTACCTGGGGGTGGATACCCCCTGGCATGTATCGCAGTTCTACCCCACCTACCTGATGCTTGACCGTCCCCGGACCCCTTTGGCAACCCTTCGACTGGCACGGGAGATCGGCAAGGCAGCAGGACTCCGTTATGTCTACGAGGGGAATGTCCCCGGCGAAGGGGGAGAGAACAGCTGGTGTCCTTCCTGTTCAACCCTCCTTATCCAGCGACACGGTTACACGATCACTGCGAACAAAATTCGCAACGGTTGCTGTCCCGCCTGCGGCACGGAGATTGCCGGAATCGGAATGTAAAAAGTTCACACAATCCCCTCTCCATCAACCTGCATATTTGCTAGCCTCGCTCCCGCCTGCCACTAAATATAAATACATATTAATTGGTTTTTTGAGCGTGTATGCGGCAATATAGTCACAATTGAGCATCGAGAGAAGTAATCGGTTTTTTATTTAAGTGCGGAGTTAAAAATCATGAAATTCGTGAATGTTGAGAGCAAATTAGTCGTAGGGATTAAAAAAAACATACTCGGCAAAATAGGCATAAATATAAACAACGATTACAGCATTAACATTGATAGCGACTCGTACAAAAACTACATCATCGCAGCTTATCGTTCTGACGGTTACAGTATCCGCGATTATGAAGGGCCTCATAATAAAGTAGTCGATCTGGTTCTAAATCGGAACAATGAAGAATATTATCTGCAGTATAGAAATTGGGCTAAAGATAGCATCGACGCAGACATTGTCATGAATTTTTATATCGCAATGTCTGAAGATTATGTATCAAGTGGGATTTTTATTTCTCCGGCTCACTTTACTCGTGAAGCTCTTGGTTTTGCCAAAGAAAAGGAAATAAAACTGGTTCGTGACAATAAATTGGTCTTGCTCCTTAAACGAGGCAAAAAAGCTCTTTACGCTCCGGAAACTACGGCGCCTCCTTCTGTAACGGCACCTGTTATTGATAAGCAGAAAATATCCGAATCTCACACCCCGGTTGTCGTTTCCCAACAGTTTGAGCCAGTTGTAATAACCGAAGATAAGAGTGTTGAACAGCCAGTCGAAGTGATCCCAACGGGCAGCTATCAGAATGTTACAGAACCACCCCTGCCCGGAGATATTGCAAGCGGTATCGACTTTTCTTTTACCACTGTCTTAGAAAAACCGGATCTCAGCGATGTATATCAGCCCATGGCAGAAGCTGTTGAGAAGATCACCACTGCATCCGTCAATGAACCGGAGGCCGCAGCAATCGATCAGTCAGTGATTTCGACAGCAGAAGAAATAGTGCTCAAGGTGGCGGAGCAGCCCTCAATACCCCTTGATGAGACCATCAGAGAGAGCGAGACAGAACCGGAACCGGCCACACTGAACAGCTCAATCACCTCGAATCTTGAAAGAATCATTTCTAATACGGTTGATCAATCAATTGCCGATGCTGTCAGGAAGAGCGTTCACACAGCAGTCGAACTGCCGGTGGCACAAGCGATAGAGACGGCCATTGCCAGGTCCGTCAAGTTACCGGTGATTCTTGCTGTGGAAAGCGCCGTTATTACCGCTATCGGACAAACGGTATCTACCGCTGTCGCGCAACCGGTCTCAGTTGCCATTGATGAGGCAATTGCCGGAAACGTATCGCAACCGGTTACAGATGCAGTAGACAGGGCTGTTACCGCAACTATTGGAAGAATTGTTCCAAACGCAGTCGAGGTCTCTATTACCGATACGGTCAGTAGAACTGTTCGTTCTGCAGTAGAATATCCAGTTGCTCAGGCGATCGAGATGGCCATTGCCGCGTCAGTCAAGCAGCCGGTGGCTCTAGCGGTAGAAAAAGCTCTGTTTACCGAGATAGAACAAACAGTCACCGGCGCAGTAGCGCAACCAGTAGCTATCGCCATTGATAAGGCCATTACCGGGAGCGTTTCGCAACCGGTAACAGTTGCGGTAGAGATAGCTGTCACAGAAAATATAGGAAGAATCGTTCCCACCGCTGTCGAACTATCCATCACCGATGCCGTTCAAAAGAGCGTGCACGCAGCAGTTGAACAGCCGGTGGCACAAGCGATTGAGAGGGCCATCACCGACTCCATGGAGCAAACAGTAACTTCGGCCGTAGAACAGGCCGTGGCTAAGGCGATAGAACTAACGGTATCCAGCTCGGTAGCTCAACCGGTCTCCAATGCCATAGATGAGGCCATTGCGGGGAATGTAACGCAACCTGTTGCTGATGCGGTTGAGAAAGCTGTTAACGAAAATCTGGAAAAAATCGTTCCCAACGCTGTCGAACTATCCATCACCGATGCCGTTGAAAGTAGCGTTTACGCAGCAGTTGAGCAACCGGTGGCGCAAGCGATTGAGAAAGCCATCGCCGACTCCGTTGAGCAACCAACAACTTCGGCCGTAGAACGGGCCGTGGCTAAGGCCATAGAACAAACGGTATTCAGCGCGGTAGCCCAGCCGGTCTCCGACGCCATTGAAGAGACCATTGCCGGGAACGTTGCGCAACCTGTTGCTGATGCTGTCGAGAAATCAGTTGCAGAAAATCTGGAAAAAATCGTTCCCAACGCCGTTGAACAATCCATCGCCGATGCCATTGAAAAGAGCGTGCACTCCGCAGTTGAGCAACCGGTGGCGCAAGCGATTGAGAAAGCCATCGCCGACTCCGTTGAGCAACCAACAACTTCGGCCGTAGAACGAGCCGTGACTAAGGCCATAGAACAAACGGTATCCAGCGCGGTAGCCCAGCCGGTCTCCGACGCCATTGAAGAGGCCATTGCCGGGACCGTTGCGCAACCCGTTGCGGATGCTGTTGAGAGAGCGGTCAGCGAAAATCTGGAAAAAATCGTACCCAACGCAGTTGAACTATCCATCACCGATGCCGTTGAAAGGTGCGTTCGCGCAGCAGTCGAGCAGCCGGTAACTACGGCAGTAGAACAGTCCGTGGCTAAGGCGATAGAACAAACGGTATCCAACGCGGTAGCTCAGCCGGTCTCCGACGCCATTGATGAGGCAATAGCCGGCAATGTAACGCAACCCGTTGCCGATGCTGTCGAGAGAGCTGTTACCGAAAATTTGGAAAGGATCATTCCCAACGCAGTTGAACTATCCGTCGCCGATGCCATTGAAAAGAGCGTGCACTCCGCAGTTGAGCAACCGGTGGCGCAAGCAATTGAGAGAGCCATCGCCGACTCCGTTGAGCAACCTGTTACTCTCGCGGTAGAAAAAGCCGTGAATTCAGCTATAGAACAGACAATACCCAGCATGGTGGCACAACCGGTAACAGATGCAATAGAGCGTGCCGTTACCATAAATCTGGAAGGAATAGTGTCCGATACGGTGGAACAGTCGATTACAGACACAGTACAAAAGATCGTGCACTCTGCAGTTGAGCAGCCGGTGGCACAAGCGATTGAGAAAG
>CAIUUR010000165.1 GCA_903902345.1 uncultured Geobacteraceae bacterium | reverse complement strand
CGCCAGTAACTGCACCATGCGCACGGTTGAACCTCACCATATGGTCAACTATATGGGTAACTGGCATCTGATTTCCTTCTGCCTGCCACCGGTGTTCTGAAAGAGCTTTTTTCTTGGCCTCTTGAAATTGTTTCTTCTTCCGCAGTTCCGTTTTCTTCCTAATCCATTAAAATCATCCTCTTCTTCAGTTCCCTCCTGTTTTTTCAATACTTTTTCTTCCCGCATTTTGTCTGAAGCCTGATGATTGACCCAGAGGTGTCGGGTCATGAGTCTTATCGGAAAACGTAAATGCCGGTGTTGCAAAGAATCATTCATTCCTGACTATCGTAGCGTCAAACGTCAGAGGTACTGCAACAAACCCGAATGCCGCAAAGCAAGCAAAGCTGGATGCCAGCGGCGTTGGGTTAAAAAGAATCCTTCCTACTTCAAGGGTTCTGACAATGTCGAACGGGTGCTTGAGTGGCGGCGTACTCACCCCGGGCGGCAGCGCCGCAAGGGTTCCGGCACCGTGTTACAAGACATCTGCGACCGAATAGATCATGTAAAACAAGAAGTTATCCCGCTTTTACCTCTCGAATCACCTGCATTACCCCCTGTGTTACAAGATTTCTGCATTGCGCAACATCCCGTTTTTGTTGGGCTAATCGCTCATTTAACGGGGTGCGTGTTACAAGATGACATAGCCGTGATAACCCGCCGTCTGGAACAATTGGGGCAAGATGTCATCTGTTCAACCACAGGAGGCCGTTATGACCCACAAGTTCCCAATCTGTCCCGACCGCATCCGCAGCATTCCGGAGCAATTCAGTTGGGTGGATCACCGTCTGGTCCGTGATCGCCACATTGAGCTGATAAGCCATGAAGCTGCGGCACTGTATCTCTTTCTCATCACCGTGGCTGACTGCCAAGGCCTCAGTTATTACGCCGAAGCGTCCTTGTGCGAACGGTTGGTTATGGATGCAGCTACGCTGGTCTCTGCCCGTGCCTGTCTGCTCAATTCACGGCTTGTCGCGTACAAGCGCCCCCTCTACCAAGTGCTGGCCCTTGATGGTGCCCTACAGCACCTCTGTGCCTTTGGTGAGAGTGCTGCCAGAACAGATATCGGAACCCTGGCCATTGACAAAATATTGGCGAAGCTGACCGGAGGTGCGCCATGATCGACTACGAAACTTTTTCCCGTATCAAGCACCTTCACCTGCAGAAGGGACTGACCGCCATGCAGATTGCCCGCGAGCTTGCTCTTGATGAACGTACCGTGAAGCTCTGGCTTGCCGCGAAACAGTTCCGTCCCCGTAAATCAGTCAATCGGCCAAGCAAACTCGATCCCTTCAAAGATATGGTTGTCAAGATGATTGAGTCATATCAATACACGGCACAACAGGTATATCAGCGTATTCAGGAGGAAGGCTTTACCGGTGGCTATACGGTGGTGAAGAAGTTCGTCCGCAAGATCAGACCCATCAAAAAGAAAGCCTTTCTAACCCTGGCATTCGCACCGGGAGAATGTGCCCAGGTTGACTGGGGATCATATGGCTCGGTTCGTGTGGGTGAAACCACCCGGCGGCTCAGTTTCTTCGTGATGGTGCTCTGCTACAGTCGCCAGATGTATGTGGAATTCACCGTGTCCCAAACCATGGAGCATTTCCTCGCCTGTCATCAGAACGCTTTTGCGGCATTCGGCGGGGTTCCGGCCAGAATTATGGTCGATAATCTTAAAAGTGCCGTACTCAAACATGCCGTGGGAGAAGCGCCGGTGTTCAATTCACGTTATCTCGACTTTGCACGGTATCATGGTTTTGGTATCTCGGCCTGCGGTGTTGCCAAGGGCAATGAGAAGGGGCGAGTAGAAAACGGCGTCGGCTACGTGAAGAAGAATTTCCTCGCCGGAGCCGAGTTACCTGACTTCGCAGCTCTCAATCCCGCCGCCAGAATCTGGCTTGATACGATTGCCAATGTGCGTATCCACGGTGAAACCAGACAGAAGCCGGTTGATATGCTCAAAGGTGAGTTTATACACCTCCAGCCTTTGCCGCTGCACGCCTACGATGTTGGCAATGTCTCCGCTGTGCGGGCGTCAAGTCAGTTCAGAGTCGCCCTTGATTCAAACCGCTATTCCGTTCCGGCTCGTTATGCGGGGCAGCCTCTCACCATGAAAGCATATCCAGAGCGGCTCTGTTTCTACCACGAAGAGAAGCTCGTCGCCCGCCACAGTCGATCCTTTGAACGCAACCGTGACTTCGAGGATCCTGATCATCCCAGAGAGTTGATCGCCCAGAGGAAGAAAGCGCGGGATCAGACCATTCTGCGGCGCTTCCTGGCTTTGTGCCACTGTTCTCTTGATTATTACCGGGAGCTCGATAAACGGCAGTTGAATGCAACCATTCACATCAGAAAAATTGTGGCACTTGCCGAAATCCACGGAGATGGTGCTGTGGCTGGCGCCATCGATGATGCCATGAGACTGCACGCCATTGGCAGTGACTATATCGCCAACATCCTCGAAAGCCGGGCCCGGAAACTTCCGGAACCGGGAGCGCTGCATCTGACGCGCAGGGCAGATTTACTTGATATAGCGGTGGAGGCCCCAGATCTTTCCATTTACGACAATCAAACCATAGAGGAGGAAACACCATGAGTGATGACAAACCCACCCAGAAACTTGAAGCAAATTTACGGATGCTTGGCTTGAACTTCATGGCGGAACACTACAACCAAAGTGCAGCTAAAGCCGCCCGAGATACCATAACCCATGCCGATTACCTCGCCAGTCTCGCCGAGGGGGAACTAGACCAGCGCCGTGACCGCGCCACGATCCGCCGAATAAAAAGCGCCCGCTTCCCGGTGGTAAAAACTGTAGACCAGTTCTCCTGGAGTTGGCCAAAAAAGATCAATCGCATGGCGGTTCAGAACCTCTTCCGTCTCCAATTTCTGGACGACCACGCGAATATAATTCTGCTCGGGACTGTGGGCCTTGGCAAAACACATCTTGCTACTGCTCTTGGCTATACCGCCTGTCTTGCCGGTAAGTCGGTACTCTTCGCAACGGCGATAGATACTATCAACACCCTTGCTGCGGCACAGGCAGCCAGTAAACTCAAAATCGAACTCAAAAAGTACCTCTCGCCACAAATACTCATTCTCGACGAACTCGGTTATCTACCGATTGACAAGCACGGCGCCGATCTACTCTTCCAGGTCATCAGTCAGCGCTACGAAAGAGGTTCAACCATCATAACCTCAAACAAAGCCTTCAAAAATTGGCCGGAAATCTTCAACAACGATAGCACACTTACCTCAGCTCTGCTCGACCGACTCCTCCATCACGCTGAAACACAGGTTATCGAGGGGAAAAGCTATCGCATGAAAGATCTGATAGAAGCCTGAAGAAAAACCGCCGACCTCGTAAACTCCGAAGTCGGCGGACTGTTACTACAGCATTTTTAAAGTGCCACGTTTACTACATTTTCACGGAACCGCTGACATAATTAAACATGGCGCTGCCGTTTTTAAGGATATTGCGTCCTTGGCCGGGCTTTCCCGCATCTATGGCCTTGGCTTCTATAAGTTTAATGGCGTCCACTCGGCGAATAGATGATGCAAAACGTCCACTCCAAGCCGGAAGTATATCTCTTTCAACAGTTCGGG
>CAIUUR010000164.1 GCA_903902345.1 uncultured Geobacteraceae bacterium | reverse complement strand
TGTCTCTCGCAGAGTTCGCAGAGAAAAACTCGGTAAATCATAAAGATATGAATCATATGCCGGCAACGGATCATAACCTGATCGGTGAAAATCTCGTCGAACTTAACCAGCTGATCTTCTTGGTTTCTCTGCGAGCTCTGCGAGAGCAACTGCTTTAAAATGATATATGCCGCATGATCGGTCAGGGGGTATAACCGTGCCGCTACCCGGAGAAATGAACCTCGCACCCATTGCCCTCTTCGTGTACAATCGCCTCACGCACACCCGCCGGACGGTGGAGGCGCTGGCGAAGAACGACCTGGCCGACGGCAGCGATCTGTTCATCTTCTCCGACGGCCCCAGGTCCCAAGCCGACGGGGAAACCGTGGACTCGGTGCGGAAGTATCTGGCCTCCATAAGCGGCTTCAACTCCGTGACGATCGTGAACAGAAGCACGAACCTGGGATGCGCCGCTTCGATCATCAGCGGTATCGGCGAGATCGTCAACAGATTCGGCCGGATCATTGTCGTGGAAGACGACATCGTCACCTCCCCCCACTTTCTGCGTTTCATGAACGAGGCTCTGGAGCTCTACCGGGACGACGAGGAGGTTGCCAGCATTCATGGCTATCTCTATCCGGTAAAAAAAAGGCTCCCCGGTACGTTTTTCCTCAGAGGGGCCGACATCTGGGGGTGGGCAACCTGGCGACGGGGGTGGGCTCTCTTTCAACCGGACGGAAAAAAACTGCTGGACGAGCTGAAGGGGCGAAGGTTGACAAAGGCCTTCGATCTGGACGGTTCGTTTTACTACACCAGTATGCTGGAATCCCAGATCGCGGGAAAACTGGACACCTGGGACATTAACTGGCACGCATCCGCCTATCTGAGGGGGAAACTGACCCTGAATCCCGGCAGATCCCTGACGAGAAATATCGGCAACGACAACAGCGGCACCCACAGCAATGCGACGGACAAATTCGACACCGACATCTCCCCTGATCCCGTGGTAGTCGAACGAATTCCCCTGAAAGAAGATCCCGCCGCGCGGGAAGCGATCAAGGAGTTTTTTCGTTCCCTTACCCCTCCACTTTACCAACGCGCGTTGGCCAGATTCGGACGAATGATTTCCGGCCGCGGATGAGCGGCAACGATGTGACGGAGGTCATCACGGCGAGCAATGAATTCATCTGACCAGGTGGAACAGTACGTAACCCTCTTTGACAGCAACTTCCTCCCGGTGGGGATGGCGCTCCATGCCTCGCTGGTGAAGCACGGATCCCCCTTTCATCTCTGGATCATCTGCATGGATGAGCTGGTAGAGGAGCAACTGACGAAGATTTCACTACCCCGGGTGACGCTTCTCCCCCTGCGGGAGGTGGAGACGGAGGAACTGCTGGAGGTAAAGTCCGGGCGAAACAGCCGGGAGTACTGCTGGACGTTGACCCCCTTCTCCTTTCAGGCGGTATTCCTCCGGGACGAGAGCATTCAACGGGTCACCTATCTGGATGCCGACCTTTTCTTCTTCGCCGACCCGCGGATCCTGCTGCAGGAACTGGACGATGCAAACAAGTATGTCCTGATCACCGAGCACGCCTTTGCCCCCGAGCACCACCGTTTTCTGGCCACCAGCGGCCGGTTCTGCGTCCAGTTTCTCTCCTTCCGGCGGAGCGTGGAAGGAGCGAGAGTCATGAGGTGGTGGCAGGAACGTTGCCTGGAGTGGTGTTTCGACATCATTGAAGAAAAAAGATTCGGCGATCAAAAATATCTGGATCTCTGGCCTGAACTCTTTACCTCCGAGGTGCATATCCTCCGGCAGACGGAAAAGAGCCTGGCTCCCTGGAATGTGAAACACCAGGAAGAGACGAATCGGGGAGAGCTTGAGCCCGTTTTCTACCATTTTCAGGGACTGCGCATCACCGGCGCCCATAGGGTGCAACTCCATAACGAGAACTATACGGTGGGGAGGGGCGGACATCGACTCTATGACGAGTACCTTGCGGAACTTCGCCGCTGTATCACCACGTTGCGGAGGTTCGGCATAGCACTACCGCTGCTGGAGGGTTACCTGACGATCAAGGGGAAACTCCTGGCGCTGGTCGGAAGAACTCCCTGCATTGTCCGGTTGCCGGACTGATTTCACCTTTATGGAGCAGTGCCTTGGTAATAATCAGCGATACATTCGGTCAATTGGGGAATCGACTGTTCCTGTTTGCGCATTTCATTGCCAATGCCAAAGAATTCGATTACCGGGTTTGCTATCCCGGATTCCAGGAGTACGCTCATTACTTCACGGGGACTCGCAACTCCCTTGTATGTCAATACCCCGCGGGGGAACCGTCACCGGTAAAACGTATCCGGATAAAAAAATATATAAATTCATTTTTAACCCTCCTGGCAACTAACTACGCCAGAACCACTATCAGGCTGCCCCACCTCACCGTGCTCAGCCTGACGGAAAGGGAAGGTGAAGGTGACTACGACCTGGGTGGAGGTGAATACAAGGAATTACGGGAGACGACACCTTTCCTCATTGCCCAGGGATGGTTATTCAGAGACGAACGTAACTTCCATAAGCATGCGGATACCGTACGGCACTATTTCAGCCCGGCACGTCCGTTTTCACGGAACATATCCAGCCTGATCAGTTCCGCCAGAAACGATTGCGACCTTCTGGTGGGTATTCATATTCGGCAGGGCGATTACGAGTTCTGGCAGGACGGCAGATATTATTACAAGACGGCAGAGTACGTGAACATCTTAAGAGACACCGTAGAGCTTTGGCCGGGAAAGCGCGTCAGGTATCTTATCTGCTCCAACGAGAAACAGGATACACGGTTATTCAATGGACTTAATTGTACAGGGGGCACTGGTGAGCAACTTGAAGACATGTATGCCTTTGCCGCCTGCGACTACCTCATCGGTCCCCCCAGCACCTACACCATGTGGGCATCCTTCTACGGGTCGGTGCCGCTTTTTGTCATCAACGATCTCCATGAGCCCATAACCCTGGAAGGATTCACGGTCTGCTGATGCCCTGCAAACTATCCGTCATAACCCCCGTACGGGACGGCTCCCGCTTCATGGAGTTCTGCATCCGAAACGTCATCGACCAGGGATGTCCCGACGCCGAGCATATCATCATCGACGGCGGCTCCACCGACGGCACGGTGGAGCTCATCAGGCGTTATGCCGGGGAATATCCCCATATCCGCTGGATCTCGGAGCGGGACAGGGGACAGTCCGACGCCATGAACAGAGGGATCGCCCTGGCCAAAGGCACGATCATCGGCATCCTCAACGTGGATGATTACTACGAACCGGGCGCACTGAACGAAGTCGTTCACCTGTTCAGAACCCTACCCCAGCCGTCACTGCTGGTGGGGAACTGCGCGGTCTGGGATGATGACGACAAGCTCCAGTTCGTCGGCAAACCAGCCAACATCGGCCTATTGAGACTCCTCATGCTGGATATCCGGGCCTTTCCCAACAACCCCTCAGCGTACTTCTATCACCGGTCGCTTCATGATATAATCGGCGGGTATGACGTGAATGAGCATTACGGGATGGACATCCAGTTCCTTTTCCAGGCGGCGGAAAGCGCCCGGGTAACCTATGTGGACCGACTCTGGGGAAACTATCGCTACCTGACGGGGACCAAGACCCAGAGGGATGTGGCCAGCGGCCAAAACAGGATCAGGGTCACGGGGATCGCCGATTTCTACCGGAAGCGGGCGCCGCTCCACTACAGGTTGCTCTCAAGGGCCGTCATAACGCTCGTTGCAACGTGCAAATCATGCCTCCGACTGCTGGGCGGTTAACCCAAAAGGATGTTATTGGATGGCCCTGTTTACCGCTGACTGGATAAAACGGAGCGCGCTCCGGGTCAACCGCCTCCTGGACACCTTGCACAAGCTGAACCTGGTGGTCATCTCCAAGGAGGACCTCGTCAGATTTCGCGGCGGCGGCTACGGGAGGAAGATCCTCTTCGGCGTGGAGGGTCATGATCGACTGGCCTCGCTCCTGGAGCGAAATAAGCCGTTTCTGGCGGCCCGCCTGGGAGCGGTGGAACTCACCGCTCTCCGTTTCTATCTGGAACAGCGGAGGACAAAGGGGAGAAGTTACCCGGCAAAGATCAGGAGCACCATGGCCAATAACGCCGGATTCTTTCCGGTGGACGACGGTTCTCTGGACGCCTTTGCGGAGCTTTTCCTGAAACAGTTGCCCGGCGTCGATCTCATGGGGGTCTGGTTCAATCAGTACGAGGATGCCGTCTGTAACCGCTTTTCTCCGGAGGCCCGGCTGGTTGACCTGGACTGTTTCGAGCCGTTCCGGTTCCCCAATCCCTGGAGCAGCCGATTGGGTGAAAAAAAAGTGCTGGTGGTTCACCCCTTTGCGGAATCCATCAGGAGTCAGTACGAGTCAAAGAGGGAAACTCTCTTTGACGATCCAGACGTTCTCCCTTTGTTCGAACTGAAGACGCTGCAGGCGGTACAATCCATCGCCGGGGCGCGAGTGGACTTTTCCACCTGGTTCGACGCCTATCATCATATGTGCCGACAGATGGCGCAGATCGACTTCGATATCTGCATCATCGGGGCGGGAGCCTATGGTCTCCCCCTGGCGGCGTACGCCAAGGAGCTGGGAAAACAAGCGATCCATCTCGGGGGAGTGACCCAGATCCTCTTCGGCATCAAGGGGAAAAGGTGGGAAACGGAATACGCGGATTCCACGGCCAAGCTGTTCAACCAGCAGTGGGTCAGGCCGCTCCCCGGTGAAACCCCCGCGCACAATGAGCGGGTCGACAGGGGATGCTACTGGTAAGGAAGGTAAATCCGGACATGGTCGTATCGAGACAGCTGAAGCATCTGTTTTATGAAAAAAATCTCCCTCCTGATCTTGATCTACGGCTTGAGAAGTTGTATCAATGCCCGTTTTGCGTCAAAAGTTATTTCGAGCTATTTCGCGACGCGGAAAAAATCAACCTCCTCATGCTATGGGAAGGTGAATCCCTCCCCCGTCACATCCTGGTTTATACGGTATCGGGAAGGACGGTAACGATACTGAACGAGCTCGTAAAAATTGAGCCGGAGTACGCAGAGCATGGCGCAGACGCCCTCTTCAGCAGGTACCCCGCCGTTACCACCATACATTTTAACTGCATGAAGATGAACATCACGGAGTCTCGCTACCCCTGGCGTCTCTGGAAGCGATCCCAGGATATCGCCATCGCGCTCCCCTCCACGTTCGAAGCCTATCAGGGAGTGTTGGGACAACAGACGCGGAAACATCTCCGATATTACCAGAACAGGCTCCAGCGGGATTACGCCGACGTCGTATTCCATGACGTTGCAACGGAACAGATAGATCCGGCCGCCATCGGCGAAATCATCGAGATGAACCGCCTGCGCATGGAAAGCAAAGGGATACGCTCAGGGTTCGACTCTGCCGCCGAAGAGAGGATCAAGAAGTTCTGTCGGCAGTACGGCCTGATCACTACCTTGCGTGCGGGGGGGAAGATCATCGCGGGAGCTATCTGTTACGAAGTCGGCAATCAGGTCTATCTGGAGGCCATCGCCCACGACTCCGCCTTCGACCGGTATAATCCCGGCCAGCTCTGTCTCTACCTGACAGTGCAGCAACTGATCCGGAGGGGGAGAGAATCCTTTCATCTGCTCTGGGGAGAAAATGAATACAAGTACCGTTTTCTTGGTGTAAAACAGGAGCTTTATTTCTTCTCTTTCTACCGCTCCGCTTTTCACCGAAGGGCGTGCCTGCCCCAACTGACCAGCCACCTCTGTGCCCGGCTGTTCAATCAGGGGGAATACCTGATCCAAAAATACGTTATCCGCCGGTTTGGGAAAAGACGATGATCGGGGGGAAACGGTTCATAACAGAGTTCCCCCTCCTTGGTCCGGGCGATCTACTCCCCCCCCGGATCAAGGGAGGACTCTTCAAGACGTTCTACGGCAGAGAAGCTACCCTCTCTTATTTCGGCAGAGGGGCACTCTGGGCGGGGGTCAACTCTTTGAAGCTTTCCGCCGGAGACAACATCCTCGTCCCTGCCTATCACTGCGGAGTGGAAATCGAAGCGGTTACCATGACCGGGGCAGAGCTTCGCTATTACGATCTGAAGAAGGATCTCTCAATCACGGCCGCCGACCTGAGCCCGCTGATCGATGCCGGCACCAGGGCGGTCCTGCTGATTCATTACTTCGGCTTTCCCCAGCCGGTGGAGAAGATCAAGGCGCTCTGCTCCGCCAAAGGTATCATCCTCATTGAAGACTGCTGTCATGCACTCCTCTCCTCCCTGGGGGAAAAACCGTTGGGGACCTTCGGCGATCTGGCCATCTACAGCCAGCGAAAGAGCCTTCCCCTCCCCGACGGCGGAGCTCTGCTGGTCAACAACAGTGCACTTTCGCCAAAGCTTCCCACCGAAAAACCGGAGTTCTCCGTTACCGTCAAGAAGTGTCTCGGTATGCTTCTTCGAGCAGCCTTCAATCTTGACCCTCGCAACGAACTCCCCATCCCCCTGGAGCGACTGGCAGCCTCATTCAACAGATCTGTTGCAAGAAAATCCGGCGCCCGGTACAGTACCGGCCTGGAGATAAACCAGGAACGGTGCAACTTGGCAATGTCCGAACTGTCCCGTCGGATCATGGAACGAACCCTGGCTTCTGTGGTCATCCGGGTTCGACGGGAAAATTACAGCACCCTGCTCAAGGAGCTCACGGAAACAACGGAGGTCCAAATCATCCGACCTCGGCTTCCCCAGGGGGTATGCCCTCTCTTTTTTCCGCTGCTGATTGAAGGGGTCAGTCGGGATGCTCTGCAGGAACGGCTCCTGAAATCCGGAGTCGGCTCCTACGTCTTTGGCGCTGATCTGCACCCGACATTGCCCCGAAACCGGTTCCCGAATGCGAAAACTCTCTCACGGAAAGTTCTCTGCCTCCCGGTGCATCAGGAGCTGCGCGCCGGGGATATGTCAATCATTGCAACAACCCTGCGACGGGAAGTCAAGGAGCTGCTCCATGCCGATGCTCACTGATGTCAGGAATGCCCTGGCCTTTCTCCGGCGGGGGGAATGGGGAGAGCTCCTTTTCCGGCTCCGGGTACATTTCGGCAGGATCGATCTCACCTATGCATCGGTGCGGGAGCTGGGGCTGCAACCGGAGAGGAGCCATGATTACCGTCACTCCGGCGGCGTTCATCTGGAGCAGCTCCTTGATGGTCTTGAAATCACCAGTGGCGACGCCATCGTCGATTTCGGGTCGGGAAAGGGGGGGGCGCTCATCACCTTCGCCCAATACCCTTTCTACCGAATCACGGGGGTCGAGCTCCTCCCCGAATTGGTGGCCATCGCCCGACGAAACCTGAAAGTCCTGAAAATATCCACCGTGGAGATGGTGGTCAGTGACGCGGCCCTCTTCACCGACCTTGACGACTACACCCATTTCTATTTTTACAGCCCCTTTCCGCGGGGTGTCATGGCGGCGGTGATGGCGAACCTGAAGCACTCCATCACCCGGAGGCCCCGCAAAACGTTCATCATCTACTGCAACCCGGAATTCCATGAAACGGTGATTGCCGATTCACCCTTCGCCAAGGTTCAGGAGTTCCGGCACCAACGACTGGGGCTTCCCATCTACCTCTATTCCAACCAGCCATGAGCGTCAACGATCTCAAACGTGCCGCCCGGTCTTGGCTCTGCAGACCGGTGAAACGGCTCCTCAACCGGATCGATCCCCCGGTGGTCGTCCTCCTCTACCACCGCGTCGCCACCCTCCCCTGCGACCCGGAACTGCTGGCCGTGACCCCGGATAATTTTCGGGCGCAGCTGCGGCATCTCAAGGAGAATTTCCCCGTGGTCCGCTTCCCGGGTGAGTGGACGAAGGTGGCCAAACCGTCCGTGGCCATCACCTTTGATGACGGGTATGCCGATAATCTGCTGGAGGCGCTCCCGATTCTGGAAGAGCTGGAACTCCCCGCGACCTTCTTCGTCGCCACCGGGAGTATCGGCAGGGAGGAGGAGTTCTGGTGGCACCAACTGGAACGGATCTTTCTGGGCCAATCCCCCCTTCCTCCCCGGTTCAAACTGAATGACGAACATTCAGGAAAGAGCTGGTCCACGGTTACCCGCCGGGAACGGGAGGAGCTGTACCGGGAGCTCGTGGGGCTGTTGAAAGATGGCGACACCGGTCGTCGGACCCAGTGGCTTGACCGGATTCGCGATTGGTCGGGAATAGCCACGGGAGGCGCCGGCATCCACCGGACGGTGACTCCGGAGGAGCTGCGGCTCCTGGCCGCAAGCCCCTGGGTCACCATCGGAGCCCACACGGTGAGTCACTCCCGACTATCCTCCCTCCCCCCCCGGGCGCAACGGGAGGAGATACGAGGTTCCAAGGAACAGCTGGAGGGGTGGTTGGGCAAGGAGATATCCACCTTCTCCTATCCCTTCGGCCGACGTTCCGACTACACACGGTGCAGCGTGGCGCTCTGCCGGGAAGCCGGCTTTACCAAGGCTGCGTCAAACTTTCCCGGCCAGGCGCACCGCTGGAGCGATCCGTACCAGATCCCCCGCCACCTGGTACGGGACTGGCCGGTGGAAATATTTTCCGTAAAATTGAAGGGATTCTGGACCCGATGAAGATCATCTACCTCAACGGAGCCG
>CAIUUR010000163.1 GCA_903902345.1 uncultured Geobacteraceae bacterium | reverse complement strand
TGGTTTTCTTCGCGCCTTTGTGCCTTCGTGTGAGTTAATTTTGTTTGGCTCCGGCTTGTCCGGCTTAGGATTTAATGACAGCCATGACCTGCATAAAAAGTAGAATTATGCCGCTGCGCTCCTGCGAGGATATCGTCTGCCTGCGTCAAACCACGCGGAGCTGGATGGTTGAGCCGCGCTTCACCCTGGTGGAGCAGACCAAGATGATGACGGCCACCAGCGAATTGGCGCGCAACGCCGTGAACTATGGAGGGGGGGGGAGCGCGACGCTGGAGCTGCTGGAGGAGAACGGCCGGACGGGGATCAGGGTCGTGGTGGAGGATCAGGGACCGGGGATTGCCGACATGGAGCAGGCCATGAGTGACAATTTCAGCACCGGACAAGGGATGGGGTTGGGTCTGGGGGGAGCGAAACGACTGGTGAACGAATTCGAGATCCGGTCCGAACCGGGCAAGGGAACCGTGGTGAGTATCACGAGGTGGAAATGAACGGCAGCAAGCCCCTCTTTTTTTCCCACCACCTCCAGGTGCTGGAGTCCGGGCACGTGGGGGAAGCGCGGCGGCTGACCACCGCCCTTGGCCGCACCCTTGGTTTTGCCGAAGCCCGCACCGCCGAAGCCGCCATCATCGTCACCGAACTTGCCACCAATCTGGTCAAGCACACAAGCGGCGCCGGCGGACATCTGCTGTTGCGCCCGGTGGCGGTGGCGGACAACATCGGTCTGGAAATCCTCTGCTGGGACAAGGGGCCCGGCATGATCAATGTCGCCGAAAGTCTGCGTGACGGCTGCTCCACGGCCGGCACCCTGGGGATCGGGTTGGGCGCCGTTCGCCGACTTTCACCGGAGTTCGACCTGTACGCCGCTCCCGGCCAGGGAACCGCACTGGTGAGCCGCCTCTGGAGCAGCGGTATGCCGGAGAGTCCGGCGGCGTTGACCATCGGCGCCGTCTGTCTCCCGGTGTGCGGCGAAGAGGAGTGCGGCGACGCCTGGGGGATGAAGCTGAGCCGGGATACGACGCTGCTGATGCTGGCCGACGGCCTGGGACACGGAGCCGACGCCGCAGCCGCAGCAAACCGCGCGGTGGAGATTTTTCAGGAACAGGAGGGAGTGAGTCCGGCGGAGCTGCTGGAGCTGATCCATGTCGCCCTGCGCGGCAGTCGCGGCGCGGCGGTGGCCGTGGTCGAAGTTGCACACCTCCGCCGCTCCGTCCGCTTCGCCGGGGTGGGGAACATTTCCGGGACCATTCTCGGCGAAGAAACCAGCAGCAGCCTCCTTTCCCACAACGGCACCGCCGGAGTCCACGTTCGGAAGATTCAGGAGTTCACCTACCTATGGCCGGAAGATGGCGTGCTTCTGCTCCACTCGGACGGCGTGGCCACGAAATGGAAGCTGGATGAGTATCCGGGGCTGAGATGGAAGGATCCGGCGCTGGTCGCGGCGGTGCTGTTCCGCGATCACCAGCGACCACGGGACGATGGCGCCCTGCTGGTCGCCAGGGGCGCCGTGCAAAAGGAAAGAGTATGACGACCTCGCTGGCCCACGTTGAAATCCGTTATGAACAGGATGTCGTCCATGCCCGGCAGCGGGCGCGACTCATCGCCCAACAGCTGGGCTTTGACCGCCAGGATCAGACCCGCATCAGCACCGCCGTGTCGGAAATCGCCCGCAACGCCCATAATCATGGCCGGGGTGGAGAGGTGGAGTTCATCCTTGAGAACACCCCACCCACGCCCCGTTTCACCATTATTGTGCGCGACCAGGGGCCGGGAATCGCCGATCTGGCTGCCGTCCTGGATGAGCGCGGTAGCTCGCGCAGCGGTATGGCGGTGGGAATCATGGGGAGTCGGCGGTTGTTGGATCATTTTCAGATCCACTCCACTCCCGGCCAGGGAACCACCGTAACCCTGGGGAAAGAACTCCCCCCCGCCGCTCCTCCGGTCACCCCGGAGCTGTTGCAACGCATCGCCGACGCCTTGACCGCCAATCCCAGCGCGTCGCACCTGGAAGAGATCCGGACCCAAAACCGGGAGTTGATCGTCGAGATTACCGAACGGAAGCGGATTGCGGCTCTGCTGCTGGATCAGACGGAACTGCTACGGCAAGAGGTTGTGCAACGCCGGAGCGCCCAACTGCAGCTGGAGACGCTGAACGTAGAGCTGGAACAGCGGGTGGCGGCCGGCGTCAGGAAGGGGCGCGCCAAGGATCTGGCGCTCATTCAGAATGAAAAGATGGTCTCCCTGGGACAATTGGCGGCGGGGGTAGCCCATGAAATCAATAATCCCATGGGATACATCGCCAGCAATCTGAAGGTCCTGGCAGACTATTTCCATCGAATCATCGGGTACGATCAACGCGGTGAGGAAGACCATGGGGGGGAGACGGCGCCATCCGGTGGAGAGAGGTGCAAGAGCGATCGGGAGATGGAAAACATTCTGGAGGATGGGGTCGACCTGATCAGAGAATCACTGGAGGGGGTAAAGCGGGTGACCACCATCGTCCAGGAACTGACGGCCTTTTCCCGTAATGACGCGCCGGAATGTGAAACGGTGATGCTGACCTCCTGCCTGGAGAGCGCCCTCACCGTCGCCAACAACCAATTGAAATATGTGGCGGTCATCCGGAAGGAGTACGAATCTCAGGAGGAAGTTTACTGCCACCCCGGCCAATTGTGCCAGGTCTTCCTGAATCTGCTGGTGAATGCCAGCCATGCCATCGTTTCAAAAAAGCTGGGCGAGATTGTCCTGAGGAGTCGGCATGACGAACTCTTCGCCTACGTCGAGGTGAGCGACACCGGGAGTGGAATTTCGGAGGAGCTCATGGAACGGATCTTCGACCCCTTCTTTACTACCAAGGAGGTGGGAAAGGGGACCGGTCTGGGCTTAAGCATCTCCTCGGATATCATGAAAAAACATGGTGGAGAGCTTCTGGTGGAGAGCACCCTGGGGGTGGGGACGACCTTCACGGTGAAACTCCCCCGAACCCCCGACACGAATCAGGTTTCAGCTTGTATAAACAACCTCAATGAATTACAATTACATTCATGAGGTTACCCCCCCCCTCCCCCCCTTGCCCGGATTGTCCCTCCAGGGGACAGGTTGTCCCGCCAGAGACAACTCAGCATTCTCCAGCTTCCCTAACCAGCTAAAATTCAACGAAACGCATGGTTGGCATATTTTTTGATAGTACACCGGTAATTACAATAAAATACCAGCTAACTGTCTGTTTAGGGACACAATCATCAAGGAGATACCATCATGAGCGAAGAGCTTCCTTTTTCCGGCGTCACGGAGACCCTCCTGGAAGTGCCGCTCTACCTCCTCTGCGTGGATGACGATGCGGATATTCTCAAGTCGCTGACCCGCGTTTTTCGCCATGAGTCGTTCAAGGTGCTGACGGCCCCCTCGGGACGGGAGGCGCTGGCTATCATGGAGCATACGGAAAATATTGGACTGATCCTCAGTGACCAGCGGATGCCGGAGATGACCGGCTCTACTTTTTTGCAACTGGCTAAAAAACTGGCGCCGGAGATTCCCCGGATGATCCTCACGGGGCAGTCGGATATGGTTGACGCCATCGAAGCCATCAACCAGGGGGGGGCGCAGAAGTTTCTGGAAAAGCCGTGGGACGATGCCGAACTGCTCCGGGTCGTGCGGGAGAGTTTCTACCAGTACCGGTTGATCAAGGAGAATCAACATCTCCACGAGACGGTCAAGCAGCAGAACATCCTGCTGGAAGAGTGGAACAGCAACCTGAAACACCGGGTCCTGCAACAGACGGCCCTGGTCCGGACCAGGTTGGAAGAGGTGAAAGCGCAAAAACAGAGCATCCAGGAAACCAGTGACGCTCTCCTTCTCATGTTCGTGGATCTGATGAACCGGTGCAACCGGCAGTTGGGGAACGATAATCAAATCGTGGTCAACCTGGCGGAATCCATGATGGCGACGCTCCAGCTCCCTTCGGCTCAACGGGAAGAGATCAAGATTGCGGCATTTATCCATGATATCGGCCTGTTCCATGTTTCCGACTACATCCTGAACAGTTGTCCCTCCATGGGGAGCGCTGAGTACGGGAACCACTCCGTAAAGGGAGAGGAGCTTTTGGCCGCCGGCGAGCGCCTTAAGGGGATAGGGTTAATCGTGCGCCATCACCATGAGGAATATGACGGCAGCGGTTTTCCCGACGGCCTGGCGGGAGAAAAGATTCCCATGGGTTCGAGAATCATCCGTCTGGCCAGCTTCATCGACACCGCCTATGCACGGGAGACCGGGGTAAACGCCGCCTACGAAGTAAATTCCAAGCTGGCCGCCGGCATGGGAATCAAGTTTGATCCCGCCCTGGCCGAAGCGGCCCATCAGGCGGTTAAGGAGGTGCTGCACGCCGTGGACAGGAATCAGGGGGAGTAACCCTGATAACGGTAATTGAATCGTAGGTTGGGGTGAACGGACTCACCGTGAACCCCAACATTTCCCCGTTGCCATGTTGTCGTCCTGAACGAAGTGAAGATCTGCTGTTGATTTAACCGCCAAAACAAAAAGCAGGAGCTGAAGTGCTGCAATCCACCCCGACGCGACGCATGCTGCCGCTCCTTATTCTTACCTACGCCCTGCTGGGCTCCCTGGGGCTGACCCTGGCCATCGCGCCGGGTTACGCCAGCCCGCTCTTCCCCGCCGCCGGCCTGGCCCTGGCCGCCCTCCTCTGGTTCGGAAACCGGGCGCTGCCCGGCATCTGGCTCGGTTCGGTCCTCATGAACGGCTGTCACGCCGCCCTTCTGGGGAAAGTTACCCCCCTCTCCCTGGTGGCCGTCGCGACCATCGGCGCCGGCGCAACCCTCTCGGCATGGGTCGGCTGCCGGCTGGTGAATCGTTGGCAGGGATTTGCGTGGCGGGAGATGGAACGGGAGCGGGACGTCTTCGGTTTCCTCCTTCTGGGGGGGGTGGCGGCCTGCACCGTATCGTCCACGGTCAGCGTGGCCGGGCTCCATCTCTGCGGTGTCATACCCCGCGACCAGCTTTTCTATACCTGGTGGAACTGGTATCTGGGGGACACCCTGGGGGTGCTCACCTTCGCCCCCCTGACCCTCTGCCTGCTCAACTGGGAAGAGCCACGCTGGAGAGAGCGGAGCCGCTACATCATACTCCCCATGCTGGTGGCCCAGGGGGTGGCGTTGCTGGCATTTTTCGGCGCCGCGAGGTGGGAAGAAAGGGAGCAGGGGAACCGGCTCCGGAGCGACGGCGAGGCCATCGCCCTGAAGATTACCGAGCGGCTTGTCACCCACCGGGAGGTGCTGGCGTCCCTCCAACGTTTCATCGAGGCGACGCCGGGGCTCACCTTCAGCAGGTTTCGACAGTTCACCCGGATCACCCTGCGCGACAATCCGGACATCCTCGCCCTGGGTTACAATGAGTTGATCACCAACAGCCAACGGCCGGCGTTGGAGCAGGGAATGAGCGGCGTGTCACCCCCGGCGCCCTTCCGGATCACCCAGCGCGACGGCATGCAGCGGCTAGTCCCCGCAACGGAGCGCCCGGAGTACGTGCCGGTGCGCTACATCGTCCCCCTGGCCGAAAACCTGAAGGTGGTGGGATTCGACATCAACTCCGAGCCGATCCGGAGCGACGCCATCAGGCGGAGCCGAATATCGGACGGCATGGCCGTCACCGCTCCCCTCACGCTGCGGCAGGACCAACAGCAGGAGGCCGGGGTCCTGGAAATCATCCCCGTGAAGAGCGCCCCCGTGGGTGGCGGCAATGAGCAAGGGCGAACCCTGGGCTTCGCGGTAGCTGCGGTGAAGGTTTCCCAACTGATGACCATCGCGACCCGGTGGGGGATTCCGGATGGTCTCATCCTTCAGCTGGACGATGCCCAGCTCCCCGTGGGTAAAGGTCTGCTACACCGCTCACTCCCCGGCGGCGGAGGATCCCCCACCACCAAGGGGGAGGGGTGGAACACGAATCTCTGGATGGGGGACCGGGAGTGGCGGTTGTCGCTCTTCCCCACGCAGCGGTACCGGCAGAAGCACCCTCCCTGGCTGGCCTCGGCGGTGGGGGTGATCGGGCTCCTCAACGCCACGCTCCTCCAGGCCATGCTGTTCGTCATGACCGGCCGAACCGCCGCCATGCAGCGGCTGAACGCTGAGCTGGAGGAACGGGTGGCCGACGGGGTGGAGCAGCAGACCCGGGAGCTGCGGGAAAGGGACGAAAAAATCAGCCTGATCCTGAATACCATCGGCGAAGCCGTGTACGGCATTGATGCCGACGGCTGCTGCACCTTCTGCAACCCCGCCACGCTCCTGCTTCTGGGATATGAACGCCCGGAGGAGTTGCTGGGTAACAACATGCACGACCTGATCCACCATACTCTTCCCGACGGTTCCCCCTTTCCCCTGGAGAGCTGCTCCATTTACAAGGCATTCAGGGAAAACCGCAGCTGCCACGTGGATAGCGAGCTGTTCTGGAGGAGAGACGGCTCCAGTTTCGCCGCGGAATACTGGTCCGCCCCCCAACAGTTGGAAGGAAAGCCCATCGGGGTCGTGGTGACGTTCATGGACATCACCCAGCGGCAGGAGATCCAGGAGGAGTTGCGCCTCAAGGACCAGGCGAAAATAGAGGCTATCTCGCGACTGGCGGCCGGCGTTGCCCATGAGATCAACGGCCCTCTCGGCTTCATCTCCTGTAACCTGCGGGTTCTCACCGACTATTTCGACCAGATTGTCCGGTTCGACCGGTTCACAAGGGATCTGGACACCGGCGAATCGGGTACCGCTAACCGGCATGCCGTCGCCGCGCAAAGGGTGGAGCTGGAGATCGACTCCATTCTGGACGACGGCGTTGAACTCATCGGAGCGACGTTGGGGGGGGCGGCGCGGGTCACGAAAATCGTTCAGGAGCTGAAGAATTATATCCGCCATACCCGGCTGAATCAGGTGGAGAAAGAATCGCTGACGCTGGAGCGTTGCCTGGAGAACGCCTTGATCATCTGTACCAACGATCTGCGCTCGGTGGCCACGATCCGGAAGGAGTACGAACAAACCCCCGCGCTCCTCTGCAACCAGGGGCAACTGGAGCAGGTCTTTCTGAACCTGCTCCTCAACGCCGCACAGGCCATCGTTTCGCCGGGAGAGATCGTGCTCCGAAGTC
>CAIUUR010000162.1 GCA_903902345.1 uncultured Geobacteraceae bacterium | reverse complement strand
GGAGATCCCCCTTCTTGACGGTTTGCCCCTCCCTAACGTGCAGGGCAATAACGCTGGCGGTCTCCACCGAGGCGACCTCCTTGGTGCGGTCGTGTGGTTTTATTTCACCGGTGGCGCTCACCACAATATCCAAACGACCGAAAACCGACCAGGCAATGGAGAGAAAAATGAGAGTGATGAGCACCTTGGCGGTGGTCCTTATTGTCGGCGAAACCGGCCTCTCCTGGATCTCCAGGGCGGCGGGAAGAAACTTCGCCTCCTGCTGCTTGAAGATATTCCCCCCCAGCTTATCGCGATTTTTCCAGCTGTAGGAGAAGGCCGCACCGTAATGGCGCAACAAGGTGCTCAGGGCCAGTAGCTTGTGTTTCAGTTTCATAGACTCACCACCTGACCCTGGCCGGTGCCCCCAAACTGTAACTGGTAAAGGTGGGTATACATACCGTCTTCTTTTTTGAGTAATTCATCATGGGAGCCATCCTCAATGATCTGCCCCCGTTCCATCACCAGAATCCGGTCGGCATCTCGAACGGCGGAAAGACGATGGGCAATGATAAGGACCGTCCGCCCCGCGCAGATCTTTCGCATATTTTCCTGTATGACCTTTTCCGATTCATAATCCAGGGCGCTGGTTGCCTCGTCGAAGATCAGGACACGAGGATTGGTAATCAATGTCCGGGCAATGGCGATCCGTTGCCGCTGTCCTCCTGAAAGTCCGACACCATGTTCACCCACCTTGGTATCGTACCCCTCCGGAAGTTCGCAGATAAATTCATGGGCACCGGCCAGTTTAGCCGCCTCGATAATCGGCTCGATGGGGAGAGCAGGATTGGCAATGGCGATGTTGTCCCGGATAGAGCCGGTGAACAGCAGGTTTTCCTGCAGGACAACACCCAGTTGGTGACGCAGCGAGGTGGTATCGATAATGCCGATATCCTGGCCATCCACCATCACCCTCCCCCGGTCGGGAACATAGAGACGCTGGACCAGTTTGGTCAGGGTGCTCTTGCCGGAACCGGAACGACCGACGATACCGACCACCTGCCCTGCTTCGATCTTGACGTTCACCGAACGGATAACATCCGGCGCTTCCGGGCGGTAACGGAACGACACCTGATCAAATTCGATGGATCCATTCAGGCGGGGTATCCGGGTCTTATTCCCCGAGATCTCGGCCGGCGCGTTGAGAATATCTCCCAGTCGCTCCACGGAGATTCCCACCTGCTGGAAATTGTTCCAGAGATGAGCGATGCGCATTATGGGATCGGTCAGGCGGCCGGAGATCATGTTGAAGGCGATGAACTGGCCGACGGTCAAATCTCCATCCACGACCGCGGCCGAGCCAACCCAGAGCACGGCCACGGTCAACAGTTTACCCACCGTCGTCACCGCGGTGCCGGCAATGACTCCCACATTGGCAACATCCAGCGCTCCGGTCACACAGGATGCCAGTTGCTTCTCCAGGCTGTCAATCCAGCGGGGTTCGATGGCCATGGACTTGATGGTGCCGATACCGCTGATGGATTCCACCAGAAACGCCTGTTGCTTGGCGCCCAAATAAAAATATTCATTGAGGCGGGCACGCATGATGGGGGTCACCACCAGCGACAGAACGACGTAGATGGGGATGGTGGCAATGACCAGCACGGAGAGTTTGAAGCTGTAACAAAACATGACTACCGCATAGACCACCGCGAAGATCATGTCCATAACCAGGGTGATGGCGTTGCCGGTGAGGAAGGAACGAATATTTTCCATTTCACGCACGCGCGCCAGCGAATCACCGATCCGCCGCGCCTCGAAATAGGCGATGGGAAGGGAAAAAAGGTGCCGGTAAAGTCGCGAACCGAGCTCCACGTCGATCTTGCTGGTCGTCTGGGCAAAAAGCCAGGCCCGGATTGCGGTCAGAACATTCTCGAAGAGGGTGGCGCAGAGGAGGGCTATGGCGACCACATTGAGGGTCATCATGGCGTGATTGACCAACACCTTGTCCATCACCACCTGAAACGCCAGGGGGGTTGCCAGACCGACCAGTTGCAGAACGAACGTAATTACCACAACCTCGATGAGCAGTTTCCGGTACTTGACTATGGCGGGAACAAACCAGCTGAAGTCGAATTTAGCCAGTTCCCGCAGGAAACTCGCCTTGGAAATACAGAAGATGAACTTCCCGGACCAGAGGGCAAGAAAATCCTGAAGGTCCAGAATCTGGGGTTCGGCGCTGTCGGTTTTCCGTATGACCATCTTGGGCTTGGACTTGTCACCACCGTCAAAACCGAACTGGACAACGATGAAAAAGTTTCCCTCTTTGTCAATGGCGATAGCTGGCATGGGGGCTCGGTTGAGCCGGTCGGGATCATGATGCGCGAGTTCGGCGGTCATCCCCATCCGCTTGGCGGCAAGAAGGATTACCTGCTCGGTAAAAGGCTTTCGGCCGAACTCATGCAACAGCTTCGCCTCGTCAACGGGGATACCGTTATGCCGGGCGATCATCAACAGAGACATTAACCCTGAATTATTACTCATTGCGTGTAACCTGTCATTTTACCGCACCGAAATCTTTCTGGAGAATTAAAAACCGGGAAACAAAAGCGGAGCACACGAAAAATATCATGCACGATTTATGCCACAAAACAAAGCACCGACGTTATCAACTATATCAACAATCGATCGAGAACGTTATTTCCAACGGTGCGTCCAGAACTGTTTCACGGCTTGTTTCATCCATCTCTCTTGCCGAGAGGGAACTTCTAAAAAAATAGCTGTCCCGCACCGGCGCGAAGGAGATCATGGCCAGGAGCGCCGGAGAGGCTCCTGTCAGGGAGATACGGAGGAGTTTGGCGGTGTCACCGATTTCCAGGACCCCTTCGGTCATCCCCAGGGCATGTTTGGCGGAGACGAGAAAAGAGGTATGCTCTCCATGGGCCACCGACGTATCTTCCATGGTGAAGGTTTCCATCTTTTTCCCGCCGTTATGGCTGCGGAAAAAGAGCGTGGAACGATCAAAGGCCAGGGGGTTCAGCGTGATATGCCCCAACCGGAGTGAACCGATGGGGAGTGATTTCCAGTCGAGTTTATAGCCGTACTCGACGGTGTTAACTTCGGAGAAAACCCGTACGCGTTTGGTCATGGTTCCCAGGGATGTCTGCAATTCAAATGAAACCTCGACACTCTTGGAGAGAGGATCCCAGCGTACGACCGGTTCACTCTTTTCCAGATCGGTAATTTTAGACTTCCCCGGAGATTCGAAGATGAGATGCCCACTGTAGAAATCCGCCCCCAGGGCGATATCGTCATAATACCCGTGGGGGAGCGTACCGCAGAGTTTCTCCGTTGTCCCGTTTTTCAACCAAAGACCATCCAGGGCCAGCCCTCTCCGCTTGTTCAGATCGACTCTCAGCCCCTTGGTCTCCACCGTGAGAATCCGCCCGCGATGGATTACCGTGACATCTCCAGGAAGCAAATCAGTCGTTACGGCAGTGCTCTGTTCACCTTGCCCCCCACAGCAGTACAAGTCGATGCCGCGCTTCAACCGTTTCCGGTACTCTTCCCATCTACGTTCCGTAATATGGGTCCTGAAGTCGCTGCTCCAGAGGTAACAGAGTTCCCTCCAGGCGCCATCGTCCAGGTTTTTCTCCAGTAGCAGCGAAGCATGAATCCGTCGGCAGGCGCTGTTTATCCCCAGATCGTCCCTGCCGGTCACCGCCCAGCGGGTGATATTGTATTTTTCCTGCTTTTTTACGGGGACCGGAATGGCGGCGCTCTCCAGAGTCAGCAGATTCCCCGCTCCGGGCTCGTCCATGGTGCTCAGGGCATCCACCGGCGAGACCAGCTGGAACCGTCCGTCCCCTTTCAGAGCGTGGAAGAGCCGTTGAATCCGTTGCCACTCACTGTCGGAACCGAGGTCGGCCTCCGTATGGTACCGTCCGGGGCGGAAATCGAAGATCTCCACATCGTTTCCATAAAGAGGGAAATTGCGGAGTCCCGGACATTGATGCGAGGAAAGATACTCCAGATATTCATCCAGCTCTTTTTCCCCATGGGCGTAATGCTGGAATTTTTGAAAAGAAATGGAATTATTCCAAAGGAGCGGTATTTTACGGCCATCGGCGGAACGGGCGTACTGGGGAAGGTAGCGCCACTCCTGATTCCACCGGGGATGGTGCTTGGCGGGGTTGTTCCATTCCATGACCAGCCCGTCATAGCCGGCATCCAGGTAATGGTCGACGATCCCCGAAGAGTACGCCTGCTCATTCACCAGCGCCAGATGGGGCCGGAACCCCAGCAACTCCTCATACAGTTGATTCCCCAGGCGAAGGTTTGCACCGTTCACTTCCGCCGGGACCAGGGGGCCGATGAGTTGACTGTAGCCGCTGCCGATGAAGACGCAGCGCCCCTCTGTCGTCAGCCTGCGCAGCTCCGCTATCCAGGAAGGATCGATAGTGGAGATGGCTTCCAGGGTGTAGCCGCACGCTTCGATACCGAAAGGGAGATCCTGGGACTTAGCCAGGGCGAGCAGAGGCCAGTAGCAGGATGCTATGACCTCCCCCCGACGCTCCTCTTCGATGGAGGAGTAGGCCAGGTTCAGATGAAAGATGGAGTAAAGGCGCAGCGGAGAAAGGTGCAAGGAAAGGACTCCCCATCATTAAGAATAACAACAATTAAAAACCAGCACACGGATAGAGCGGATCTGGACGGATAAAAACGGATCAACCTGAAAACGGCTGTTATCCACGAAGTTCACGAAGAAAAGCAAAGAAAACCAGGCTGATACCTTGGAAAAGCCTTCAACCTGTTAGGTTAACCGTCTT
>CAIUUR010000161.1 GCA_903902345.1 uncultured Geobacteraceae bacterium | reverse complement strand
CTACAAAATCACCGGTTGGACCCATGGACCATAATTGTAAAAGAAATGCAATAAACGCCGCTCCCGCTAAACCTATTGTCGTATTCACGCCGCTCTCTTCCCGTTCCGTTCTCGCATCAGCTCCCTGAGCAGTTCCTCTTTCTGAACACTGAGCTGAATATTCTTCTGCGTGTCACCATCCATTGCACCCATCATCCGCACTACCGCGACAGCCTCTGGACATCTTCGCATAATTCTTAATGCGTCCATCTCTTCCGGTGTCAACTCCAATTGCTCACCATATGTTGTATTTCTTACGGCAACAGGATCACTGAAATCTCCGGTAAGCACCCAGTTGACATCCAAACCATATTCTCGACACAAATTCACAACCTTGTCAACAGGCACACTACCCCGCTTTTTCCGCTGGGAAAGCGCAGTCCTCTCAATGTCAAGAAGTTGGCCGATTTCATATTCATAGGTCTTATCAAGCATCGCCATGAGTCTACTTATGACGCCGGATAAATCACTTTTTGTCACTTTTTCAGCTGACATTATGTGAACTCCACTATATTGTAATGTCAATAACATAGTTAAAAGTGGAACGAACTTAGAAAAACAGTCCCGACTCTATCACCGGAAGGGAGAAAAAACAATGGAAGATGAACCTGTTGTCGATGTTTCCGAACTGTTGGACCAAAAGAGCGCCATGACGTTTACCGGCTTCGGCAGCAAGAGAACGCTCCTGATTGCCTGCCGGGAACGCGGTATCCCTCAAATCATGCTCCCGTCACATAAGTCAAAGAAGTACTACCGACGGAGTGACCTGAAGATTCTGACGATACCGCACGTATGCGCGACTTAATCGTACACGGATTGAAAGTGATTAAGCTTAATTCTTAATTTATGTATGTCAAGCAAGTTTCTGAGGGGGGCGGTTATGAGCAGTGAAGAAATCAAAATGGTTCAGATGATTGCCTCCGCTCTCCGGGATGAACTGAAAGCCTTGATTTCCCCGGTCCGAGAAGTTCCTTTGCCGCTGAAGGAAGCGGCGGAGATCTGCCACTGTGAAGTCGAATGGCTCCGAGAGATGATTCAGCGAAAACTTTTACTCGGTTACCCGACCGCCTGACGGTACAGAACGCAACATCAAAGCATTTCATCATTACGGAGCAAAAACGGAGTTAAACGGAGAAGAACTCTTTGTCAGACTGGTCGTGAGGGAGGACAACAACGGTAATTACTTCTATGACATACCGGAGATTATTGAAACAAAGAGGGCCGATGCTTCAAAGCAGGGCGAGACGGCATTACCCGGATCGAATCCTGCACAGCGGCCCTCTTCTAAGGAAAGAATACTCAATGATATTCTGACTGTCAATGATTCATTGTACCAGAACGCGAAGGGCGCAGTCTCCTTCCTCAATGACGGTCGCGCCGTACTCCATGCGCTGAAGAATCCCGATATCTCCACCGTTATGCACGAACTGGCCCACGTCTGGCGGCGGCAGTTGGAACCGGCAGAGATGAAAATAGCCTTCACGTTCTATGGTGAACCCAACGGTAAATTTTCGCGCAACTCTGAAGAGAGATTCGCCCGCGCCTTTGAGAAGTATTTGAGCGACGGCAAGAGCCCGTCGGAAGAGCTGAAAGGAGTGTTCGAGAAGTTCAAGAGCTGGCTGGTGGATATCTATCGCGGCATCGTCGGGAGTCCCCTGGAAGGCCAGATAACCGGCCTCGTCCGCCACATGTTTGACACCATGCTCACCAAGGAAGGCAAGCCGCAGGATGTGGAGTATCGGAAAGCGGTAGCTGAAGCACTGACCGAAGCAACAACGACACAACAAGAAGGAGGTGATTTCGAATGGTAAAAAAGAAAAGCGGCGGAAAGAAGTGCTGAACCGGTAACCCCTAAACCCCTGGGGGAATGGTTCCCCGAGGAGACCGACACCACGGGGGAGACGCCACCGTCTCCCCCGCAACCCCGCCGCCAAAAAGGCGAAGCAGAGACCATCATCCAGGCCATCAACCGCCTGGGAGGCATCGACAAAGAACAGGCCATGGAGCAATGGGGCTCCACGCTGGTGGAAGGAGCAAAGACCAACGGCAAGAACCCCTATCGCAAGAACGGACGAAGCATCGAGCGCATTACGGAGAATCTCGCCGAAGACGGCTTCCTGCCCCGCGATGAACACGGTAAACCGGTCGTGGGCGCACTGGAAGACGCCCTGTCCCGCAGTATGTCCGGTGAGGATGTGCTCTCCACCACCGTCACCGATCAGGGGTTACATCGTCGAGCACTGGCCGTGGAAGCCGAGGCCCAACGTCGTAATATGCCCGAGCCGCCATTGACCATATCCTCTTCAACAAAGCGCAAGAGGCGCTTAACCCCGGTTACCTGCGACGCATGGAACGACGCCTGAAAGAGCAGAACGGAACATCATACTGGTGGAGCCCGGCGGATAACCTGCCGGAAAATCCTCCCGACCTGACAACGGGATTTACCTCACACTAAAACGTCCGCTGTTGATGTTTTGTTGACGGCACAAAACCTTGCAAAACCCCGTAAAACCGTAACCATCTGTAATTGTTGACCCCAAAACAGGACCATAAAACAGCAAAAAGCCGGGATCTCTCCCGGCTTTTCTCGTGTAAGTATTCAATTTTATTGGTGCCCGGAGCCGGGATCGAACCGGCACAGCCTCACGACCGAGGGATTTTAAGTCCCTTGCGTCTACCAATTCCGCCATCCGGGCGAAAAGCAAGGTTAAGATTAAGGTTAAGATACAAACAACCGCCGGTATTGCCTCAGCTCTCCGACCTCAACCTCGACCTCAACCTCGACCTCAACCTGATTAACCTAGATGCTGCCGTTGACCCGCTCCCGAAGCTCCTTGCCGGTTTTGAAAAACGGCGTCTTCTTGGGCGGAATCTTGACGACTTCACCACTTTTCGGATTGCGCGCCTCCCGGCCGTCGCGTTCACGGACCGTGAAACTGCCGAAGCCGCGAATCTCGACCTTTTCTCCGGAATTGAGGGCATCGGCAATCCCGTCAAAGACGATATTGATCACCGATTCCGCCTCTTTCATGGAAAGTATGCCGTGGGTCTCGGCAAGTTTTTCCACCAGTTCACTCTTTGTCATGCGTATCTCCTTGCAGGGGCGTCGCCCGGCCCGGAAAAATACCGACCGGGCGACTTTGACCATCCTTACTCTTCGGAACTCTTTTTAAAGCTTTCAAGAAGCGAACCGAAATTACCCAGCCCTTCACCCGGAGCCGAATCCATGTACGAGTTCATCTCCGCCTTTTCTGTGGCGGCCTGCAAAGCCTTGACAGAAAGGGAAATTTTCTTTTCCATCGTATCGATGGTGAGAACCAGCGCCTCAAGCTCATCGCCCACATTGGCAAACCCCTTGGGAGTCGGCACTTTTTCCCGGGAGAGTTCCGAAACGTGGATCAGCCCTTCGATCCCTTCCTCAATCTCCAGGAAGATGCCGAATTCGGTAACGGAGGTAACCTTGCCTTTGACCTTGGTCCCCGGTTTGTACTTGACGGGGATCTCGCTCCAGGGATCAGGAGTGAGTTGCTTCATCCCCAGAGAAAGCCGCTCGTTCTCCGGATCGATATTGAGAACCACCGCAAGGACCGTCTGTCCCTTGCTGAAAAGCTCGCCCGGATGTTTGATCCGTCGCGTCCAGGAGATGTCGGAAACATGAACAAGACCGTCGATCCCCTCCTCAACGCCAATAAAGACGCCGAAATCGGTGACGTTCTTGATCTGTCCCTCAATCTTGGTCCCCACCGGGTAACGCTCCTGAATCTCGGTCCAGGGATTTGCGGTTACCTGCTTGAGCCCCAGGGAGATCCGACGGTTCCCCAGATCCATCCCGAGAACCAGCACTTCCACCTCGTCACCCACAGTGAGAATATCCGAGGGATGACGGACCCGTTTGGTCCATGACATCTCGGAGACATGAATGAGTCCCTCGACCCCTTCCTCCAGCGCCACGAAGGCGCCATATTCGGTGAGACTCACCACCTTGCCGCTGATCTTGGAACCAACCGGGAACTTTCCTTCCACGTTGAGCCAGGGATCGGGAAGGGCCTGTTTGAGTCCCAGGGAGATCTTTCCCTTGTTCCGGTCGTACTTGAGGACCATGACCTTGAGCTGATCCCCCACCTTGATCGCCTCGGAGGGATGCCCCAGCCGCCCCCAAGACATATCGGTGACATGAAGCAGGCCATCGATACCACCCAGGTCGAGAAAGGCGCCGTAGTCGGTGATGTTTTTGACAATCCCCTCCACGATCTGCCCCTCGGCCAGCACTTCCAGGGTCTGATCGCGCATGGACTCACGCTCTTCCTCCATGAGGACCCTGCGGGAAAGAACCACGTTGCCCCGCTTCTTGTTCAGCTTGAGGATCTTGAACGTGGCAGTCTGACCCAAATATTTATCGAGATTGGCCGTGGGACGCAGATCCACCTGCGAGGCGGGCAGGAAGGCAGGCAGACCAATATCCACCGTCATCCCCCCCTTGACCTTGGCCACAATCTTCCCTTCTATGGTTCCACCTTCACCGCCGGACGCGGCAATCCTGTCCCAGACCGCCTGCCGCTCAGCCTTGCGCCGGGAAAGGATCAGGTGCCCTTTTTCGTCTTCACCCCGCTCCAGCAAGACGCTGACCTCGTCTCCCACCTTCACCGTCATGTTTCCCTGCTCGTCCATGAATTCGGCGGCGTTGATCCTCCCCTCCGATTTATGTCCGATGTCCACCAGAACAGTATCAGCATCGACCTTGACGACTACCCCTTTGATGAGCTCCCCCGACTGAAACTGCCGAAGACTTTCATTAAAGAGTTCCTCAAACTCACCAATACCGCCCATCGTCTCTTCTTCGTCCACCTGTTGCGCCGTGATGTTGTCATCAGGCAGAGCCATGTTGTTCTCCTCCATTGCCACCGTACCCCCTGTCGATTTTTCTGCTTTCTTTTGTGTCCTACATACGGGCGACGCATACGTCGTCCCTACCGCTATTTTCTACTATGACTGCGACTCCGACGTCGACCCTGAATGCTCTATCTGCCGCAAGACCTCGTCAATGACCCATTTGGGTGTGGACGCTCCCGCCGTAACCCCCACCGTGTCCACTCCCGTGAACCACTCCCGATTGAGCTGCTGGGCGGTCTCGATGTGATAGGTGCGGGGCTGAAGCTCGGTGCAGACCTCGGCCAAACGGCGAGTATTGGCGCTATTGTAGCCACCGATGACGATCATGCAGTCGGCCTGCTTGGCGAGCTCCTTGGCCTCTTCCTGACGCACCGCCGTGGCGTCGCAGATAGTGTTGAAGACCCGGGTCTCATTCCCTTTCATGAGACATTCAAGAACAACCTGTTTGAGGTTCTCGAAGGATTGGGTTGTCTGGGCAACCACCCCCACCTTCGCCATCTTGGGAAGGCGACTCGCCTCTTCTCCCGAACCGATGACGAAAACCCTCCCCCTGGCATAGGAAACAATTCCCTGAACTTCCGGATGATCTTCATCACCCACCACCACCACGTCATACCCCGCCAGAGAAAGACTCTTCACATGCTCCTGGGCCTTCTTGACAAAGGGACAGGTGGCATCAATGATCTCCATCTCCTTCATGATGGCGGTCTCCAGTTCCTCTGATGCGACCCCGTGGGAACGGATGATGACCGTCCCCCCTTCCAGGTGCGCCGCATCGCTGACGACATGCACTCCCAACTCCTCCAGTCGCTGCACGACCTGAGGTGAGTGGATGATCGGTCCCAAGGTACAGGTCTGGCCACCACGGTCAGCGGCCTCAAAGGCCATCTGAGTAGCACGTTTGACACCAAAGCAGAAACCAGCGCGTTTGGCAAGAGATATTTTCATGTAACCGCCCACGTCAGAGTCAGGTAAAGGTTAAGGTGACGGTACTCGTTCCCGAACCAGTTGTTCCATCCGGCTCAGGACTTCCTCGATGGTTATTCCGGTGGAGTCGATCTCAACAGCGTCGGGAGCCTTTTTAAGCGGCGCCAGTTCCCGGGCGGCATCCTGCTCGTCCCGCTGTACCACCGCCGCCACCGTATCCTCCAGAGTCGCCTGAACCCCTTTATCACGCAACTCCAAAAAACGCCGCTGCCCCCGCTCCAGGGGGGTGGCGGAAAGAAAAAACTTCACCTCGGCATCGGGAAAGACCACCGTACCGATGTCTCTTCCCTCCAGGATCACTCCACCCTCACGCCCCATTTCATGCTGGAGTTTGAGAAGAATTTCGCGAACCCCTCCCTGAGCGGAAATCTGCGAGGTCAGCATGCTGATTTCGGGGGTCCGGATCGCCAGGGAGACATCCTCGCCGTTGGCGATCACCCGATAACCACCATCATCACGGCGAAAGCGGATCTCTATCCCACCGCAGAGTGCCGCCACCGCAGCTTCATCATCAAGCGGGAGCCCCGACCGACTGACGGCCAACGCCAGAGTCCGGTACATGGCGCCGGTATCGATATGAATATAACCAAGGCGCTGGGCCAGAAGGCGGGTCAGGGTACTCTTGCCGGCCCCGGAAGGGCCGTCGATGGCAATAACCAGTCCGTTGTTTCTCCCACTCCTCATCGCCGGGCGACCTCTTCCAGGAGCGGCAGAAATCGGGGGAAAGAGGTGGCGATACAACCGGTGTCGGATACGGTAATAGGTCCGGCTGCCGCCAGCCCCCCCACCAACATCGCCATGGCAATCCGGTGGTCCCCTCGACTATCCACGGCGCAGCTGTCCAGAACTCCACGACCGGTAACAATCATGCCGTCGTCGGTCTCGGTAACGGAAACTCCGGCGGCACGGAGGTTGGCCGCCGTGGCGGCAATCCGGTCGGTCTCCTTGACCCGAAGTTCCCTGGCATCGCTGATCGTCGTCACCCCCTCGGCCAAGGCCGCGGCAACCGCCACCACGGGAAATTCGTCGATGGCCCGGGGGACAAGATCCCCGCCAATCGTTATCCCTTTCAGGGACGAGGAGCGGACCAGGAGATCCGCCACCGGCTCTCCCGAGAGAGTTCGCTGGTTCTGGAGCCGGATATCCCCCCCCATGGCGATGAGGATGTCGATAATCCCGGTCCGGGTCGGGTTGACCCCTACCCCCTTGATGAGAATCTCCGAGCCGGGAACGATCAGCCCGGCCACGAGAAAGAAGGCTGCGGAAGAGATGTCACCGGGGACCACGATCTCCTGTCCCTGCATCTCCCGGCCTCCCGCGATTCCCGCCCCGGTGTCGGTCACCCTGATGTCGGCGCCGAAGTGGGCCAACATCCGCTCCGAATGATCCCGCGAACGGTGGGGTTCGGTTACCGTGGTTACCCCATCGGCGTACAGTCCGGCCAGGAGAATCGCCGATTTTACCTGGGCACTGGCCACCGGCGAACGGTAGTTGATGCCGGAGAGCGCTCCTCCCACGATGGCCAGCGGCGCCTTTTCACCCCCGTCACGACCATGAATGACCGCTCCCATCTCTCCCAGCGGGCCGACCACACGTTTCATGGGGCGCTTCCTGAGATACTGATCGCCGGTAAGCACCGAGAAGAACCGCTGTCCCGACAACAGTCCGGTGAGGAGCCTGATGGAGGTACCGGAGTTACCGCAATCAATGACATCCCCCGGTTCCCGGAGTCCGTGAAGTCCCCGGCCGACAATGGTCAGGATCTCGCCGTCATCGGCGATCTCCACACCCATGGAACGGAAGGCGTTGAGAGTCGCCATGTTGTCCTCCCCCCGGAGAAAACCCCGGACGGTGGTCGTCCCCCGAGCCAGGGAGCCGAACATGATGGAGCGGTGGGAGATGGACTTGTCCCCCGGGACGCTGATCTCACCCTTCACCCCAGTGGCGGGCCGTACGGTATAACTCTCCATGGAACTCCCTAAAACTCCCGACAGATAACCTAGAACGTAGAACCTAATTTATTCCATCCCGCTGTTCCTTGGATCGGGCGAAGAACCGCTCCAACCCTGCCTCGTCACCTGCTGCGACGAGACGCCGCAGGTCGGAGAGGGAGCCGGCGAAGAGATCCAACATCTCCAGAACCGCATCCCGGTTCATTACGGCAATATCTCGCCACATGACCGGATCGGAGGAGGCTATCCGGGTGAAGTCCCGGAAACCGCCGGCGGAATACCGGAGAATATTCTCCTCGAACCGGTCGTACCCCCCCACGGCATTGACGAGGCTGTAGGCCACCATGTGGGGGAGGTGAGAAATGGCGGCCAGAACCCGGTCGTGCTTGTGAACATCCATGAGCACGACCTGGGAGCCGGCTTCCTCCCACATCCGCGCCACAAGCGCCAGAGCCGACGGGTCAGTACGGGGGGTAGGGGTCAGAATGCAACGCCGCCGCTCGTAAAGGGACGAAAAGGCCGCCTCAACTCCGGAGTGCTCGGTCCCGGCGATGGGATGACCACCCACGAAGAAACTCCCCTTTGGCATGAGAGGTTCACAGGCGGCGACAATCTCCTCCTTCACACTCCCGCCATCGGTGACGATGGCGCCGGGCGCCAGATGCGGGGCGATGGCGGCGACAATTCCGGCAATGGTGCAGACGGGGGTGGCGATAAAAACCAGGTCGGCGTCTCTTACCCCCTCCCGAGGGTCAAGGGAGTAGCGGTCGATAACCTCCAGCTCCACCCCCCGTCGGAGATTTGCCTCTCCGCGGCCGATCCCCACCACCTCTCCCACCAGACCCCGCTTGCGAAGCGCCAAGGCCAGCGAGCCGCCAATGAGACCGACACCGATGATAGCTAACCTTTTGATCATAAAGCTGGACACGGGGCGCCGGGCGCCGGGCGCCGGGCGCCGGACACGGGGCGCCGGGTTTCCTCCCGCGTCTCTGGCCACGTGCCCCGCGCCGGGTTTCATACTTTGGCCTTGGGATACGATCCGAGAACCTTGACGAACTGGCAGCATTCCCCCAATTCCCGCACAGCGGCGGCCACCTCGGGGTCCGAAATATGGCCGATAAGATCCAGGAAAAAAATATACTCCCACGCCTTTTTCTTGAAGGGGCGTGATTCGATCTTGCTCAGGTTGAGCCCCCGCTTGGCAAAGGGCTCCAGCATTCGATAGAGAATCCCCGGTTCGTCTTTTACCGAAAACATGAGGGAACTCTTGTCGTAGGGTCCCCGATCCACCCCTTTCTTCCCGATGACCAGGAAGCGGGTGACATTGTTCACCTGGTCTTCAATCCGTTCCTTCACCACCTTCAGGTTGTAGACCGTAGCGGCGTACTCACTGGCGATGGCCGCCGCATTGTAATCCTCGCTGACAATCTGAGCCGCCAGTGTCGTGGAGGCCACATCCACCTGCGGAACGTTGGGGAGGTTGTCGGACAGCCATCCCCGACACTGAGCCAGGGGTTGCGGGTGCGAATAGACTTTTCGGATATCCTCCAGCCGGCCGGTGCGAGAGAGGAGGAAGTGGGAAACCTCCAGCAGCACCTCGGCGTTTATCTTCAGCTCACTCTCCATGAACATATCCAGGGTGTGGGAGACCACCCCTTCGGTGGAGTTCTCCACCGGCACCACCCCATAGAGGGCGCGCCCTTTTTCCACCTCTTCAAAGACCGCCGGGATCGATTTCTGGGGGACAAGTTCCGCCGAGAGCCCGAACTGCTGAAGAGCCGCCAGGTGGCTGAAGGTTGCCATAGGACCGAGAAAGGCCACCCGCATGGGCGCCTCCAGGGAAAGTGAGGCAGAGATGATCTCCCGGTAGACGCTGCGGACCGCCTCCGTGGGAAACGGCCCCCTGTTCCGGGCGGTGAGCCTCTCGTAGATCTCCCGTTCCCGACCCGGAACGTGGAAATCCCGGTGACTTCCGGCCTTGATCCGGCCGACGGCCTGGGCAAGGGTCGCCCGACGGTTCAGGAGGTCGAGAATCGTATCGTCAACGGAGTCGATCTCGGTACGTAACTGGTCAAGCGTAGGTTCGTTCTGCAATCAGTCACCGAAGGCGGGGGTTATGGAGGCTAGAAAGATGGGAAATTTAGCCTAACGGTCAAAAAAAAGCAAACTTTTTTTTCGGCGCCCATCACCGGATGCATACTCGCCGGACCTCATGAATATCGGTGATTCCCTGAAAGACCTTGAGAAGGCCGTCCTGTTTGAGCGTACGCATCCCCTGGGCCAAGGCCTGACAGCGGATGAGGTCGCTGGGGGAACGTTTTTTGACCAGCGACTTGATCTCTTCGGTGCAGACGAGGAGTTCATAGAGTCCGATCCGCCCCCGATAACCGGTATTGAGACAGCGGTTGCATCCGGCGGCACGGGAAAGTCGCAGCTCACCTTGGGCAATCCCCAGTTTGTCCAAACTACCTTCCCCGAAGGTCTCCATGATTTCGGCTACCTCCAGGTCACTGGGGAGGTACGTCTCCTGACACTCCTCGCAGAGCGCCCGCGCCAGTCGCTGAGCCAGGATGCAGAGAAGTGAATCGGAGAAGCTGTAGGGGTCCAGCCCCATCTCCAGGAGGCGGGATACGGTTTCCGGCGCCGAGTTTGTGTGCAGGGTGGAGAGAACCAGGTGTCCGGTGAGCGAGGCCTCCACGGCAATATCCGCCGTTTCCTGGTCCCGCATCTCCCCCACCATGATCACGTCCGGATCAAGACGGAGGAAGGAGCGGATTACGGTGGCGAAGTTCAGCCCGATCTTCGTATTGATCTGCACCTGACGCAGCCCTTTCTGGGTGATCTCCACCGGATCCTCCACGGTCCAGATCTTGATATCGCTCCTGTTGATGAGAGCGATACCGGAATGAAGCGTCGTCGTCTTCCCGGAACCGGTGGGTCCCACGACAAGAATCATCCCGTAGGGCTGGACCAGCGCTCCCTCCAACTCCTTCCGATCCCGGGGAGAGAGCCCCAAATTTTCCAGGGGACGCGCCTTCTCGTCCCGAAGGAGCCGAATCACCACATCCTCCAGATGCCCCACGGTGGGCATGGTCGCAACCCGGAGCTCCAGGTCGGCCGGTCCGAAATTCCTGAAATTAATCTTGCCGTCCTGGGGCTTGCGTCGCTCGGCAATATCAAGTTCGGCCATGATCTTGATGCGGGAAGCCAGGGCGTATTTGTACTTGTACGGAATCTTCTGATAAAGTTTGCAGCGACCGTCAATCCTGATCCGGACGATGACATCCTCACGCCCCATGGCCGGTTCGATATGAATGTCCGAAGCATTCTGCTGGTAAGCATCGAAGATGATCTTGTTCACCAACTTGACGAGGATACTGTCTCTCTCGGTGACCCTGGTAACCTCTTCGTCAATCTCCGGCTCATCTCCCCCTTCGGAAAGGATCTCCACGATACTGTCCGGAATATCCTCCAGCTCCGACTCCAGACGGGTGGGCGCGGCGGGGACCCCCTTGTAGAGTCGTTGTTGGGCAAGGAGGATCTCGCTCTCGCTGGCAACCACCGGAATAACCTTCAGCCGGAGTGAAGAAGAAAGCTCCTTGATTTCGTCCAGATCCAGAGGGGTCGCCATGGCCAGGGTGAGGGTGTTGCCGATTTTAGATACCGGAATGATCCGCCGCTTCTGGGCGTAGCTCGCGCAGATATACCGGTTCATCCCCTCATCGATGGTAATGCTGTCCAGATGAACACAAGGGAGATCGTACTGAAGCGCAAGAGCCTGGGCGATCCCCTCTTCATCCAGCAGCTGAAGCTTGAGAAGCATCCGGGGGAGAGGAATCCGTTCCTTGCTACTCAGCTCCACGGCCTCCTGCACCGCCTCTTCAGCCAGGAACTTTTTCCGGACAAGAATCTGCCGGAGTTCCTGACGGCTCCCCTTCTGTTCCAGAATATACCCCAGGTCCACCTCATTTATGAACTCAAGTCGACAGAGAAGTTGCCCGATGGTCTGCTCAGGGAACAGTTTCTGAAGTTCCAGCGCCTCCCCCAGCTGCTCCGTCGTAATGAGCCGATCCTTGATGAGGATCTCGCCCAGTTTTTTTTTCGTCTCCATGGCGGCCGTTTCCGCTACGGCTGCATCCCGGTCACGGCGTAACCGTTACGGGCGATGAGCTCCAGCATGAGTGGTGAGACCTCCCGATCGGTGAGAAAGGTGGTACGACCGCTGGCCGGGTCGCGCAGCAGGTATCCGCTCATCTGTACCGTGTAAGGGGTATCCCGCAGTGGCCAGAGACGATGGGGTTCCAACGTGGCGGGAAGATTAAGGGCGGCCAGGAGCTTGCCGATGACCGTACGCTGTTCGTCCTCGGGAGCAAGGAGCACGACCGTGACCCCCTTGCTCTCCAGAAGACGCACAAGGGTGTAGCTTGCCGGGTTCCCATCGTATACGGTGAGGGCATAGTATCTCCCCTTGACGGCAAAGAAACGATCCACCCGGACCTTGAGGGTGATCCCCTGGGGTACCCATCCCGGAAATTCGATGGACTTGCCCGCTTCCGGCGCCACTCCCACCGCATCCAGTACCGTATCAACAACCTGTAACCGCCCCCCCCCGGACAGCGGAATGAAACGGTCCCGCAAGGGGGGTGAATCATGGGGCGGGAGGTCAGGCTCGACCACCCGGAAGCCTGCCGCTCCCAGAAACCCCTGCAGTGACGGAGGAATAGCGTAACGGCCCACATGGGTATAGAGGAGAACCGTTTCATTGTGTAAAAAGCTTTCCGCCGTCCGCTCAATCCGGTACTCCGCCGATACCGACAGGCGCGGATCATCACCGAATTCCACCGTAAAATCAGGCTCAACGGAATAGAATCCCGCAGAGTTCAGCAGTTGGGAGTAAAAACGTTTTCCACTACCCGGTGTTCCGGTGACGATCCTGATGGCTGGCTCCTTCTCCCGAATGAGAGCCCCGACCAGGGGAGGAATGGTCCGGTTGGCGTCGATGATGATCCGCCCTCCGTCGGCGGCAGGGATGATCTCATATGCTCCGCCAGCCAGCGCCAGGGAGAAGTTGTCCGCACCCAGCTCAAGCCCTCCCTCCATCTGAACTCCGGGGATCAGCTTGTCCCAGAGCGTATGCAACGACGCCATCTCCTGTCGTCCGGAGGGGGGAACGATTTTCATAACTACCCCCCCGACGCCACTTCCCGACGTTTTCCCCCGTCGCGGGAGCGATCCGTCCGGAACCGCTGATCGCCGGAGTCGTACCTCCGATCTGCCGGGTGGTCGCTGAGGGGAGACCAGCCGTTTCGCCTTTACTGCGGGGACACTCTTCTGTTCCAGAAGCTGGGGATCCAGTTCGAAACGGCGATCCAGGGCGTCAGCCCTGCCGCCGAGTAGCACCAGGAGAAGCGGGACGGAAAGGAGGACACCGTACGTTATGGATACGTTCATGTTCTGGGTCCATCGTCACCCGGTCGGGGGATCGAGACCACAACCCCGCGAGTTGCACCGGTGCCTTTCTTTTTATAGAAGATGACTTCAATTCCTTGAGAGCCTCTTCCTTGTTCGATAAGATAGCCGTCGCGACTGGAGCGGGAGAGGATGACGCAGTTGCTCTCCCCGGAGAGTTCGCGGAGTAGTGAGGAAACCATGGGGGGAGGAAGGGGGTCCTCCCCCAGAGCGATGGCCTGAAGCGCCCGTAAGGCTCCTTTTTCTCTAAAAACGAGGTACTCCTGCCCTGATGACACATAACGCTCCCACCCCGGCCTGGCCGCGCCGTACGCCGGATCGAACCCTTCCTTGGGGATACACGAAGGGAGTCTCGGCGGGAGTGCCATTCTTGGGTGAGCCGGCGGTAACGGACCGGAAACGGGTATCATCTGTTGTGAAGATGCGCTTTTCAGCCGGAGTGCGGGGGGGACAGGAAGGAGGTAATACGACACGGCGCCGCAGAGGAGCACCATGGCTCCCCCACTCAGCAACGCCCATCGATACCGTGACAGGGGAGGTCCGGACCCTGCCGGGAACAAGGTAACTGAGACGGCAGCGTCCATATCCCCAGGTGGGGGGACCGCAGCAGTACCCGACGACGGAGGTGACGTGGGGAGGGAAAACGCCGGTGCTGCTGGTGGAGGCGTCGCTCCCGGTTCTTCGTGGAAAAGCGGGAGGGGACGCTCAACCGGCTGGATATCGCCCCCTTCCGCCACCTCCTTCCTCCAGGAGATACCGGGGAACTGCTCCAACCGCTCCCTGAAGAGCGCCAGCAGCTCCTCCTGGGGAAGGTTCAGATTGATATCGTTACCAAGACCGGTGAGCGTACCGGAAACAGCGGGAAGATGATTCAGCTGGATAAACTCTGGTGATTTACTCTGAAGAAGAGACCTGATGTGCCGGGTAACCGTTTCCCCTCTTATCCCGGCTATTTCATCCTGAATGAAGACGACGTGGGGACGCTTTTCAAAAACCTCCTTGAGGCCGGTGTCGAAATCAGAAAGGATACCGATCTTCTCCACCAGGAGGGGCTGGAGGCTCTCCTTGATCGTAGCGATATGTGAATCATCGCAGATCATAATGATACTGTTCATGGCATATCATCCCCCTGTTTGGATTTAGCGACTATCCACAGGGGAACGATACTACCATAATTAATAATTACAAATCAATACAATAGTAGCTTCCAATCATACTTCTGTCGAACTCGGGGTCTGAGGAGTTATTTACGCGGTGGATCAAGGCGCCGTGAGCTCTTCTTTCTTGACCTTCAGCCTTTTCACCAACTCCGGGTACCCCTGCGACTTGATGATCTTGTTGAACTGGGATCGATAGTTGGAGACCAGACTCACCCCTTCAATCACCACATCATAGACCTTCCACCGCTCTCCTTCCCGCAGGAGGCGATACTCAAGGGAAAATTCGTCCCGCTTTGCCGTGACGATGCGCGATTTGACCTCGGCATACTCCCCCTCCACGACCTCTTTCAGATAGACGATCTTTTCGTTGTTGTACGATTCGATCTTGCCGGCGTAGGAGTTCTCCAGGAGGGTCGCAAAGAGGTCGGTGAACTCCTTCTGCTGGAGTGGCGAGATCTCCTTCCAGTTCTGCCCCATGGAACGTTTCGCCATCTCGCCGTGATCGAAGAGTAGCCCGATAGCCCCCTTCAGCGCCTTGCGCCGCTTCTGTTCATTATGCGGCTTCTTGAGCTCCTTGTCGGCGACGATCCGGACCACCTCGTCCACCGTCGTTCTCACCTCCACCGTCGGCGACGCCCCCCAGGAGGGAACAGCCAGGACCAGAACCAGCAGCAACATACAACCGAAAACACGCATTTCCTTTATCTCCTTCTGTGCGAAAAGAACTATTTTTCCCCCGGGGGTTCTCCCGTGGCCAGCAGGAGGTTCGCCTGGGCGACCCGAAAATGGTACAACGTCTGATAATACTCACCCTTCATCCGGGCGTAGTTCTGCAACCCCTCGAAGATCTCCCGGGCCGGCCCGACCCCGAAGTCAAAGTTGGCCACGCCGGCCACGGTCCACTTCCGGGCATTGGTCCAGGCCGTCTGCAGATTTTCCGCACTCCGCTTCGCCTCCACCAGCTCCAGCTGATACTTTCGAACCTGCAGAGGAATGTTGGCCGCAGCATACTCCCCGGTCTTTTGAAGACGTTCGTACTGAGCCTGCTCCGCGGCGACCCTGGCGGCAGTGATCCCGAAATCAAGATGCCACTTGACCCCCAGAGAGACTCCCCCCCAGTTGTGCCGGAAAAAGTCCGTCACATAGGGGTTGTTGATCTTGTCGCGACCTGGGGAATAAGCAGCGCTGTAGGCGACGGCAAGAAAGACATCGGGATAGAAGGTCGCCTGGGCCGCCTCCACCAAAGAAGCTCGGGCCTTGAGCCCATCGCGGATCTGGCGGTACTCGGGGCGACGGTTTTCCGCGTCGGCCAGATGAAGGGAGAGATCCTTGATCCCGGCGTCGCCCAGGGTGAGATGTTCGTCGGCAATATCCAGATCTGCCCCGGAAGGGAGTCCCAGCCGGACCCGAAGTGCTGCCAGGGCCAGTTCCTCACCGCGATTCGCCTCATTAAGGTACTTGGCGGCCTCCCCCGTAAAGGCGTCAAGCTTGTAAATATCCAATTCGTCTGAATTGGGTGAACCCTGATCCAGCAGCCTCCTGGTGCTGGTTCTCGCCGAATCAAGGTACCCCTGGACCTCCTGAATGAGCCCCTTCATCTCCCGTGCCAACAGCAATCCGTAATAATATTCGCGGACAGTGCGGACGATCTCGTTGCGCCGCTGCTCTTTTTTCGCCCGGTCCACTTCTATGCCGAACCCGGCGGCCTTCATATTCTCGCTGATCTTGCCGAAGGTATACAGCGGCTGAGTGAGAAGAAGGTCTCCCGAACCAAACCAGGTGAGGTGACTGAGGCCATAGCCGGTGTCAGCCTGTGCAAAATCCCGCTTGTCGGCTTGAGGAGCGGGTCCCGTCAGCGCGAGGAAATCAATGCGGGGAAACCGGTACCCCCCTGCCTCCCTGAGCTTCGACTCGGCCAGATCAATATCCGCCTGGGATTCCCCCAGCTCCGGAGCCTGACTCAAAGCCCGACTGATCGCCTCCTCCAGGCCGACCACCAACTTCCCGGGGGTCTCCGTTTCCGCAGCAAAAAGCGGTCCGGAGCAGAAACAGATCGCCGCCACTGCCGCCAGTACCATGTTAAATTTCGCCATCTTTCCCTCCCCGTCACCAGTCACCGATTACCGGTAACCGATTTCACTCCACCTTACCATGAATATACTTGCTCAGAAGTTCCTCTATATCCACCGAGGATTCGGTCTCCCGGATCCGCCCCCCCGACGTCAGGAGCTTTTCCGATCCCCCCGGTTTCAACTTGACAAACTTGTCACCGATGATCCCCCTGGTACGGACTGCGGCGATGACGTCATCCTGGAGTTTTACCCCGCCATTGATCCTCAGGTTCACCCGGGCCACCCCCTTGGCGGGAAGAAAAGCGATGCTCTCCACCCGCCCCACCTCAACTCCGGCAATCTCCACGAACGCCCCCTGCTTCAGGCCGGAGACCGACTCAAACTCGGCGTAGAGACCGTAGGTGTCCCCCCCAACGAACTCCATCTTCCCCAGTTTGATGGAGAGATACCCGAGGCAGAGGATCCCGACCAGCATGAAGATTCCCACGGAAAGTTCCAGATTACCTTTTTTCATATCCGTTCCTTTAACCTAACGGCGCTTTGTCTATTTGAGAAACTGAATGGGACCGTCCAGGCTCCCGTCAATGAACTGGCGGACCACCGGATGCCGGGAGTTCCGGAAGATCTCAGTGGGCCCTTCTTCAATGATCTCCCCCCGAAAGAGCATGGCGACCCGGTGGGAAATATCAAAAATATCGGGAATTTCATGGGAAACAATGATCGCAGTGAAACCGAAAAGCCTGTGGGTGTCGGCAATGAGCTGGTGAATCGCCCGGCAGATGATGGGATCGAGCCCCGTGGTCGGCTCATCAAAAAGGATGATCTGCGGCTTCAGGAGGAGCGCCCGAGCCAACCCCACCCGCTTCTTCATCCCCCCGGAGAGTTCGTCGGGGTATTTGTCGTCGATCCCCGAAAGCCCCACATGCCGCAACGCCTCATGAACCTTGCTCCTGATCTCCTCCCGGGAAAGGCGCGTTTTCTCCTCCAGAGGAAAGGCGACATTCTCGAACACCGTCAGGGAATCAAAGAGGGCCGCATTCTGGAACAACATACCGAACTTTTCCCGAATACGGTTCATACCGGAGCGTCCCAGAGCCGTGATATCCGTCCCATCCACCAGCACCTGGCCACTATCCGGGGCCTGGAGGCCGATCAACTGCTTGAGGAGAACGCTCTTCCCCTCACCGCTGGGCCCGACGATGGCGGTGATCTCTCCGCGACGGATATCCAGACAGAGGTTGTTGAGCACGGCCTGGGAACCGAAGGATTTACAGACATTTACAAGTTTGATCACAGCAGCACCGACGTAAGGAAGTAATCCCAGACCAGGATCAGCACCGACGACATGACCACCGCCGCCGTAGTCCCCCGTGAGACCCCCTCCGCGCCATGACCGGCGGTATATCCCTTGAAACAGCAGACCCAGGAGATGATGAGCCCGAAGGAGAGCGACTTCACGAATCCGGAGAGCACGTCCCTCCCCACCACACTCTTCTCCATCTCGAAAAAGTAGGTTCCCGGATTGATCCCCAGCAGCTTGACCCCCACCAGATACCCCCCCGCAATCCCCACCACGTCGAACAGGGCGCACAGGAGTGGGACGGCAAGGACTGCGGCGATAATCTTGGGGGAGACCAAGTACTTGAACGGCTCCAGGGCCATGCTCTTGAGGGCGTCGATCTGCTCGGTAATCTTCATGATCCCGATCTCGGCGGTGATGGCGCTCCCTGCCCGACCGGTCACCATGAGCGCCGTCAGGACTGGTCCCAACTCCCGGATCAGCGAAAGAGCCACCGCGGAACCGAGCATTCCTTCCGAGCCGAACTTAGCCAGAGTATAGTACCCCTGGAGCCCCAGGACCATGCCGGTGAAGACGGCGGTGAGACAGATGACGAAGAGGGATTTGGTGCCGATAAAATGGAGCTGTTTGAGGATATGGATGGGACGGCCGGGGCGACGGACAACGATATAGAGCGCGTATCCCAGGAAGGTCAGCATTCGCCCCATCTCACGAAGAAGGGTCAGGGCCGAACCGCCCAACTGTTGGAGTAGAAAACGGATAGCCATGCTACAGTAGCCCCTGACTGACGAAACTGGTAAACTGCTCATCACCGATGATGATATGGTCGAGGATCTTGATCCCCATGATATCGCCGGCCTCCCGTAGCCTCCGGGTGATGGCCAGATCCTCACGACTGGGAGTGGGATCGCCGGTGGGGTGGTTGTGGACGAGAATGACGGCGGCAGCGGATTCCCGCACCGCCGGCATGAAGAGTTCGCGAGGGTGTACGATGCTCTGGTTGAGGGATCCCTCGGAGATTTGCACCTCCCTGAGGATACGGTTCTTCCCGTCCAGGAGCATGGCGATAAAATACTCCTTACGCTCCTCCCGGTAGCGGAAGCGATAGTATTCAAAGACCTGGGATGGGTCGGTATAGCGGTCGGCGCCGATCCTGAGAGTTTCCTGACTCAGCTTCGTGGCAAGTTGAAAGGCCGCCTTGAGGGAAGCAGCCTTGGCGGGACCGATTCCCGAAACCTCGCAAATCTCCGCCACGGAGGCCCGAACCATCCCCCGAAGAGTGCCGAACCGGACCATGAGCAACCGCCCCATATCCAGGGCCGTGCGGTGGCTGGAAAAATCTCCCGTCCGAAGGATAATGGCCAGGAGTTCCGCCTCGGAGAGTTTTTCCACGCCGAACTTCAGCAGTTTTTCCCGGGGACGTTCCGCCACGGGCCACTCCTTGATCCCTCCGGTCATCCTCATCCTCCTTGGCGCACAAGCAGAATCGAGGCAATAAAGCCGATCCCCGCGACGACACGGTACCAGACAAAGGGGTAAAGAGAACGGCGCTGAACCAGTTTAAGGAGGAAGGCGACGCTGAAGTAACCGAAGAAAGCTGAGGTGACGATCCCCACCAGGAGGATTCCCCCCTCCCCCACCGGGATGCCGCTTCTCATCAGATGCCCCACCTTGAGGAGGGCGGCGCCGGCCACGATGGGTAAAGAAAGAAGGAAGGAAAAGCGAGCCGCGCTCTCCCGGTTGAACCCCAGGAGAAGCGCCGCGGTGATGGTAATCCCGGAACGGGAGACGCCGGGACAGAGCGCCAGGCACTGGGCGATGCCGATGATGAGGGCCGACTTGAGTGTGATCCGGTCGAGTTTCCATCTTTTCTGACCCACCGTGTCGGCAAAACCAAGGAGGAGACCGAAACCGATGAGAAAGCCGGCGATGAGGAGGGGGCTATGCCTGAAGAGCTCCTCGATGGGCTTCTCCAGTGTCTTGCCGAAGATGGCGGCGGGAATCGTCCCGGCAATGAGATAGAGGGGGAGGCGAGCAGCAGGAGTCCGGAACCGCCCCTGTTTAAGTCCGCTGGAAAAATTGGCCGCCAGATCGACGATGTCCCGCCGGAAATAGATCGCCAGAGCCATGAATGTTCCCAGATGCAGGGCGACGTCAAAGGTGAGCCCCGACTCGGGCCATCCCAGGAACCGGGGAATGAGGATCAGATGGGCGGAACTGCTGATGGGAAGAACCTCGGTAAGCCCCTGGATGATTCCCAGGAGTGCCGCGTGCATCATGGTCATGATCTGCTCCTTGTCCGGTAAAGGAAGAACATAGCCAAGAGATCGGGGAAAATCAACATAAAAACCACACCACCATACATTACCCCGCTGCCGCCACGGCTACGCCGGGGGAACCTTTGACATCCGCCCCGCTTTCGTCTAGGGTGTCATCAGATCCGCCGACAGGCTGTGACCGGCGGGAAAGAGGGACTACTATGATACAGTGGGACAAAACGCTCCTGGGTAACGGGTTGCGAGTCGTTACCGTGGCCATGCCGCATCTTCATACCGCGGAGGTGGCTCTCTATATAAAGGTCGGAGGGCGAGATGATCCTCCGGCAAAAGAGGGGCTTTCCCACTTCCTGGAGCATATGCTCTTTCGAGGCTCCCAGGGATATCCCACCGGACTGGAGTTGGAAACCGCCTTCGAGGCCATCGGCGGCGCCGTCAATGCCGCCACCGACGCGGAGACAACCTGTGTCTATTCCCGGATTCATCCGGACCACGTGGCGCAAGGGGTAGCGCTCTTCGCCTCCATGCTCCGCACCCCGCTCCTCACCGATATGGAGACCGAACAACGTATCGTCATCGAGGAGGCACTGGACGACCTGAATGAAAAGGGGGAGGAGGTGGACATCGACACGGTCACCTCCCGGCTCCTCTGGCCGGAACACCCGCTGGGGATGCCCACCGTGGGAACTCTGGCGAGTATCAGCTCCTTTACCCGGGAAGAGCTCCGGGAGCATCTGGGGCGCTATTATCGCCCGAACAACGCGGTGCTGGTGGCAGTGGGCAGGGTCGATCATTCCGGGCTGCTCCGGGCAGCGGAAGAGGCGTTCGGGAGTTGGGAGGAGGGGACCTCGCCCCCCGCTGTCCCGTTCGCAGGTGTCCAGAGCATCCCCCGGACCCTCTTCGTTCAGGATGAAGACAGCCAGGTGGATCTGCAGCTCGCCTTTCGAGGATTCCCCATCAGTGATGGTCGTCTCATGGCGGTCCGCCTCCTGAGGCGGCTTCTCTCCGGGGGGGGGAGTTCACGCCTCCACCTGAAACTCCGGGAGGAGATGGGGGTAGTCTACTCGGTGGACGCCGTCATCGCCGCATACACCGAGACCGGGAGTTTTTCCCTGGATTTCTCCACGGCGCCGGATAACCTGGTGGCAGCGGTGGCTGCAACCCTGAACGAACTCCGAAGGATCGTGACGGAGCTCGTCCCCCCTGACGAACTGGCGCGAGTGAGGAGCTGGTATCTCTACGAGCTGGAATTCGGCTTTGATTCCTGTTACGATATGCAGGTGAGGTTCGGTTGGGGCGAGGTGGTGGGGGTGGTATGGCCCCCCGAAGAAGAGCAGCGGGAGGTTTTGGCGGTGGGAAGTGAGAACCTCCGGGAAGTGGCCCGCATCCTTTTCGCCCCCGGCAATCTCAACCTGGTGGCGGTGGGACCGCTTACGCCACCGCTGAAGAAGCAGGTGCGAGAGCTGGTGGCGGAGTATGAGCGATGGTATCGGAACGAACTACAGGGGAATGAAGCATAACAACCATGGAACGCGGCTAACGCGTATCCGCACGTATCCGCAAGATCCGCGTTCCATGGTTTGGATCGTTACCTTTTTTCGTTACTTGTGATATCCCAGCTTGCCGGAGATCTCTTCCGCGGCCCGCTTCACCAACGGGATCAGTTCCTGCTCCAGCCGCTCGTCGCTGAACCGCATGGAGGGGCCGGAGAGGCTCACTGCGCCAATGATCCGACGGGTGTAATCCCGGATAGGCGCCCCGGCGCAGCGGACCCCCAGATCCAACTCCTCGTTGTCGATGGCGTACCCCTGCTCCGCGATGACTTTGAGCTGCGACTTCAGCAGGTCCCGGTCGGTGACGGTGGAGGGGGTGTATCGCTTGAGCTCCTTGGTGGGAAGGTACTGTTCCAGTTCCTCGTCGGTCATGTAGGCGATCTGCACCTTCCCCGCCGCTGTGCAGTAGGCCGGGAGCCGCGAACCGACCCGCGGGACCACCCGGACGGTCAGGTCGGTCTCCACCACATCCAGGTAGATGATATGAAAATCCTTCAGGATCGCCACGTAGGAGGTCTCGTTACACTGCCGGACCAGCTCTTCCAACACCGGCCGGGACTGACGCAGCAGCCCCATCTGCCGGATGAAGGTCTGCCCCAGTTCCAGGGTCTTGAGTCCCAGGCGGTAGTTCTCCGTCACCCGGTTCTGCTCGATGTACCCGCGGGACTCCAGCGTCGCCAGGAGCCGAAATACGTTGTTTTTATGGAGCTTCAGCCGTTTGGAAAGCTCCGTAACTCCCAGTTCGTCCACTTCGTCATGGAACTGTTCCAGCAGGTCCAGAGCATGGGAAACCGCCTGGATAATATATTCGGTCTTTTCTTTTCGTGCCATTTTCGGTACCTGCTTCCCTCTTCGTAGATAAAACGCTTTTCCAACTGTTTTATTTATTAAATATTGTCTTCATTTTTGCAACAACGAAAGAAAAAACTTCTCCCCAACTGCCGATCATACATGGTATTGTTGCTCACGAGAAATATAGAATTATGTTTTACGAAAGTCAAGTCAGAAAAGCGACTCCGGAGGTTTTTCCTCCGGAGCGGCATCATCCCCGGACAAAGGAGACGATATGCTGAATCTCGCCAAGAAGATCCTCGTGGCCATTGACGGATCTCCCCAGTCGGACAAGGCGGCCCAGGAGGCGGTCAGACTTGCGGCGGGTAATCCCAGCAAGTTCAAGAGCACCGTCTACGCCATGCTGGTCCTTCCCAATACCCCCAACCCCACCTTCGCCGATTTCATCCCCAAGGGACCGGTCACCCAGACCAAGGAGTGGGAAGAGCTCCGCCAAAGGGTCTTCCTCATCGTGGAAAAGGACGCCCGGGAAATGGAGATCCCTCTGGAGATCCGCATCGCCTACGGCGATCCGGCGGATGAGCTGATCTCCTGCGCCAAAAAAGAGGATATCGATGTCATTGTCATCGGCAGTTCCGGCAAGGGGTTCCTCAAACGAAAACTGGTGGGAAGCGTCTCCCACAAGGTCGTCCAGCATTCCCCCTGCTCGGTATATATCGTGAAAGGGTAGGAAAGGGGTCATGTCGCACTTCACCGTCAAACCGTGGGACGCCTCCCTGCGGCTCGTGGCCGTCGCCGCCACCCTGCTGATCCTGTCCGGCTGCCAGGGTAGTAGTTCACCCACACTTCAGGGGTATGTGGAGGGGGAGTTCGTCTCCATGGCGTCTTCCGAGGGAGGACGCCTGGAGCGCCTCCTGGTAACCAAGGGGGAACGGGTACCCGCCGGCGCCCCCCTGTTCACCCTGGAATCCAGGAACGAAGCCCTCCTCCTCCGTCAGACCGACCGGCAGTGGTCCGCCGCCCAGGCCCGGCTCAGGGATCTGCGCAGCGGGAAACGGGATCAGGAACTGGAAGTGATCCGGGCTCAGCTGGCCCAGGCACTGGCAAGGGAGAAAGTGGCGGCCCAAAACCTGGCACGGGAGAGTACGCTCTTCGACGCAGGGATCGTTTCCCGTGGAGAACTGGACGACATCCGTGCCCTGGCGGAAGAGGACACCGCACGGGTACGCGAGCTGGAGGGGCAGTTGACGGTGGCCCGCCTGGCTGCCCGGGACGAACAGATCAGGGAACAGACGGCCACCACCGCCGCCGCCCGGGCAACCCTCGACCAGGCCGTCTGGAAGCTGGGGGAGAAAGGGGTCGCCGCACCCGCCGCCGCGCTGGTCTTTGACACCCTCTACAAGGAAGGGGAGTGGGTTCCTGCGGGTGCGCCGGTGGTTCGCCTGCTCCCTCCGGAAAACGTGAAGGTTCGATTTTTCGTCCCCCAACCGCTCCTGGGGAGACTCTCCCCGGGAAAGGTGGTGGTCCTCAGCTGCGACGGTTCCCCGGCCGAGATCCCGGCCAGGATCACCTATATCTCCACCGAAGCCGAGTATACCCCCCCCGTCATCTACAGTAACGAGACCAGGGCCAAGCTGGTATTCCTTCTGGAGGCTCGCCCCACCACCGCCGCGCCCCAACTCCATCCCGGACAACCGGTTTCCGTGAGGATGCCATGAACGCCGACCTTGCCATCCAGGTCAGCGGACTGAACAAGCATTTTGGCGACCGGCATGCCGTCAGGGATCTTTCCCTGCAGGTCAGGCGGGGGGAAATTTTCGGATTTCTCGGCCCCAACGGCAGCGGCAAGACGACCACCATCAGGATGCTCTGCGGCCTCCTCCTCCCTGACACGGGATCCGGCGCCTGCCTGGGGTACGATATCCTCCGGGAGAGCGCCGGCATCAAGCGCCGGGTGGGGTACATGACTCAGAAGTTCTCCTACTGGGATGACCTGACGGTGCGGGAAAACCTGGATTTCGCCGCACGGATGTACGGCATCCCCCGCCGCCGGGAGGTGGTTGACCGTGCCTTGGAGGGGTTGGGACTGACGAATCGGAGCCGCCAACTGACCGGTGCACTCTCCGGCGGGTGGAAACAGCGCCTGGCCCTGGCAGCCTCCCTGCTGCACGACCCGGAGCTGTTGCTCCTGGACGAGCCGACGGCCGGCGTCGATCCTGCGGCACGGCGAGACTTCTGGGAAGAGCTGCATAGCCTCTCGGCCAGGGGGATCTCCGTGCTGGTAAGCACCCACTACATGGACGAAGCGGAACGGTGCCACAAGCTGGCGTACATCGCCTCGGGGAAACTCCTTGCCCAGGGAAGCGCCGCCGAGATCATCCACGCCCAGGGGTTGACCACCTGGCTCCTCCGGGGCAACGATCTCACCGGGCTTTCCCGGAAATTGCAGGGGCTCCCCGGGGTGTTGCAGACCGTCCTCTTCGGCGCCATGCTCCACGCCAGCGGGACGGACGGACTGCTGCTGGAAAGTACGCTCCGGGCCATAACAGCGGACAGCTGCTGCCGAATGGAGCGATTTGAGACCTCCCTGGAAGATATCTTTATCTACATGATGAACCGCGTCGACACTCCGGGTACGAACGCGCCATGAGGCTCTCCGACGAATTTTCTCCGGCGCGCTGGTGGGGCATGGTCCTCAAGGAGTTTCTGCAGCTGAGACGCGACCGCCTTACCTTTGCCATGATCATCGGCATCCCCCTGGCACAGTTGGCCCTCTTCGGCTTCGCCATCAACACCGACCCGAAACAGATGCCCATGGCGATCATCAGCGCCGATGGTAGCGACATTACCCGCACGATTATCTCCACGATGAAGGGATCGGGCTACTTTCGCATCGTCGGCGAACTCCCCAGCGAGGAGGCCGGCCGCAGGGCCCTGGCCCAGGGGGAGGTCCTCTTCGTCCTGACCATCCCCGCCGGCTTCACCCGAAGCCTGCTCCGGGGAGAGCACCCCTCCCTGCTGCTGGAAGCCGATGCCACCGACCCCACGGCAACGGGAATGGCCCTGGCCTCCGTTACCCAGCTTTCCCACTCCGTCTCCGTGAAAGATCTCACCGGCCCCCTGGCGGCTCTGGCGGGGGGAGAGCCCCCCTTCCGGATACTGGTCCACCGCCTCTACAATCCGGAGGGGATAAGCTCCTACAACATCGTACCCGGCATCATGGGGGTCATTCTCACGTTGATGATGGTCCTCATGACGGGGCTGGCCATTACCCGGGAACGCGAACGGGGAACCATGGAAAACCTGCTGGCCATGCCGGTTCGCCCCCTGGAGGTGATGACCGGCAAGCTCGTCCCCTACATCGCCATCGGAATGATCCAGTCCACGATCATCTTCCTGGCCGCACGCCTGATATTTAACGTCCCCTTTACCGGGAGCGTCGTCACCATGTACCTGGCAGCGTTCCTCTTTGTCATAGCCAACCTGACGGTGGGGATGACCATCTCCTCCCTGGCGCAAAACCAGTTACAGGCCATGCAGCTCACCATGTTCTACTTTCTCCCGAACATGCTGTTGTCCGGCTTCATGTTCCCCTTCCACGGCATGCCCCGGTGGGCGCAGATCCTGGGGAACCTTCTTCCCCTCACCTACTTCAACCGACTCATCCGGGGGATCTTCCTCAAGGGAAGCACCCTGCCGCTCCTCTGGCCCAACATCTGGCCGCTCCTCCTCTTTACGCTCATCATGATGGCCATCGCAGTGAAGTTCTACCGGAAAACTCTTGATTGAGGATTAAACGAGGGATTATTTCATCAGCAGCTTGAGGACCTGCTTGAGGAGTGTTTCCACGGTATCCTGGGGGGTTGTGGGGAGTTCGCTCAGCGCCTTTTTCACCACGGCCTCCTTATACCCCAGGTTGACGAGGGCCGAGGCCACATCGTCGGTGACCCCCGGCAGCGCCGTGGGAAGTTCGCCGGCTCCCGCCGGCTCCCCTCCCGGATCCAGCTTCAAGGCCTTCTCCCGAAGTTCCAGTACGAGTCGTTCAGCGGTCTTCTTCCCGATTCCCGGCACCGCCGCCAACCTGACCAGGTCGCCGGTCATGAGGGCGCGCCGGAGCTCCTCCACAGGACTGTTGGAGAGGATGCCGTTGGCCAACTTGGGGCCAACCCCGGAAACGCTGATGAGAAGCTGAAAAAAACTTTTTTCCGCCACCGTCCGAAAACCATAGAGGTGAATGGCGTCTTCCTTCACGTACGTATGGATCTGAAGCGTGCTCCTCCCCCCCTCATCGGGGAGGTCGTAGTAGGTGGAAAAAGGAATCTGGACCCGATACCCGACGCCATTAACGTCGAGGATGATCTGTTCCGGAGACTTGTGGGCAATGATGCCGCTGAGAAGTGCAATCATGACATTATCCCATCGCCTTTATCCTGCGCGCCAACCCCATGGAATTGGCATGGCAGATGGCCACCGCCAGGGCATCGGAGGCGTCGGCCTGAGCCGGTTCCGCCAGATTGAGCAATACCTTTACCATATGCTGCACCTGCTCCTTGGCAGCCTTCCCGTGCCCCACCACCGCCTGCTTGACCTGCAGGGCCGAGTATTCGAAGAGCGGAATCCCCTGCACGACGGCGGCCACCACGGCAGCCCCCCTGGCCTGCCCCAGCTTCAGGGCGCTCTGCGCGTTGTTGGAGAAGAAGATGTTCTCCACCGCCACGGCCTCCGGGGCGTACCTTTCGATGATTTCGGTTATCCCGGCGAAAATCCGCCCCAACCGACCGGGGAAATCTGACGCAGCGTCAGTGCGGATCCCGCCGTTGTCCAGGTGAATAAGGCGCGTACCTTCCGTCCTGATGAGACCATAGCCGGTAATGCGCGACCCGGGGTCGATGCCGAGAATGATCATGAAATCAGCTCACCCTCCTCACATCATCTTTTCCATCTCCTCGGAGGAGATGTCGAAATTGGCGTAAACATTCTGGACGTCGTCATTGTCTTCCATCCGGTCCATGAGTTTGAGCATATTCTCGGCATTCTTCCCCTCCAGCTCCACCGTGGTCTGGGGAATACTGGTGACTTCGGCGGAGTCCGGCTTGAAACCCGCGGCGATGAGGAGGTCCCGCACCGCCATGAAAGCGGAAGGGTCGGTAAGCACCTCGATCTGCTCCTCTTCATCCACAACATCGTCGGCTCCCGCCTCGATGGCCGCCTCGAAGAGCTTGTCGAAATCCACCGATTTCGGGAAGACGATGAGTCCCTTTTTGTCGAACATCCAGGCGACACACCCCGCCTCCCCCATGTTGCCGTTGCACTTGCTGAAAATGCTCCGGATATCGGAAACGGAGCGGTTACGGTTGTCGGTCAGAACCTCCACGAGCACCGCGACCCCGCCGGGGCCATACCCCTCGTAGACGATCTCTTCGTAGACGACCCCTTCCATCCCGCCGGTCCCCTTCTTGATAGCCCGCTCCACATTGTCCTTGGGCATGTTCTCGGCCTTGGCCTTGTCGATGGCAGTCCGCAAACGCGGATTTCCACCGGGGTCCCCCCCTCCAAGCTTTGCCGCCACCGAGATCTCCTTGATAATCTTGGTGAAAACCTTCCCCCGCTTGGCGTCAGCGGCCCCCTTCTTGTGCTTGATGGTGCTCCACTTATTATGACCCGACATGATCCGACTCCCCTTGCTGCCGAAGTGACTTCATTTATGCTCCCGGTAAACCGGGAAATGCTAGCACAGCGCACCGAAGGATGTAAAGCGGGAAATTCGGCTTCCGCCGGAGTTTCCGGGGGAGGTTAGCTACCACGTCCTTCCCGCGACTCCCTCCGCTTCGGAAAGATCAATAATGAGAATATAAACTTCGTTCTAAACAGAAAGAAATCCAAAAAAATAATTTCTATACTCCACCATTTCATAAAGTATCATACCGTTTTCTCGGTATTTTTTTTTCATTACCCAAAATGTGCGCAAAAATCTGCTTGACTATATTAAAACGTCGTGCTAGAAATTTCCACGAATCATTACGTCTCTTTTTAAACAGCTGTTTACCACGAACGTTATTGGAAACACTACGATGCCCCGCGAAAGATCCCCCTACTCGGTTCAAGCCGTGCAAAGCGCCTTGGAACTTCTGGAACTGCTCACCGGGGAGCACGCGGCGCCGACACTCCCGTACTTGGCAGAGGCCATGGGGCTTTCCCGGAACAAGCTTTTCCGGCTCCTGGCGACCCTGGAAGAGCGGGGTTTAGTGGAAAAAGAGGAGAGTAGCGGCTACTATCGACTGGGACTTCCGGCGGCGGAACTGGCGCAGAAAATGTTGAAGAGTCTCAGTCTCATCCGGATCGCCCATCCCGTCATGGAAACCCTTGCCCGCAAACATAACGAGGCTGTGTACATGACCGTACTCTCCGGCGACGAGGTCCTCTTTCTCGACATGGTGGATTCGGGGCAACAGATCAAGGCGGCGTCACTGGTGGGTGAACGTTTCCCCTTCTTCACCAATGCCGCGGGAAAGGCGATTCGGGCGCTGGATTCCCGAGACATCCTGGAGCGGGTTTTCCGGAAACGTCCCCGTCGCCAGTCCACCGTGGATGTGAAACTCCTGGAAGAAGAGCTCAATCAGATCCGTAACAGCGGAGTAGCCGTGGGGACCGAGGGACTGGGCGAAGGAATCATTACCGTCGCGGTTGCCGTACGTGATTATGCCGGCAAGGTGGTCGGAGCCCTGACCATGCTGGGCCCCTCTTTCCGGATGCTCACCGAGCGACTGGAAACCGAGATTATCCCTTCCCTGGTGGAAGGGGCGGACATACTGTCATTCAAATTCGGATATGCCAAGATCTGACCGGCGTCAATCCAGACAACTGTGAAAGGGGGAGCAACGGAAGCAGTCAGCGCGGATACCACAGGTTACCCTGCAATCTCTCACGAAAGGAGCAACTACCATGGCAGAAAAAAAGTATGACTGGGGCGCAATCGCCAGAAACCCGAAGTTCGTCGAACTCCACCACAAGAAGAGCGCATTTCTGTTCGGCTGGTGGATCTTCTCCACCCTTTACTACTTCCTCCTCCCCATCGGCGCCGCCTATGCCCCGGGCTTGTTCAAGATCAAGATCATCGGCGTCATCAACTTCGGTTACGTCTTCGCCCTTTCCCAGTTCTTCGTCTCCTGGGGTCTGGCCCATTACTATGCCCATGTGGCCAACAAGGATTTCGATCGGATGACCAGAAACCTGATCGACGAACTTCATCTCTAGGTAAAGGAGGATTTCACATGACATTTAACAAGTTCATCATCGCCGCTTCGCTGGCACTCACCGTCGCTACGGCCGCCTTTGCCGAAGAGCCCCAGAAAACACCAACCGCACCGACTGACGCCACTGCAGCCTCCGCGCCGGCCATGGCCGCCCCTGCTGCGGTCGCGGCAGAACCGGCAGCCGCCGCGCCGGCGCCCAAGCTCACCGTAAAGAAGGAACTGAAGGCCAACAAGGCCATCACCCTCACCATGTTCGCCTTCATCATCGGCATTACTCTTGCCGTCGTCATCAGGGCCGCCAGCAAGAACAAGACCGCGGCGGACTTCTACGCAGCCGGCGGGGGGATCACCGGCGCCCAGAATGGTTGGGCCATCGCCGGCGATTATATGTCTGCGGCCTCTTTCCTGGGAATTTCCGGGATGATCTCGCTTTACGGCTATGACGGGTTCATGTACTCCGTGGGGTGGCTGGTGGCCTACATCACCGTGCTCCTCATCGTGGCCGAACCGTGCCGCAACGCCGGCAAGTACACCATGGGAGATATCCTCTCTTTCCGCACCGATCCGAAACCGGTCCGGGCCGTAGCCGCCATCGCCACAGTGTCCGTCACCACCTTCTACCTCACCGCCCAGATGGTGGGAGCAGGGAAGCTGATGGCTCTGTTGGTAGGGGTCCCCTACCGGACCGCCATCGTAGGAGTCGGCATCCTGATGGTTGGGTACGTCGTCTTCGGCGGCATGACCGCCACCACGTGGGTTCAGATCATCAAGGCCGGCCTCCTCATGTCCGGCGCCTTCCTCCTTTCCACCCTGGTCATGGCCAAGGCCGGCTTCAACCCGCTCCGCTTCTTCGAAATGATCGTCAACAGCCCTGACATCCAGGACCATGTCACCAAGATGCTGCTGAAAGACGGCAAGACCGGCGCCGACCTCCTCACCGGCGTGGATGCCGGACAGCGTTTCCTTGAACCGGGTCTTTATCTCAAAAATCCTCTTGACCAGATCTCCCTGGGAATGGCATTGGTTTTCGGCACGGCGGGAATGCCGCACATCCTCATGCGCTTCTTCACCGTCCCCACGGCCCAGGCTGCCCGTAAGTCAGTCATCATTGCCATGTGGATCATCGGGATGTTCTACGTCCTGACCACCCTGCTGGGCTTCGGCGCCGCCATCCACGTCACCCCCCAGGGAATCACCCAGGTCGATGCCGGTGGCAACATGGCCACCCTCCTCCTGGCACAACAGTTGGGCGCAGACATCTCTCCGGTACTGGGTGACATCTTCCTTGCCTTCCTCTGCTCCGTCGCCTTTGCCACCATCCTGGCCGTTGTTTCCGGTCTGGTTCTGGCTGCGTCGGCAGCCATCGCCCACGACATCTATGTCAACGTCATCAAGGACGGCCACGCCGACCAGCATGAGCAGGTCATGGCAGCCCGGATCACCTCACTGGTCGTGGGGATAGTGGGGATCATCATCGGCATCGCCGCCGAGAAACAAAACGTTGCCCACCTGGTGGCCCTGGCCTTTGCCGTAGCTTCCTCGGGGAACCTTCCGGTGGTAGTGCTCTCCCTCTTCTGGAAGAAGTTCAACACCGCCGGAGTTATCGCCGGTCTGGTGGTGGGAACCATCGCCTCCATCGGTCTGGTTATGGTCTCCCCCAACATGACCTATCCCAAGCTGGAAGCGGCCAAGGGTGAAAAGATCATCCACGCCATGGAAAAAAAGATGGCCGCACTGGCTCCCGGCGCAACCCTTGACGCCAAGGATCTGAAAGCCCTGGATAAGGCAAAAGCCGACGTGCTGAACAAGGACGGCAAGTCCATCCTTGGCCTGGACGCTCCCATCCTGACGCTGAAAAACCCGGGGATCATCTCCATTCCGCTGGGCTTCCTGGCCGCTATTCTCGCAGCCTTGGCCTTCCCCAGCAAACGTTCCGAGGATATGTTCGACGAAGTCTATGTCCGCCAGAATACCGGCATCGGCATGGCCAAGGCCATCGACCACTGATACGGTCGTTAGTCACCATGGAAACGGGGAAGGCGGATTGCCTTCCCCGTTTTGCTCATGAGTAAGGCAGGAATCCCGTGACCGTCGCCAACTCCCCCCCAGAGCAGGTCGCCACCGCTCTCCTCAAACAGTTGCTGGACCGAACCCGCTACCTGGAAAGCGACGAAATCCTCCGGTTTCTGACCGCTTTTCGGGACCAACTGGATGGCGAGATCCATCAGATAGAAGGGTTTTCCCACCAACGCGGGCGACTGCTGCAGGAGATCCCCACCTGCCGCGACTACGCCCGTCTGGGCGAACTCCATCGGCTCCTCAATGAGTTGGAGATGGCGGAATTCCTGAAGGTCCACGCCGTTTTTACCCTCCATCACAACTGTACCGAATACCGAGACCTCCTGGCACGGCGTGCGCTGAAACTGGTTCAGGATGAGCTCCTGGAAAACGGCGAGGGTCCTCCTCCCGTTACCTTCGCCCTGCTCAGTACCGGAAGCGACGGTCGTGACGAGCAGACCCTCATCACCGACCAGGATCACCTCATCGTCTACGGAGACGACGGAGGGGACGACGCCGACGTCTGGTTTGCTCACTTCTCCCTCCTCCTGGTGGAGCGACTGGCAGAGATCGGATTTGCTAAATGCACCGGCGACATGATGCCGTCCAATCCCACCTGGCGCGGCTCCTATCAACAGTGGCAACGCCGGCTCAGCAGCATCGTCCGCTACGAATGTGACCCCGAAGATTTCGGCAAAAACATGATGTCCCTTATTGTCCTCTCCGACGCCCGGTACGTGGCAGGTGATCAGGAGCTGGCCGGGATGCTGGTGGAAACCATCCGGTCGGTGGAACGGGATTATTTCCAGGCGCTCTGGGGGATGGCCAAGGCGGCCACGGAGATGAGACTCCCCCTCGGTTTTCTCAAACGGCTCTGGACCGAGGGGTCAGGAGAGCACAAGGGAGAGTTCAACCTCAAACTCCTCGCCTGGGCGCCGCTGATCATGAATGTCCGGATACTGGCCATCAATCAGGGAATCCCCGCCACGAACACCATCCGGCGGATCGAACTTCTCCAGCAGGAACGAAGCTTCTCCCCATCCTTTGCCGCCAGCCTCTGCGAGGGGTATGAAGTTCTTACCCGCCACCGGATACTCCTGCAAATCCGGGTCATCAAGGGAATCCAGAAGGAGTCCCACTATCTCAATCCCTACGAACTCGCCACCGACGAGCGAGAGAAAATCCGTCAGGCGCTGCTTCGCATCGAAGAGCTCCAGCGGACGATTCACACCAACTTTTCCATTGTCTGAGCCGGATTTCCCTAAGCCTTCCCAGAGCATGAAGCATCAGCGCGGCTACGGAACACCCACCCTGCGGCGCTTTCTTTCCTGGCCGCTGCGCACCCATCTGCTGCTCATGGCACTGTTTTTGGCCTTCCCCGCCATTCTCCTGATCGTTTTCTCGGGACTGAACAAGAAGAAAGAGTCCATTCGGGAAGGGATCGCAGCGGGAAACAAACTCTCCGCCAGAATCGCCATGGAACAGTACAATATTGTCGGAGACGCCAAGCAACTCGCCACCGTGCTCTCTCAACTCCCGGAGATAAGGGTGCGTGATCTCTCCGGCGCCGGCGCCATTCTGGGGAATATCCTCAGGCTCTCCCCCCAGTACGCCAATATCGTCATTGCCGACAAGGAGGGGGAAGTCTGGGCTTCGGCTCTCCCCTTGAAGGAGAAACAATCTCTCCGGGGGAGACGATCATTTCTCCATGCCATCCGCTCCCGGCAGTTTTCTTCCGGAGAGCACAACCTGGACATATTCACGAAAAAAGCCACCATCGGCTTCGGCTACCCCGTGCTGGCCGCATCGGGCGAGGTGAAGGATGTCATCCTGGTAAGCCTCAATTTCGGCAATCTGAAACAGGCGTTAGGGGAGATCGGTCTCCCCGGAGGCGCGGTCTACAGTATCATCGATCATAACGGGTTCATCATCGACCGGAACCTGGACGCCCAGAAGGCCATCGGAAGAAGGGTGAACCCTCAACTCGCCCGGCAGATGGAGGAGTGCGGTGAGGAGGGGAATTTCATTGACTCTGATCCCACGGGAGAAAAGTACCTCTACACCAGTCGTAAGCTCCGCCTGACGGGCGAAGAGTTCCCCTACCTCTCCATCCTCACCAGCATTCCTCTCCGGGAGACCCAGGAAAAGGCAAAGCAGGCCCTGATCAACAACATTGCAATCCTCTCCCCCTTCCTCCTCCTCAGCTTCGCCCTGGTGCAACGCCTGGGAACCGTCTGCTTTGTGGGCCCCATCGACAGGCTTCGGGAGGCGGCGCATCGTCTGGCCGACGGAGAGCTGGAGGTCAGGGCCTCCGAACTGGTCAGCGGCGGGGAGCTGTGGGAATTGGGGGAGGCCTTCGACCAGATGGCCGCAAAGCTCCGCCTGCGCGGGGTGGAACTGGTGAAGAGTGAACGGGAACTGGACGACCTCTACAACAAGGCCCCCTGCGGGTATCACTCCCTGGATAAAGACGGCGCCATTGTCCGGATCAACGACACCGAACTGAGCTGGCTGGGATATGCCCGGGAAGATATTGTAGGCAAGATCCATTTCACCGCCATCATCACTCCGGCAGGGGTCGCGGCATATGTGGAAAGTTTCGCCACGCTGAAGAAGGAGGGGATGATCCGCGACTTGGAATTTGACATGGTCCGCAAGGATGGCACTCTCTTTCCGGTTCTTCTGAACGCCTCCGCCATTTATGACGCAGATGGAGCATTTCTGGCGAGCCGAAGCACCACCTTTGATATAACCGAACGAACCCTGGTGGCGCGTCGCCTCACCGAACTGAACCAGAATCTGTCCAAAAGGGTGGAGGATGAGACCGAGCGGCGGCTGCGACATGAACGGTTGCTGGCGCGCCATACCCGCCTGGCTGCACTGGGAGAGATGCTGGAGGCGATCGCCCACCAGTGGCGCCAACCACTGGCCACCCTGGGGGCAACCATTCAGAGCATCGGCATGGCCCGGGAACAGGAGTGTCTCGACACCGCATTTCTTTTGAAAGCGGAAATGGATGCGCAAAAACAGCTCTACTATATGTCCGACACCATTGAAGATTTCAGAAATTTCTTCCGGCAGGACAAGGTGACGGAACGTTTCGACGCCGTTGAAAAGGGACGCGAGGCGGTGATTCTCATCCACCCTCAGTTCACCCACGCCGGGGTCACCCTCCGGATATCAGTGGTTTCGCAAGGAGAGGCCCTGGAGATCAGGGGATATCAGAACGAATTCAAGCAAGCGCTCCTGAACCTCGTCAGCAACTCCTTTGACGCCATTATGGAAAGAAGAGAGCGGGGAGACACGCAGTTCGACGGCCTGGTGGAGATCACCTTCTCCGGTTCCGCGGACTCGGTGGTCATCCAGGTGCGGGACAACGGCTGCGGCATCCCCCCCGAATATGGCGACAAGGTCTTCGACCCCTACTTCACCAGCAAGTCGGGATCGAAGGGAACCGGTATCGGACTTTATATGTGCAGGCTGATCATTCAGGAGAGTATGGCGGGAACGCTGGGGTTCACCAGCGGACAGGAAGGGACCACCTTCCGGATGCTCCTGCCGCGCGATTTCTCCCCGGAAGGAGCTCCCCATGGCTGACAAGTTACCCCTCACGATTCTCTTTGTGGAAGATGAGCCGGATCTGCGCGAAAGGATCGGCATCGTGCTGGAGATGCATTTTACCCGGGTGCTCTCCGCCGCCAACGGAAAAGAGGGAGTGGAGCTCTTTTCCCGTGAGCAACCCGATCTGGTCGTCAGCGATATCAGGATGCCGATCATGGATGGGCTCGCGCTGACACAAGCGGTGCGAGAGCGTTCCCCGGAAACACCGGTGATCCTCACCACGGCCTTTACCGACACCGCCTACCTGCTCAAGGCCATCGAACTGGGGGTCTCCGCCTATGTTCGCAAACCGCTGGACTGCCGCCAACTCGTGGAAACTATCGCCAGAGCCGCCACCCCCATCCTGCAGAGGCGGGAACTGGAGATCATGCGACAGCGCGAACAGTCGTCCCTGGCGCTGCTGTTGGGAGAGAGTCCGGTCATGCAAGAGGTCATCCGGCAGGCGCAGCGGATCGCACAGACCACGTATTCACTGGTCATCCAGGGTGAGACCGGTGTCGGCAAGTCTTATCTGGCGGAACTCATCCACGGGTTGAGCCCCCGCCGGCAAAATCCCCTGGTGACCGTTACCGTCAGCGCCCTCCCGGAATCACTGGCCGAGAGCCATCTCTTCGGTCACGTGCGGGGGGCATTCACCGGAGCCGGGGGGGCCAGGAAGGGGCTCTTCGAGGAAGCCGACGGCGGGACCCTCTTTCTGGATGATATCGATTGCGCCACCGCTGCGGTCCAGGCCAAGATTCTTCATGCCGTAGAACAAAAACGGTTCCTCCCCGTGGGGGGAACCAAACCGGTTGAGGTGGATGTGCGGATCATCACCGCCAGTAACCGTGATCTCCTGGAGGAGGCCCGACAAGGAAGCTTTCGTGAAGACCTCTATTACCGCCTCAGCGATCTGGTCATCACCCTGCCGCCACTGAGGGAGCGGGGGGAAGACATCCCCCTGCTGGCCCGCAGATTTCTCAACAGCATCGCGTCGGAGTTGCAACGGGTCCCTCCACGGCTTCCCCCGGAGGCGGTGGCGCAGTTGAACCGGCATTCCTGGCCCGGCAACCTGCGGGAATTGAAGAGCGTCATGAAGCGGGCCGTACTCTTTGCGGAAGAGTCCATTACCGCTGACGAACTCGCCACCGCCTTGGCCAATCAGGCCGTGGGGAGTGTCGCCATCGGCGCTCCCCGGACCCTGGAAGAGTCCAAGCGTCAGGCCATCCGGCAGGCCCTTGCCGCCACAAACGGAAGAAAAATGGAGGCAGCCCGCCTCCTGGAACTGGACTACAGCACGTTCAAACGGATGCTGGACAAATACAAACTGTAACACTCCGCATTTTGCCCATCACTATTCCCCGCCACTCCCCATTCCGCCGACCCCTCCGGTTCACCACGAACCGACAATTCAGCGTTTACAGGATGCTGCGACTATGGCACTATTATTGCTTAATGTGTGCCCACGGAGAAGAATAATCCTCCGGATTCACCAACGGACGGGACCCATGAAGAAAGCAATCGACGATTCAGGGGAAAAACGGCTTCACCATGGAGGCGACGTCTGCCAGTTCCTGGAGCAGCCGTTCGGAGAATGCCATTGCCTGAACGTCTCCAGCAGACAAATCACCAAGCTATTGTCCTTGTGCGGCGGCGATTTCAGATCATGTGCAATTTACACGGCGGAAAACAAAAAAAATAACGAGTTCAGGAGCGGAGGCGCCACACCGGGTCCGTCAACAATGAACAGAGAACCTCGGGGGAGCGGTCATTGAATCAGGCGGACCAACTCTATCCATGAAAAAGATACTCATCATCTCCCCACACTTCCCCCCCGTAAACGCCCCGGATATGCAGAGGGTGCGCCAGAGCCTCCCTTACCTGGGTACGTTCGGCTGGCAACCGGTGCTCTTCACCGTTGAACCGGAGCAGGTGGAGGGGACCAGAGATCCCCTGCTGGTGCAGACCCTCCCGCCGGGATTGGAAATCCACCGCGTCAAGGCTCTCCCCACCTACTGGACCCGGAAGATCGGTCTCGGCAACCTGGGAATCAGGTCATACCTGCAGCTGAAAAAGGCCGTTGATCGCTATCTCACCGAACATCGGGTGGATCTCATCTATTTCAGCACCACCGTCTTCGTCTCCATGGCCCTGGGCCCCCACTGGAAGCGTACGTTCGGCATCCCCTTTGTCATCGACCTCCAGGATCCCTGGCGTAACGATTTCCATCTGTCGACCCCCCTCCGGGAACGGCCAAAAAAATTCTGGTTCGACTACCGGCTCAACAAATATCTGGAGGCAACCACCATTCCCAAGGCCTCCGGGATCATCTCCGTATCCCCGGCGTACCCGGAGGAACTCAGGCGGCGCTATCCCTCCACCGCAACCATGCCGATGCTGACACTCCCCTTCAGCGCCCTGGAAATTGACTTCCAGGTTGCCGCTTCTCCCGAGATCACGAATCTACTGTTTACGGCAAAGCCCGGGCGTGTTAATGTGCTCAGCATCGGGGCAGTGGCACCAAACATGGTCCAGAGCATCAGCGCCCTGTTCGCTGCGGTAAAAAAAGGGCTCGTCGTTAATCCATCGCTCTTTTCCAAGCTTCGTTTTTTCTTCGTGGGGACCAGCTACGCTCCTCCCGGCACGGGAACAGGGTTGGTGGAGCGGCTGGCAACGGAGTACGGCATAGGGCATCTGGTACGCGAGCAGACGGCAAGAGAGCCCTACTTCTCCGCGCTGAGGCTGCTCCTGGACGCGGACCTTCTTCTCCTGCCGGGATCGCTGGATAACGGATACACCTCCTCAAGGCTCTATCCCTACATCCTGTCCCAAAAACCGATCATGGCCATCTGCAATGAACGTAGCAGTGTCGCCGAGATCGTCCGGAGTACCCGCGCCGGCGAGGTAGTAACTTTCACTTCCGGAGAAGGAGTAGCCCCCCTGGGCGATCGCCTTCTCCCCCTGCTGACGATGTTCCTGGGGAAACTCCCCTGTGAACCGGAAACCGATTGGCATGCGTTTGAACCCTACTCTGCAGTCAACATGGTCCACCGACAGTGCGCGTTTTTCGATTCGCTTCTCCCCATGAATAGGCGGGTACTAATCATATCCCCTCACTTCCCCCCGGTAAACGCCGCGGATATGCATCGGGTGCGCCAGAGCCTCCCCTATTTTGGAGAGTTCGGCTGGGATCCGGTGGTCTTCGCCGTGGAACCGGAGTATGTGGAAGGTGACAAGGATAGCCTGCTGATGGAGAGCCTGCCGCCGGGGACGGAGATCCACTACGTCAAGGCCCTTCCCGCCTCACTGACCCGGACCGTCGGTGTGGGCAATTTGGGGATACGGTCACTTTTCCACCTGAAGAAAGCCGTTGATCGCTATCTGAAGGAACACCGGGTTGATCTCATCTATTTCAGCACCACCGTCTTCGTCTCGGTGGCCTTGGGGCCCCACTGGAAGCGAAAGTTCGGCATCCCCTTCGTCATAGACCTTCAGGATCCCTGGCGCAACGATTTTCACCTCTCCACCCCCCGGAGCAAGCGGCCGAAAAAATTCTGGTTCGACTATCGTCTGAACAAGTTCCTGGAGGCACGCACCGTTCCGCACTGCTCCGGCATCGTCACCGTATCTTCCGGCTACATCAGGATGATCCGAGAACGGTATGGGGCGTCGACGCTTCCCCCCTGCCTCACCCTCCCCTTCGGAGCGCTTCCCCATGATTTCCGGATAGCCACATCCCTGCCGGGTATCCGGACAAACTACGATGTCACCGATATCCTCTACATAGGGAGAGGGGGAAGCGATATGTCCCTGGCGGTGACGGCTCTCTTCACCGCCTTCAGCAGGGGACTCAAAAGCCATCCGGAGCTCTACTCCCGGGTTCGTTTCACCTTTATCGGCACCAGCTATGCGGCGACGGGAAAGGGGATCAAGAGCATCCAACCTCTGGCGGAGCGGATCGGTATCGGCAGCTATGTCACCGAACAGACCGACCGTCTCCCCTATTTCCACTCGCTCAAGAGACTTCAAGAAGCCGACCTGCTGTTCATGCCGGGCTCCACGGATAGCAGCTATACCGCCTCCAAACTCTACCCCTATATCAAGGCGCGCAAAGCAATCCTGGCCGTCTTCAACCGGGCAAGCAGCGTGGTGGAGATTCTCAAGAATACCCACGCCGGGGAGATGGTGACATTCAGTAATGATGACACGGCCACCGGTGTGGCGGAACGTCTGCAACCGGTACTCACCCAGCTGCTCCAAAAACTCCCCATCAAACCCGAAACCGACTGGGAAGCCTTCGAGCCGTTCACGGCACGGGAAATGACCCGGCAACAGTGTGACTTCTTCACCTCGGTCATCGAAAGAACCCCTTCACCTCCCTCACCACACGCTCCAGATCCTCCCGCGCCACGTCCCGGTGGGTGACCAGACGAAGGGATCCCCGCCCACCCACCAGGATTCCCCTGGCCTTCAGCCAGGCCGTCAACTCTCCTTCCCTCCCCCCACTCACCCGGATAAAGAGCATATTGGTGGAGCTCCAGGTCACCTCAAGCTCATCCACACCGGCCACTCCCTCCGCCAGGATTCGGGCATTTTCGTGATCCATTGCCAGCCGAGACATCTCCCGGGTCAACGCCACGATCCCGGCCGCAGCCAGAACGCCGGCCTGACGCATCCCCCCCCCCAGGACCTTGCGCCACCGACGGGCGATTGCCACGACCTCGCTGCGGCCGCACAGGAGTGAGCCGGCAGGGGCGCCCAACCCCTTGGAGAGACAGAGCGAGACCGAATCCACCTGCCGGGTGACTTCCTCCAGGGGAACCCCCAGCACCACCGCCGCGTTGGCCACCCGCGCCCCGTCCAGATGAAGGGAAAGGCCCCGCTCCCGGCAGAGCTCCCCGGCCTGCGCCAGGTAGGAAAGGGGAAGAACCTTCCCCCCCTGGGTATTTTCCAGGCAGAGGAGGCGGGTACGGGCGCAGTGGGGATCGTCAGGCTTGATGAACTCCGCCACCTGCCCCAAATCAAGAGTGCCATCCGCCTGGAACGTCAACGGTTGGGGCTGGACGCTCCCCAGGACCGCAGCGCCCCCCCCCTCCAGCCGGTAACAGTGGGCCTCCTGACCGCAGATATACTCATCCCCCCGACTGCAGACGCTCATAATGGCCAAAAGATTAGCCATGGTCCCCGAAGGAACGAAGAGCGCCGCTTCCTTTCCGGTCAGCTCTCCCCCCAGCGCCTCCAGACGGTTAACCGTCGGGTCCTCGCCATAGACATCATCTCCCACGGCGGCCCCTGCCATGGCGCTGCGCATGGCAGCGGTAGGCTGAGTCACCGTATCGCTCCGCAGATCAATAATTTTCATCCAAAGCTACCCCACATCCCCCCAGACGTACTGAAGAATCGCCAGGACCGCCAGGCCGGCGGTCTCGGTGCGAAGGATACGCCGCCCCAGGGTCACCGGGACAAAGCCCGCCGCCATCGCCTGCTCCGCTTCCTCCCGGGAAAATCCCCCCTCCGGTCCCACGAGGAGCGCCACCGACAGAGGAGGAGTGACTCCTTCCAGAACCTCCCGCAACCCCCGCAGACTCTCTCCTTCCCAAAGGAGGAGTTTTACCTCCTGATGGGCCGAAGCCAGGGCTTCGGTCAGCGGAACGATGGCCCCCACCGCCGGGATGTCACTACGCCGGGACTGTCGGGACGCCTCACTGACAATCCGCTCCCAGCGCCGAACCCGCTCCACGGCCTTATCGCCGGTGAGGCGGGGAATTGCCCGTGAGGAGAGGAGAGGGACGAAACGGTTGACCCCCAGTTCGGCGCCCTTCTGGAGGATCAGCTCCATCCTTTCCCCCTTGGGAATTCCCTGGAGTAGGACTATTTCGGGGGTTGCGGCGCCAACAGGGATCGACGCAACCGCCGTTATCCGGACGACAGCCCGCTCCCCTTCCACAGAAGCCAGCACCCCCTCGTATTCCCCCCCCTCACCGTCGGCCAGGATCATCCGGTCTCCCACCTTGAGGCGGAGCACCTTGATGAGATGGCGGAACAGCTCTCCGCTGACGTTCACCACCCCATCGGCCACCGTGCTTTTCTGAATAAAAAAGCGGCGCATCAGGCCGTCCGGCGGTAGACGAGGCAACTCCACTCCCCTTCCCGTGCGGGGGGAAGCGGAACCAACCCGAAGTGAGCGAACCCCTCCAGAACCAGCTGCTCTTTTACCACCAGAATTCCGGAAAGGATAAGAAAGCCCCCCGGTGCAACCCGCTCCACCAGGGTAGAAGCCATCCGGACCAGCTCCTCGGCCAGGATGTTGGCGACCACCACCGAAAAGGTTCCCTCCACCACCTCCAGAGGGGTCGTGGATACCGTCATCTCCTTTTCCACACCGTTCACCCCGGCATTCTCCGCTGCCACCTTCACCGCCTCGGGGTCGATGTCCACCCCCACAACGGACGGAATCCCCAGCTTGATCGCCCCGATACCCAGGATGCCGGATCCGGTCCCCACATCAAGACAGGCGACCGGAGGAGGATATGACACCCCCGCAAACTCGCCGCTCCGGCCGCAGATCCCTTCCAACGCTTCCAAGCAGAGCTTGGTGGTCTCGTGGCTCCCCGTACCGAAAGCCATCCCCGGATCTATCTCCAGAATCAGGTCTCCTTCCCCCCCCGCGTACTCCTCCCACGTAGGTTTGACGACCAGTCGCTCTCCCACACGGAAGGGCTTGAAATGCTCCTTCCAGGTATGTGCCCACTCTTCCTGCCTGACCAGCGTCACCACGGGAGGAGCAAAGTTCCAGTCGGGATTGAGCAGGGTCAGTTCCGCCAGATACGAGGTAATTCGCTGGAGCTGGGCCGGCAGGGCGTCATCGTCAGGAAAATACGACTTGATGGCGGCCTCTGCCCCGTCGTCGAGCCCTTCCACGCTGAAGGTATCCACCTCCCGATTCTCGGTGCATACCCCGGCTCCGGAAAGTTCCACCAGATAGGAAGAGAGGAGGTCAACGGCGGCGGCAGGAGCGCGGCAAGTTACTTCGGCACAAGATTCAATCATTTCGATCCTTTTTCATGAGTAAGTAGGGAAAGCAACGGATAACGGTAGCAAAACCGTAAAACAAACACAATAAAAACCTTGACAAGCCGGTGCAACGGGTGTAGTCCTCATTAGAAATATGGGACAGACATCTGAACAATATAACTTGAAGCAAACAGCGCTGACGGAAGTTGCGCGACAGGCGGAGCTCCTCATGGCCATTGCCCAGGAGCTGCATGCCAACCCCGAAATCGGATTAAACGAGTATAAAAGCTCGCTTCTCCTGGCCAACACCCTGGAAGGTAGTGGCTTCACCGTACAACGGGGGATTGCCGATATGCCCACCGCCTTTCGTGCCGAATATGGCACGGCAGGGCCGGTCATAGCCCTGCTGGCCGAGATGGACGCACTCCCTGAGCTGGGCCATGCCTGCGGCCACAACATCATCGCAGCAGCGGCCATCGGCGCGGCCCTGGCCCTCCGGCAAGCCCTCCCCCCCCATGCCGCCAGAATCGTCGTACTGGGCACCCCTGCGGAAGAGCAGGGGATCGGCAAGGTGGATCTCATCGATAAGGGTTACTTCGGTGATATCGAATTCGCCATGATGGTTCATCCCTCGGCGAGACGGAAGGTAACGAAGCTGTATCTGGGACTGGCCAAGGTCCGGTTCACCTTCTCCGGCAAGGCAGCACATGCCGCGGCCTATCCCGAAGAGGGGATCAACGCCTTGGACGGGGTCATCCAGACCTTCAACGGAGTCAGTGCCCTCCGCCAACAACTCCGTCAGGACGTTCGGGTTCACGGCATCGTTACCGATGGCGGGATTGCTCCCAATATCATCCCGGCCCGGGCCGCCTGTTATTTTTACATCCGCGCCGAAGATCTCCCCATGCTCCACGAGGTGAAGCGGCGAGTCATCGCCTGTGCCGAAGGAGCCGCCCTGGCTACGGGGTGCACGCTGGTCACGGAAGAGGAAAGACGGGTCATGGCGCCGTTCCATGTCAATGAGCCCTTTGCCGACCTCTACAGAACCCAGCTACACCTTCTGGGGCTCACGGAGGCGGACAGCCCGGCGGACCGTGGCCGAGGATCATCGGACATCGGCAATGTCTCCCAGATTGTCCCCACCATCCATCCCCATGTCCCCATAGGTGACGGGGTTCATATCCACACCCCCGGTTTTGCCGCCGCCGCCGGTTCACAGCGGGGTGGCGAGGCGGTCCTGGAGGGAGCGCGGGCCATGGCCCTGGCGGCCATCGACCTGGCCCTGTCGCCGGAACTGCGGGAAAGGATAAAAAAGTGTAGAAACTCAAATTAATCTGTTGCGCTTAATATCAAAAATAGTGTAGTATTCATGAACAAAAAAAACAGAACTGCGCCACGGTACGGCAGAGATCGAGTGTCACGTTCCACGAAGAGCCAGCCGGAGATATCATCCCATGCAACATATCTTTCTCCTGTCGGATTCCACCGGTGAAACCGTAGAGCGGGTCGTTCGCGCCGCCCTTTCCCAGTTCAAGGATGTGGATTATCAACTCCACCTTCTGAACCGGCTCCGGACTAGGCAGTATGTTCAGCGAGCACTGGATGAAGTTCTCGCGGTAAAGGGTATTGTCGTCTACACCCTGGTGGATTCATCCCTGTCGCAAATGGTCCGGAGTTGGGGCGAGGAACATGAGATCATCACCCTGGACCTGATCACACCCCTTCTCTTTAAACTCTCCCAATTCCTCCTGGTGGCGCCGAGGCAGGAACCGGGACTGCAGTATCAGTTGGACGCCGATTACTACAAACGGATCGAGGCGGTCAATTTCACGGTCCAGCATGACGACGGTCAGGGAGTCGCCGCCATTACCAAGGCGGACCTCATCCTGGTGGGGATCTCACGGACCTCCAAGACACCACTCTCCATGTATCTGGCGCATCGCGGCTACAAGACCGCCAACGTTCCCCTGGTCATGGGGATCGAACCGCCGGCCGAATTGAAAGAAGTTGACCAGAAGAAGATCATCGCCCTGCTCATCGATCCCAACCGACTCATCGAAATCAGGAGGGAGCGGTTGCGTTCCATGGGGCAGACGGAGCGAAGCAGCTACTGTGATTTCGACCGGGTGGAAGAGGAGATGACCTTCTGCCGTCGTTTGTATAAAGCCAACCCCGGCTGGCTGGTTATTGATGTAACACGCAAATCAGTGGAAGAATCCGCGTCGGAAATCCTGAGAAAACGAAATCTCAACCCGGGTAGTTACTGACTATCACTTTAAGAACAGAGGAGTAGCACACATGGCACGAAAGGAGAGCGACATGAAAATTCTGGTTGTGGAAGATGAGAAAAAAGTAGCCAGCTTCATCAAGCGTGGGCTGGAAGAAGAGAAGTACGAGGTGGTAACGATCCATGACGGAGAAGAAGGACTCGCCACGGCCTCCGAGAAGTCCTTTGACCTGATCATCCTGGACGTCATGCTCCCCAAAATGGACGGGGTCTCCATCATGAAGGAACTGCGGAGTCGGAAGATCCTGACCCCGGTTCTGATGCTCACCGCCAAGAACGAAGTGGAAGATATCGTCGCCGGTCTCGATTCGGGTTCCGATGACTACCTGACCAAGCCCTTCGCCTTTGCCGAACTGCTGGCTCGGGTCCGGGCACTGCTCCGTCGCAGCGAGTTCGATCGGGGCGCCGAGATCCGTTTCGCGGATCTCCGTCTCGACCCGGTCACGCACAAGGTCTGGCGCGCGGAGAAGGAGATTGATCTCACCGCCAAGGAGTATGCTCTCCTGGAATACCTGGTCCGCAATCCCAACCAGGTCCTGACCCGTACCATGATAGCCGAGCATGTCTGGGATTACACTTTTGACAGCTTCACGAACATCATCGACGTCTACGTCAATTATCTCCGGAAGAAGATCGACCGCGAAGCCGAGAAGAAGCTGATCCACACCGTCCGCGGTGTCGGCTACATCCTCAGAGACGAAGAGTAAACCGCAAAAAAGGGGCACGGTGCGCCGTGCCCCTCCCTTCTCCCTACACCACGCAAACGTTGAAACCGATCCCCCTTATTGCTTGTAACCGGAATAATCCCCGTTCTTATTTCCTCTGCGCTTAAGGACAATCTGCTTGTCTTTATTCCGGCAACCATAGTAGTATCATCAGGTAATCACGACAAACGGAGAAATCATGGCCGAAGAATATATCCCCAAATGGATTGCGTGGGAAACTACGCAAAAATGTAACCTTAAGTGCGTCCACTGCCGCTGTTCCTCGGACTTGACCTCCTCCGAGGGAGATTTCACCACGGAAGAAGGGAAAAAGCTACTGAAGGAGATCTCCGACTTTTCCAAGCCGGTGGTGGTTCTCTCCGGCGGCGAACCGCTCATGCGCAAGGACATCTTTGAGCTGGCACAGTACGGCACGTCGCTGGGACTTCGGATCTGCATGGCCAGTAACGGCGCCCTCGTTACCGATGAGGTCTGCGAGAAGATGAAGAAGGCTGATATCAAGATGGTCTCCCTCTCGCTGGACGGCTCCACGGCAGCGGTCCACGACGATTTCCGCTCCTCCCCCGGCGCCTTCCAGGGGGTGCTCAATGCAGCCGAACTGTTCCGAAAGCATGGGCAGAAGTTCCTCATAAACTCATCCTTCACCAAACGAAATCAGCACGACATCGCCAACACCTTCAAGGTGGCCAAGTCCCTGGGGGCGACGGCCTGGTACATGTTCATGATAGTTCCTACCGGTCGCGGCGAAGATATCATGAGCGAGCTGATCTCCAAGGAAGATTACGAAGAGATCCTGGATTGGCACTACCAGCAGGAGAAACAGGAAGATGATATCCTCATGCGTCCCACCTGCGCTCCCCACTACTACCGCATCGTCCCCCAGAAGGCCAAGACCGAGGGGGTGGAGTTTCACCGCCGATCGCTGACCTTCTCCACGGGTGGGGGGAAGGGGTGCATCGCGGCCCAGTCCATCTGCCTCATCGACTGTTTCGGCAATGTGAAACCCTGCTCCTATTTCCATCGCACCGCCGGCAACGTGAAGCAGACACCTTTCCGTGAGATCTGGGAGAATTCGGAGATTTTTAGAAACCTCCGGGATTTCAAGGCATACAAGGGGAAGTGTGGTCAGTGCGAATACATCAACGTCTGTGGCGGCTGTCGGGCCCGGGCCGATGCGGTGCATGGCGACTACATGGAAGAGGAGCCGTTCTGCAACTACATCCCCCTCAAGGTTCAGAAGGGGGAGTGACGTATGACCCCGGCCGATAACCTCATCTCCTTCCTGACCCCGAAGCTGGGCGCCGAAATTCATCTTGGAGAGTGGCTGACAGTTGATCAGGAGCGGATCGACGAGTTTGCCCGGGTGACCGGTGACGTTCAGTGGATTCACACCGATCCCCAGCGGGCCGCAGAGGAATCCCCCTACCGCGCCACGGTGGCTCATGGGTATCTGACCCTGGCGCTCCTCCCCTGTCTCACCGAGAGCAATCATCCCGATTATTTCCAGAAGAACTATCCGGGAATGCGCTATCGGGTCAACTACGGGCTGAACAGGGTCCGGTATCCGGCCCCCGTGGTTGTGGATTCCCGGATCAGGGCGCGGACCATGCTCCTGGGTGCGGAGAAGGTGGGCGATGGTGTCCAGATAATCTATAGTTACACCGTGGAGATTGAAGGAGTGGCAAAACCCGCCTGCGTGGCGGAATTCGTGGCGCGGGTGTACCCGTAGACGTTGGAAGCTAACCTGGTTCGCGGGATTATCGGCGCCGGCTTCCTCCGGACATTACTGGTTGCCGACCTGCTCATAAAGCTGATAGAATAGCCCCCCCCCCCGCTTTCTTTAATTCCCTGCCTGCCACAGATACCCACCAAACGTGAAAAAATATAACAACCGTCTGTCATCCTGAGCAACGCGAAGGATCTGCTTTTCAAAGAGAAGCAGATCCTTCGCTTGCTTCGACTTCGCTCAGCACAAGTCGCTCGGAATGACATTGTTTTGCATTATAAGGATACCTTCTTAGGTGCGAATCACTTGAGACATACCCCTGCCTGATCTGCGTTTATCCGCTCAGACCAGATTTGCTTCGCGTTCCATTGCTTTTGCCTTTGTCTCCAGCTATTTCTGCGACAACCGATGGACACACTCCACCATGTGGATCGCGTTTGCCGGCGGAACCGTCGGCAAAATGCCGTGTCCCAGATTGAAGATATGCCCCGGCCGGTCGGCGTTTTCGTCCAGAACCCGCTTCACCTCCCGCTCTATGATCTCGGGGGACGCAAAGAGGACGGTGGGATCCAGGTTCCCCTGCACCGCCATATCCGGCCCCAGGATGTCTCGGGCTTTCCCCAACTCCACGTGCCAGTCCAGCCCCATGACGTCTCCGCCCGCCTGTTTGACGATGTCCAGCATGCTCCCTGCCCCTTTCACGAAGTGGATGACCGGGGTCTCCAGCCGGTTCAGTCCATTGATGAGCTTCGTCGTATAGGGAAGAACATACCTGACATAATCGGCCGGGGAGAGAACGCCACCCCAGGTATCGAAAATCTGTATCGCCTGAGCCCCTGCCTTGATCTGGGCATTGAGATACTCCATATCCATGGTGGTAACCTTCTCCATGAGGGCGTGGTAGACCTCAGGAGCGGTGTACATCATCCGCTTCATGGTTGCCCAATCCTTGGACCCCTTCCCTTCCACCATGTAGCAGGCCAGGGTGAAAGGGGCCCCGCCGAAACCGATGAGCGGCACCTTCCCCTCCAGCTCCCTCCGGAGGATCTTGATGGTTTCCAGTACGTAAGGAACATCCTGTTCCATCTGGGGAATCCGGAGCGCCTCCACGTCGGCCATGGTCCGAATGGGGTGTTCGAAGAGCGGACCGGGGACGAAGTCCAGCTTCATCCCCATGGGCTCCACGGGGGTAAGTATATCCGAGAAGAGAATGGCGGCATCCACCTTGAGGATCTCCACCGGCTGAAGGGTCACCTCGGCGGCCAATTCGGGACTTTTGCAGAGTTCCAGAAAGGTGCACTTGGAACGGACCCGCATATACTCGGGTAGATAACGACCGGCCTGGCGCATGAGCCACACGGGTGTCCGGTCAACGGGTTTTCCCCAACAGGCGTCAAGAAAACGATTATTCATAAAAATTACTCCTTTCGGAAATGGGGAATAGGAAGATTTCTACCCCATTAATAGAATGCCCCTTGCACTTTTTCAAGATATTTTTTAAGCTGTTCAGCCTGATCCGGCAGATAATGGCAATAATGCAGAGTATCTCAGCCGAAGGCTTCTCCCGGGGGACGAATATGAACTGGAAAACTCTCTGCGCCCTCCTTGCCGCGACCCTGTTGGGGATAGCCTCTGCCCCCTCTTCGGTCGTAGCGGAACCCCGCGACGCCGCAGTCACCCTCCTTAAAGACGGTGAATTTTCCGGGGCCATCATGGGCGGCATCAGAAATGCGCGGAAGAGCATCGTCTGCTCCTATTACCTCTTCGTGGTTCATGGGAAGAATGAATCGGAGAAGGTTCTGGAGGAGTTGATCCAGGCGCGTCGACGCGGAGTTGAGGTCCGGGTGATCCTGGAGAAGACCCGGCAGAAAGACCGGTTAAATGAGGAAAACCTCCATACCGCGGCCCTGCTGGCCCGTGGAGGGATCAAGGTTTTCTTCGACACCCCCGACGTGGTGACCCATCTGAAAGTGACCGTTATCGACAGCCGCTACGTTTTCCTGGGGAGCCATAACCTCACCGAGGGTGCTCTCCGGCACAACAATGAGCTTTCCGTCCTCATCGACTCCCCGGAAATTGCAGGAGAAACACTCTCCTACCTCAACCGGCTCTAAAGCGACCGCAGAAATTCCAGCAGACAATCATTGAAGGCGCCGGGGTTCTCCAGATTTGCCATATGTCCGGCATGGGGGATTATGGATAAGCGGCAACCGGGAATTCCCGCCGCAATTTCCCGGGCCTTCTCCGGCGGCGCCGCCTTATCGTCCTCGGCGCCGATGGACAGAGACGGGACGCGGAAAGTATGGAGAAGATCACGGTAATCTTTCCGCTCCCGCATGGCCAGAAGACCACCGGCAAGCCCCCGGGAGTCGGTTCCGACCATCCAACCGTAAACCTCCCCCACCAGCTTCGGCCGTTCCTGCAGGGTCTCCTGGGCAAAGAGTACCTGTTCGAAGGATTCGGCAATGACATCCGGACCAAACTTCATCACCTCCTGGGCGACCCGTAACCGCTGCGACTTCCCCAACTCGTCGTCTGCATGGGCGCGGGTGGTGATGAAACAGGCGCCGGAGAGCCGCTGGGGATACCGTTCCAGAAGGTTAAAGAGGACATATCCGCCCATGGACATCCCACCCACCACCGCACTGTCGATCTCCAGATGGTCCAGCAGCGCCACCAGATCATCGGCAAAGAGGTCGATGGAATAAGGCCCATCCGGAGCATCGCTGTCACCGAACCCTCTCAGGTCCGGAGCTATCAGCCGAAATCCTGCAGGGGGGAGGGAGTTGAATTGCGGACGCCACATCTTCCGGCAAAGCGGAAAGCCGTGAATGAGGAGCAATGCCGGCCCGCTCCCCTCATCGTCGTAGGCCAGGGAAATCCCGTTTATGATTGCATTCATGTCAGAAATCCTTTGCACCCGGAACGTTCCAGGTTCAAGGTTCAGGGTTCAACGTAGAACATAGAACTTTGAACCTTGAACGTTTTTATTTGAGCATGATGAAACCCATCTGCCTTCCGGTAACGCCGTTGTCGCGACGATGGGAGAAAAAGAGTTCGGGGGTGCAGGAGACACACTGCCCGGCAACCTCAATGTTCTGCTCCGACAGCCCCGCATCCCGGAGTTGCGCCACGTTGGCCGCGGACATATCCAGCCGCCACCTTCCCTCACCGGAGGGTTCCGCGAAGCGTTCATACCCACCACCCTGGGTGCGGAATGCCTCCACCACGGGTAGATCCACCTCGTAACAGCAGGGGCTGATGGCAGGACCTATGGTGGCAAGGATATGGGCCGGATCGGAGCCGAAGAGGTCAACCATGGCCGCCACCCCCTTGCCGCTGATGTTTCCCGCCGTCCCCTTCCACCCGGCATGAAGTGCGGCAACAACCTTTTTCTCCGGGTCCAGGAGGAGTACCGGAACGCAATCGGCGACGCTCACCGCGATCATCACCTCCGGCTGATTGGTGATGATCCCGTCGCAAGCCAGTCGCTGGAAATGAAGATAGTCGGGATTGGGAGCATCGATGATCAGAAGATCGACGCCATGTACCTGGGTGACGGCCACAAACCGCTCCGGACTCCCGCCAAAGGCGTTGGCGAGGAGGTGGCGGTTTCCTTCCACATTGTGCGCTGCATCCAGAGTGGTCGTCCCCAGGTTCAACGAATTATACGGGGGGCGAGAGACTCCCTCATGCCGGGTCGTGAATCCATGTGACGATACCCCGGCTGCAGTAAAGAGCTCAGGCTCGAGATAGTGTATTTTTTCGACCTTGCTCTGCTTCATAATTTCTCCAGGTGGTCCAGTATCCGCTGCATATCATGGGGCAGCGGGGTGGTGAATTCCAGGTAGCGGCCATCCACGGGATGGACGAAGCCAAGGGTCATGGCGTGAAGCGCCTGTCGATTCAGATCAATGATCAGCTTCTTCAAGCGGGAATCTGCTATCCCGGCAAGACGACTCCCGCCGCCGTAGACCTCGTCCCCCACCAGTTGATGTCCCTTCTCCGAAAGATGGACCCGAATCTGGTGCGTCCTGCCGGTTTCCAGCCGGATTTCCAAAAACGTCAACCGCGGATAGCGGGCCAGAACCTTCCAGCGGGTGACCGCCCGCTTGCCGTGACGCGCCGTTGATGACATTTTTTTGCGGTCCACCGGATGGCGTCCGATCTCCGACTCGATCCGTCCACTCTCTTCCAGCGGCGCACCGAAGACGATGGCCCGGTAGAGCCGCTTGACCGTATGGAGCCGGAACTGTTCCGCCAGCGCCTGGTGAGCCCGGTCATTTTTGGCCGCCACCAGGATGCCGGAGGTATCCTTGTCGATGCGGTGGACGATCCCCGGACGGAGTTCACCGCCGATCCCCGAGAGATCATGGCAGTGCCCCAGGAGAGCGTTCACCAGGGTGCCGCTGCTGTTCCCCGCCCCCTGGTGGACCACCATCCCCGCCGGTTTGTTGATCACCACCAGGTCGGCGTCCTCGTAAAGAATCTCCAGGGGAATTTCCTCGGCTGTCGGCTCGGCGGGGACGGGAGGGGGGACGATGACGCAGATCTCTTCGCCTCCTCTTAGCTTGAGGGATGCGCGTTCCGACCGACCGTCCACCGTCACGCGCCCCTCGTCAATGAGACGCTGAACCGTGGAGCGGCTCAATTCGGTCATCTCGCGGCAGATCGTCAGATCAAGGCGGGAAAGCGTACCCTCGGCGGATACGATGAAGTTTCTGGTTTCCATAAAGTGTCCACACAAAACGAGGCGCGGTTACCCTGCCGCGCCTCATCAGATTTATACGTTTTTTGATGATTACCGGAGCGGGAACTCCAGTATCAGTACATAGTAGCAGAAAGAAGGGACAAAGTTAATCCCCGAAAGTGCGGTACTCCCCGAAGAGAGCGAAGTAACACGTTTCAGGTGCGCTTGCGTGGCGGCACGGCGCGCCGTGTCCCTACAATCATATGGTCCAAGGGAAGTCGAAACCGTCGATTTTCCTTACACATTTTGTCGAATTTCTTTACAGCCTCACGCCCGCCTCACCGTTGCCCACCCATCCGTTCTCCTCTCGCCGCGCACTCCTCCTTCCTCCCTCATACTCTTCCTTCCTCATTCTTCTCCTAAGCGCCATATCCCGGATCGCACCAGAGGAAGACACGATCCTCGCCCGCCAACTATACTAAATAAAACCAGATAGTTACGTGTGGCGTCTTTCCTCATGACATTTACGTGGATGGCGGCAGCAGCAACCGAAACTGAACGTTTACCATGCCAAGAAAAAATAATACTGCAATAACCGTTATGGATGAAAAATTGCATAAACTTTTGTTCGCACGCATTTCACCGGCAACGGCATACAGTAGCATAAGGGGATCAACGATCATGAGAGTAACAAAAAAGTTGAACGTCGACGAAAAACGGCTCCTTGCCTATGCCGCGGCGGCAGGCGCGGTCCTGGCGGCAGCGGGCCCGGCGGATGCCTTGGTCATTCACGGCTCCGCGAATCAGACCATCAGCGAGGGATCTTACCAGCTGGACATTGCCAACGCCTCCTTCACCTTCAGCCATTCACTGCACAGAACTTCCAATCCCAATACTTACGCATCTAATCCTGTTACCTATTTAAGGATAAAAGCGCAGGTTACGGGAAAGAATCCGGGAGATACTATTGCGCTGACATCCAGCACCGCTGCCCAAAGAGTCAACAAAAATGATCCGATCGGCCCAAAGTTAAGCTGGGGAAAAGACGGGCTGTTATTTTATAAGACAACGTATGGCGGTGCTTATGGCAATTTCAAAAACGGAAAAACCGGATATATCGGTATTTCATTCAATGCCGCAGGCGGGGCCAAAAACTACGGCTGGGTAAACATAGCCGCCAACAGTACGGACTCCTACAGAATTACCGACTGGGCCTATCAAACCGACGGCACCGCCATTCTAGCGGGCGACACCATCGGCCCTGCGGCCGTCCCCGAACCGACCTCCCTGGCTCTCATCGCCATGGGGGCGGGAGGATTGGCGATCTTTCGCAAACGGAAGCAGGAGAAAGAGGGGTAGATTCCCCCCCCACAAGGACCCCCTTCATGCCGCAACAGCAAAAGCCCAAAGTCCTTCTCATCGGCTGGGACGCCGCCGACTGGAAGATCATTACCCCCCTCATGGACGCAGGGAAGATGCCCAACCTGAATAAGATGGTGAACGAAGGGGTGATGGGAAACCTGGCCACCCTACACCCGGCCATCTCCCCCATGCTCTGGACCTCCATCGCCACCGGGAAACGACCGTTCAAGCATGGCATCCACGGTTTTACGGAACCGAACCCCCACGGGGGAGGAATTCGCCCCGTCTCCAGCTACTCCCGCAGCACCCGGGCGCTCTGGAACATGCTCCATCTGCACGGAATGAGCTCCAACGTGGTGGGGTGGTGGCCGTCCCATCCCGCCGAACCGATCAACGGCGTCATGGTCTCCAACCATTTTTCCCGGGCCAACG
>CAIUUR010000160.1 GCA_903902345.1 uncultured Geobacteraceae bacterium | reverse complement strand
CATCGACCACATCGACGAACTCCGCTTCAACTCCCAGACGGAGAAGCACGAGCTTTCCCACCTCTACGAGGCCAAGATTAAGAATATGGGGAACGCCGGGAGAAACGGCGGCGAGTATTACACTCCGCGTCCGCTCATCCGCGCCATCGTGCAGGTGGTCGCCCCCAGGATCGGTGAACGGATCTATGACGGCGCCGTCGGTTCCGCAGGGTTCTTGTGCGAAGCCTTCGATTACCTCCGTTCGACAGGCTCACGGACCGGGGAAGAACTGAGTACCTCCGACCTGAAGACTTTGCAGGAGCGGACCTTTTCCGGCAAGGAGAAGAAGTCCCTGGCCTACGTCATCGCCATCATGAACATGATCCTCCATGGCATCGAAGCGCCCAACATCATCCACACCAACACCCTGGCGGAGAACTTGGCGGACATTCAGGAGAAGGATCGCCATGATGTCATCCTGGCCAATCCCCCCTTCGGCGGCAAGGAGCGGAAGGAGGTGCAGCAGAACTTCCCCATCCGGACCGGGGAGACCGCCTTTCTCTTTCTCCAGCACTTCATCAAGATGCTCAAGGCCGGGGGCCGGGCCGGGGTGGTCATCAAGAACACCTTTCTTTCCAACACCGACAACGCCTCGGTAAGTCTCCGGAAGCTCCTGCTGGAAAGCTGCAACCTGCACACGGTCCTCGACTGTCCCGGCGGCACCTTCCAGGGAGCCGGGGTAAAGACCGTGGTCCTCTTCTTCGAGAAGGGAGCGCCCACCCGGAAGGTCTGGTACTACTCGCTTGACGTTGGCCGTAACATGGGGAAGACCAATCCGCTGAACGATGCCGACTTGGCTGACTTCATCGAATTGCAGAAGAGCTTCGCTGACTCGCCCAAGAGTTGGAGTGTGGATGTCCAGTCCCTGAGTGCAGCCGAAGGTTTTGACCTCTCCGTGAAGAATCCCAATGGCGGTGAAGAAGTTGTCCACCGGAGTCCAGAGGAGATCATGGACGAGATCGCCGCGCTGGATGCCGAGAGTGCTGAAGTGCTGGCGAACATCAGGGCTTTACTGTCGTCCGAAGTTGAGGTCTCTTGTGGCTAAAATTGAAGTACTCAATCGTGAAGTGCAGATTATTTCTGTCAAGGATGACGACTACATCTGCATTACGGACATTGCCCGTTACAAAAAACAAGATGCCACAGATGATCTGATTCGCAACTGGCTACGTAACCGGAACACCATCGAATTTTTAGGGATCTGGGAGCGAATCAATAATCCAGCTTTTAATTCCGTCGAATTCGACGGGATTAAAATGCAAGCAGGACTAAACAGCTTTACGCTCACGCCAAAACAATGGAACGAGCGAACCAAGGCAATCGGCATTATTTCCAAAACTGGTCGCTACGGCGGCACCTATGCTCACAAGGATATTGCCTTTGAATTCGCCTCGTGGATCTCAGTTGAATTCAAGTTATATCTCATCAAGGAATTCCAGCGGCTTAAGGAGGATGAGCATAAGACTCTTGGATGGGATATCCGGCGCAATCTGGCCCGGCTCAACTATCGGATTCATACTGATGCCATTCGTGAGCATTTGATCCCTCCCGAACTGACCCCTGCACAAATTTCCCTGATCTATGCCAGTGAGGCCGATGTGTTGAATATGGCACTCTTCGGCAAGACCGCCGCTCAATGGCGGAGTGAGAATCCAGGGGAGAAAGGAAACGTCCGGGATCAGGCTGATAGTGCGCAGCTCCTCTGTCTCGCGAACATGGAAAATCTGAATGCTCATTTTATTGCAGAGGGGCATCTCCAGCCTGCTCGCCTGCTTCGTCTGAATCAGATTGCCATTCAGCAGATGCGGATACTCACGGCAGATAGTCGACTACCCATGCTTGAAGGCGGCAAGGGAATTGATGTTGATTCGTAGGGGCGTATGGCATACGCCCGATTTAAATTTCAACGATATCGAAAATCTATCCGGGCGAACGCCGTTCGCCCCTACATGATATATGGTGCTGCCGAGGGGAAGGTAAGAGTATGAAGGCGGGATGGTTGCAGAAAACTATAGGCGAAGTATGTATCCTCAGAAGCGGAACAACTCTTCCGAAAGAACTTGAAAAACCTTCAGTAGAAGTACCTTATCTTAAGGTAGCCGACATGAATCTTGTCGAAAACCGCAACGGAATTACATCTTCCAGTCGTTATGTAAACAAAAGAGATGTAAACCCAAGCAATCTCTTTCCTGTAGGAACTACGATCTTTCCCAAGAGAGGCGGTGCAATTCTCACCAACAAAAAACGGCTTACTGAACGAGTAATCTGTGCCGATCTCAACATCATGGGGGTCGCACCTAAGCCTGGAATGTTATCCGAATTTTTGTTTTACTACTTTATCAACTTAGATCTTAGTGAAATTTGTAATGGGACATCAATTCCGCAAATTAATAACTACACCATTGAGCCCCTATCAATCCCTCTCCCCCCCCTCCCCGAACAGCACCGTATCGTCGGCATACTCGACGAAGCCTTTGACAGCATCGCCACCGCCAAGGCCAACGCCGAAAAGAACCTCCTCAACGCCCGTGCTCTCTTTGAAAGTCATCTGCATGCGGTGTTTGCAGAGGCATGGCAAACCGGCAAAATCGTGGCACTTTCAGACTTGGCAACAGATATCACAGACGGCGACCACATGCCTCCGCCAAAGGCTCCAACTGGCGTTCCATTCATTACCATCGGAAATATTAATAAAAACACTCGAACGATAGATTTCACTGATACGTACATGGTGCCAATAGAATACTTCCAAGGTTTGAAACCTTATAAAAAGCCGAGGTCAGGAGACGTGCTCTATACGGTGACCGGGTCGTTCGGCATTCCTGTTCTGATTTCTGATAATGCTGATTTCTGTTTTCAACGCCATATTGGGTTAGTTCGTCCAAAACCAATTGTAAACAGTGTTTGGCTATATTATTTGCTCATGTCACCACAAATTTTTGCGCAGGCGAACGAGGGTGCGACAGGAACTGCACAGAAGACAGTCTCCTTGAAACTCCTTCGTGGATTTCAGGTGCCTCAAATACCATTGAGTCAGCAACTTTTAAGTGTTACCAAACTCGACGCTCTAACTGAAGAATCCCAGCGCCTCGAATCCATTTACCAGCAAAAACTCATCGCTCTCGACGCGCTGAAAAAGTCTCTGCTGGATCAAGCATTCACGGGTGGGCTATGACCAATATGCCACCGACACAAACCAGTAGCCAGTTTTTGCTTTATCAGACTGAAGACGGAAAACTGAAAATTGATGTACGATTTGAAGGTGAAACGGTCTGGCTTTCCCAACAACAGATGGCAAACCTGTTCCAGACAACCAAGCAAAATGTCAGCCAGCACATACGAAACACTTTTTCCGAAGGAGAATTACGAGAGGATTCAGTTGTAAAGGAATCCTTGACAACTGCCGCCGACGGCAAAAACTATGCAACCAAATTTTACAACCTGGATGTCATTATCTCCGTGGGCTATCGAGTGAAATCACTCCGTGGCACCCAGTTCCGTATCTGGGCCACGCAACAGTTGCGAGAATACATCGTCAAGGGGTTCGTCCTCGATGATGAACGTCTGAAAAACCCTGACCAGCCTTTTGACTATTTTGAAGAACTGACCCGCCGGATTCAGGACATTCGTACCTCCGAGCGACGGTTTTATCAGAAGATCACCGAAATTTACGCCACCAGCATTGATTATGACCCGACGCAGGAGATCAGCATCAACTTCTTCAAAACGGTGCAAAACAAGGTGCACTGGGCAATTACCGGACAGACCGCCGCAGAAATCATCCACACCAGGGTTGCCGCCACTAAGCCCAACCTGGGGCTAACCAACTGGCGTGGCGAAGTGGTGCGCAAGCAGGATGTCTCGATTGCCAAAAACTACCTGGCTGAACCGGAACTGGCGGCCCTCAACAATCTTGTGGAACAATATCTCATCTTTGCCGAAGGCCAGGCTATGCGGCGGATTCCGATGCATATGGCCGATTGGGCCAACAAATTGGATGGTTTCCTCACCCTGAACGACCGCGATATTCTGACCCACGCCGGACGTATCTCCCATGAAATGGCCCAGGCCAAAGCCGAACTGGAATACGGCAAATTCAAGGAGTTGTCTGCCGCAGGCCGGAGGCCGGTTGATACGGATTTTGAACGTGCCGTCAATACCTTGCCAAAACCGACAACGGCTAAAAAACCAAGGAAGGTATAAGCCGGGAAGATCAAATTATTACGGGTCTAAAATGGCCGATCCCGGATTATCGTTGGATCGCGCCGGTGAAACTTTCAATGGGCGACTCACGCGGAGATGCGGAGAACGCGGAGAAAACCAAGAAAACACTTCTTCAGTCTTTTGGTTG
>CAIUUR010000159.1 GCA_903902345.1 uncultured Geobacteraceae bacterium | reverse complement strand
TTCAAGGGGGAGGTCAGGAGGGGGATGGGGGGAGGAACGTAGATAGCCGCAGATTAGTAGCCATCAAATTTCAGAATCATCACTCAACGCGCCAACCGGACCACCCGTGTTTTGTCTCCATGGGGGCGGTTCACGAACCGCCCCTACGATCTTTCACCCGCCCAATGATCCCCTTCCCCGGTTACTTCCGTGGTTTCATTCACCCCTCCCTTGACATGACACCCTGTCGGGTTTCATTACAACTGATGTGGGAATCTGTCGAAAGCTGTCGGAATAGTTTACACTATCCTCATCCGGACGGATGGATCGTTCATTAATTCAAGGCGTTACCGGCTATCCGTCTTGGCACGATATGTGCTAAGATGATCGAATCGCATCTACCCAAGGAGAATACCATGAAAAGAATCATCACGCTGCTCTTCGCCCTGGCGGCGCTGGCCGCCACCGTTGCCGCTCAGGCATCGCCCATCGTCTACACGGGGACGGTTGCCATGACCGGCAGCATGGGGGGGACGCCATTCACCGGCGCCTCGTTGACCTTTACCACAACCGCCGATACGGACAACATTAGCTTCATATCAGGACTGTACGTGAATACTGGAATCACAACCGTACAGAGCACCGCATTCGGAACGACTACTCTCAGCGGGGGCACGTATGGGGCATTTTCGGGAGATGGGGCTGCAATAGGAGGCGGCGGATTTACGTTGACAGGTTTTTTAAATTTGACCGGTGGCCCATTCTTTATGACCGGTGAAAGCCTCTCCCCACCATATGATCTCTCGACGTCCTACTCCGTTACCAGCACAAATGCCGAACCATTCATGGGCTACCCCAGAACATTTTCAACAACAGATTTAGGGAATCTTATCATTTCTTCCACGACCGGGAATGCCACGTTCACGGCGGTATCCACTCCCGAACCCTCCACCTATGCCCTGCTCTGCCTCTCCCTGGGTGTGGTGGGGTATGCCCGGAAACGGATGAATAAAGCCGCGTAGGAATAGGAGAACGTGGGAGGGAGCGCACCCTCCCACGTTCTCGGCACCACAAGAAAGAGTATCCGCCCCCCCCACCACATCACTCAGGAACCTAAAACAGATCCCTCACTTCGCTCAGGATGACAGACAGAGGGGTACATTTTTTGTTGTACACCACCGTAGCTTTCTCCGCGTCTCCGCGTGCAAATGCTCTTTTCATGATCAACGCACACATCAGTGACTCTCGGTTCAAACCAAAAAGCTTAATCCGACTTTATCCGTAAGATCCGTGTCATCCGTGTGCCGGTTTCGATTCTATCCGTCACGCAAACGGATTCGCCACCGTTTCGGTGGGGAGAATGGTTATTTTTTCCGGAAGCTCTCTACGTTCCAGTTCGGCAAGTACGGCGTCCACCAGCAATTGCAACTCTTTCGCACTTTTCAATCCTTCCCGATCAAGAGTGATATCCAGGGATCCGAACAGGGAGATTCTGTCCAGACGGTTCTCGATCGTCAAACCGGCGATCTGAAAGGTATCGGCTTCATTATCGTATGGTTTAAAGCGTACTTTTGGCATTGGCGTACCCTCTCCGTCCGGCATAGGTGCGGGGTTTGCCCGCCTTCATTCCCTGTGCATTCATGGCCACGGATTTACTGGTTTTAGCAACGGAAGGGAACAGATTCATCCCCGCCAGCTTCTCCAGCTCGGCAATGGAAATAAATGTCGGCTGCGCGCCAGGAACGTTATCCACCAGATACGCACCGGACTCCCCTCTGCCGGGGTCATAGATCGCCTTGAAGGTATGGGTCGGAACCATGACGGCGCCACCCATCAGCTGAATGTTGTTCCCCATGAAAAGCGGGCCGGATACGACATAGATATCGCCCCGTTCCTTCGCCATTTTTCGCACACTCTTCTCAACTTTCTCCCAGACGCCACGGTTGATCTCCGGCACCTGCGGCACCATGTTCGCCAGGGAGAAGCACTCCTGCTGGGATTGCTGGTCAGGCATGTCGGCGGAGGGCGCCACGTGGCCTCGGTCATAACCGGAATGGGCATAATGACTGAGCTCCGCGCGCCCCGCTGCCGGAATATTCGGGTCGGGAAAAAACGTGCTGTGCCTCCTCATCCCTTTTGCCTGAAGCAGTCGGGCGGATGTCAAATGTTCCGCAGAGTAGAGAGGTGTCCGGGTCAACCCCGAATGTTTGAAGGCGTACCCGGAATAACAGACATCACGGGTTTGGGGGCTCAGTTTCAGGTTGGTTATGCTGGGCGCCTGACCACCGGCAAAATGTTCAGGACAGGAACTCTCTTCGGCGGTGACCACCGAGGGAGCAAGGAGAAGTGAAAGGAGCAAAATCCTCGTCAGCAGTGTCATCCTAAAAACGGCTTTTGAACCACTGAGACACGGAGACACGGAGGAAATCACTCAGAAAATCTGATTTTTTTTTTTAACCCAAAAAATTTGACCCGACGTAAAACCCATGTCATTGCACCCATAAGAAACTGTGGAAGATTATTCTCCGTGACTCCGTGCCTCCGTGGTGGACTGTTTTTTTCAGAATCATCTGTTGTCATCTCCCTTGGCATAAAAAAACCCCTGCTTCTCGGTCATGGGACAAAGAAACAGGGGCGGATTTGAACCGACGGCTTTATTCACCAGTCAGCTAGTTTTTGGGGTGGCTAGTGGGATTTGAACCCACGTATGTACGAGTCACAGTCGTAAGTGTTAACCGCTTCACCATAGCCACCATACTTGAGTCGTCCGTCAAAAGATTACCCGTTGACAAACGAGATAGCCTTATACCATGTTTGCCGCGTCGATACAAGGGGAAAAATAACCTTTCGTCCGAGATTACCCCTTCCCCGTCAACTCCGCCAGCGCCTCCCGCGCCTCTTCGTAGTCGGGACGCTTGACCAGGGCTTCCGTATAGCACTCCTCGGCATACCTGGGCATGACCAGCGCCTCGTAACAGCGCCCCAGGAGATAGTTCACCTCGGGAAGGGGACACTGCTCCCGAAAAAGCTCATCATCCAGCACATCCCAGAGGATTGCCGCCGCCTCGGCATACTCCTGCTGCTGGTGAAGCTGCAGAGCCACCCCGATGGCCTCCAGATAATCCACCGCGGGAACCAGGGGGTGCGCCGCCGCTTCCAGCCGGGCCAAGCGCAGCTCCAGCTCCCCCGACCGCTCCCCTACCCCTACGGCGCGGGCAGCCTGAAAACAGTCGGAGGCCTCGTCATATTTCCCCAGCAGCCACGATACATCTCCGAGAATGAGCAGGAGGTCCGGGTCATCAGGGGTCTGGAGTCGCGCCCGTTGGAGGTAACTCTGAGCTTGATAGAGATTCCTGGTAGTCTGGTTCAGGGCCGAGAGACGCAACCCCTTTTCCCGGTAGACACGACCGATCTGGCCGAGGAATTTCGGGTTGTCCGGCTCCATGAGAAGAAAAATCTTCAGCGCCGTTATCAACCGGTCAAGATACAGAACATCCACATCTTTTTGCTCCAGCATCAGGAGATGGGTCGCCAGGTCCGCCACCAGATGAGGATAAGCATCCCGGAGCAGGCAGGCGTACCGGTCGGCATAGGTGCAACCGGGATTGAGTCGCAGCGCCTGGTAAAGTCCGTCACCCACCGCGTCATAGGAGGGGATCCCGTCGGAATCAAGCTCCTTGGCGTCACCTTCCCTCAAGGGGATGGGAAATCCGCCGAAGGTGACCGTGGCCCGGCCATCCCGGGCCGAAAGTACCGTCCCATCAGGGGGGGTAACGTAACGAATCCCCGCCAGGGGGGTCGGCTCCATCATGCCGCTGACTGCCATGGTAAAATCTCCTCTTCCTCTCGCTCCGGAAAGGTGTTGACGCCGGCGGATTCGCCGATGGTTTTGTAGATTTGAACCCCATCCCACGGTTCATCCAGGATGCCGTCATGGATGGCCCAACTTCGACCCCGAACGGTCCGTTCCATCCCCGGACGCCGGAAAGGGGTCGAGCCGTCCAACCGGGCGAAGAGCTTCCCCCCCGGACGAAATTCTTCGTTGATGGAACGCATGAGGGCCCGGCCGGTGAGATAGTCGAACCCGTACTTTTCGTAGCGGATGGCGTTGTCGTAGGTAAGCGGCTCCGCCGTGATCATATCCACTCCCAACCCGTCCACGAACCGCTGGAAGAGGGGAAAGAACTCCTTGAAGAGACGCAACCCCCGGCGGACCTGGTTGGGGAAAAGCCCCGCCCCCATGGAGCGAAGCTCTTCCGGAATGTTGCGCCCCAGGGAAGAAAACCAGTTATCCTTGCCGGCCCCGTCCAGATCCACCCGGAATCGGGGAGCATCGGGATTGGTGATGATACAGAAGGAGAGCTCGATCTGGTGATAGGGGGTATCGGAGATCTCCAGGAAGAGGAGGGGATCCTGGTCCAGGGGGGAACGCCGGGCCACCACCCGGGTGAACCCCAGCCCCGCCGGAGCGATGAACTCCAGGGAGCCGCCGCCGGGGGGGCCGCGCAGGGTATGAGGGTTCACCCCCAGGAGCTGAAAAAGCCGGTGGGGAAGGAACGACCCGTAGAGACGCTCCTTCTCCTCCGTTTCCAGTCTGTTGATCTCCCGCAGGGAACGGAGCTGCTCTCCACCGCAGGAAACAAGCTGTTCATTCCCCGGAAGTCGTGGCATAGGTCCCGATGATGGCCGGAAAGATCCGTTTTCTGATGGCTGAGATACTACGCTCCACCTCGTCCAAGGCCCGGTTCCGATCCCCCTCCTCGGCCCAGTACATGGCGTCCAGCAACATGGTGTTGGCGCACCCCATGGCCGAGATCGTCCGGACGAATTCCGCCGGGAGCCGGGGGTTGAGTTCCACTCCGTTCATGATTCCCCAGGCGATGGTCCAGGCCCGGGCCACGTTAACCAGGTCATACCCTCCCCCTCCCAGCGCCACCCAGGGAATCCGGAGCGCCTTGAGTTTCCTGACGATATAGGAGTAGCTGTGGGTGGTGATCTCCAGCCGCGACAACGGATCAGTGCGAAAGGTGTCGGCCCCCAACTGGGTGACGAGAACGTCGGGGTTGTAAGCGGCAATGAGGGGGTAGGCGATTTCGTCGAACGCTTTCATGAAGAGAGCGTCGTCGGTATGCTCCATGAGGGGGACATTCACCGAATACCCCCTCCCCGTTCCCTTCCCGGTCTCACTTTCGAAACCGGTGCCGGGGAAGAAATGGAGACCGGTTTCATGGAGCGAGATCGTCAGCACCCGGTCGGTGTCGTAATACGCTTCCTGCACCCCGTCGCCGTGATGGGCGTCCAGATCCAGATAGACCACCCGGAGTCCCTGGGCCACCAGCCTGTTGATGGCGACCACCGCATCGTTCAGGTAGGAAAATCCCGAGGCCCGGGCGCGGTGGGCATGGTGGAGCCCCCCGGCAAGGTTGAAGGCGATGTCATACCCTTCCTCCGTCACCAGTCGGGCCGCCTCCAGGGTGCCGGCGGTGCAGAGGCGGGCCCAGTCGTAGAAGCCGGGGAAGACCGGATTTTCCACATCACCCAGGCCGTAGCGGAAATCGGCCCGGGATTCGGTGGAAGCGTTAAACTCAGCCAACCGCTGCAGGTAGGCGGGGGAGTGAAAGGTCAGGAGCTCTTCATCGCTCACCGTCCCGCATTCCCGAACATGGCCGTCCGGCAGGGAGGTCAGACCGTACTGGGTCATCAGGTCGAAGGCAAGCCGATAGCGCTGGACCTTGAAGGGGTGGTAATCGCCATAGGAGCAGGCGCTGAAATCATGGGAATAGACGAGGGCTGTTCTGGTCATGGGCGACCTGGCGCCTGAAAATGGTTGCGGGGAAACATTACTACCTCCCACCGGGAGCGTCAACACGTAACTGTTCCCACAAACAGGAAAAGGCGGGGAAGACCCCCGCCTTTTTTAAAACAACTGAGCACGACTATTACGGAGCCAACGGAACCAGCGACACCTTGCCGGTGGTCACATCGTATTTTGCCCCCACGAGGCGAGCTTTTGCCCCCACCGGGAGGCTCCCAAGCGGAGTGATACAGGCAGCCGGCATGCCGACTTCGACCGCTTCCTTGACTATCGCCGATTTGACCAGCAGGTCGGCAGCCGTGAATTTGATATTCTCGTCAATGGCCGTGTCGATGAGGGGCGAAGTATTTCCCACCAGAAGATAGGCGGAATTAACCGGCGGAATCAGGGTGTTGAGCAGTGAATTGATATAATTTCCCCCCACTGGCGGCACCAGGGCAGGAGTAACAACATGCCCGCTGGTGACCAATTGCGGAAGGAACGTGTTCACCGCCGCAGTGACGGCGCCGCACTTGGTATGCCCCATAACCACGACCAGGGGGGCGCAAAGGTGCTCTACACCATATTCAATCGTCCCGATTTCATGGTCGGCGATGATGTTACCGGCGACGCGGACGGGGAACACTTCACCCAACCCCTTGTCAAAGATGATTTCGGGGGAGACGCGGGAATCCGAACATCCCAAGATGACGGCATAGGGGCTCTGCCCTGCGACCAGAGTCGTCCGTACCGCAGGTTGAGCATTTTTGCTCAACGCCGCGAAATTTCCCGTGAGGTAGGGACTATTGCCCGACAGCAACGTGGAAAGCGCCTGATTTGCCGTGAGAGTTGTTCCTGCCCCGGCAACCGCGGCAGTTGCCAGCAACGCCATAACCGTAATACTTTGAATGAGACGCAAACGTACCGATTTTTTCATCTGTTCCTCCTTGAGTAAGTAATGCCCCCGTGGGAGCTTGATAATTCAAGCGGTTTTCTTTTTGCGCAACAACGCCAGACCGGCCAAACCGCCCCCCAGCAACAGGAAGGTGGACGGCTCGGGAACGGCTTCCGCCGAAGCGTCGGCCAGGATTTCAAACTTCAGATAACCGGCGTCACCGGCGGCAAAGGGCTGAGAAATCAGATAATCACCGACTCCGGTTATTTCAACTCTCACCGGCGAAGGAAGGCTGAAATTCCACATTTCAAGCCAGCACGATGAAGAAGCCGACAACGTCGAAGAACCATACGCGGTGGGACCGGGTATCAGTCCGACATTCTTCAGGAAGCTGGTCACCGTGAGATCAGCCTCAAAAATACCCGCGCCCGACGTCGCCGAAATAGTATCAAGTTGTGTATAGGCGGCGCTTGCCGCATATAACCCCTTGAACACACCCGCCTCGGCATTCACGGATCCAAACGTTGAAGTTGAAGCAGCATACCCATTGGAGTCCGAGACAGAGGGCGTTGTCGAAAACTGCAGATCAGAAGTTGTCGTGTATCCGAGAGCAGGATCAACGTTAAAGGTCCCGATCCCGTCAATAGTCAGATCACCATGCGCCACCGCCATCCCCCACGACTGCCCCGCCATCACCAGCCCCAGTGCCACCATGACCACCCCAAGCCGTAACGACCTGACCACTCCCTTAATTCCACGTTCACTCATGTCAATCCTCCCCTCTGTTGTTTATGCAGTAAATCGAACTGACCTGTATTAGCAATTCCCATGCCATAAATTTTAAGCCCTCCCACCACCATTTTCCAGCACATTAGACGGGTATTTCCACCATCCGGCTGACAACTGTAAAGTTTTCCGACACTGAATTCGGAAAAAGCTTACACCCATAACAGAATGGTAACGCTTTTACATCAATTCAATCATGCCGCCATCCCCCGTCCCGCAGTAAGGAACGCGCCATCTTTTTCTTGCATCACTCCCCCCGACATGGCATCCTGACCGCTCAATTTCAAGACAAAGGATAGCTCC
>CAIUUR010000158.1 GCA_903902345.1 uncultured Geobacteraceae bacterium | reverse complement strand
CGGTGGATCCCGTGAGCGAGGCAGTAGTGTGAGTGCCGCCACTGAAAGTAGTCGTAACCCCTGCTCCCAGATCCTGGATCCTTGTTCCCTTCAGCTTGATGTCCACGGTATCGGTTGGGTCGGTTCCCGTTTGAACTGCAATGTATTGATTGGATTGGTCCAGCAAGTTTTGGCCATTGAATTGGGTCCCCTTGGCGATGGCGTCGATCTCTGACTGGATGGATGTCAACTCGGTCTGCACATCATTCCGGTCATCGGTGGAAAGGGTTCCGGTCATGGACTGTATCGTCAATTCCCGCATCCGGATCAACAGGTTGCCGGTCTCCTGCATGGCGCCATCTGCGATGGATGTTACCGATATCCCGTCATTTATATTGCGTAACGCCTGGTTGCCGCTCCTGAGCTTTGCGGACATGGTTGTGGCCATGGCGAGCCCGGCAGGGTCGTCAGCTGCGTGATTAATCCGCAGACCGGTGGAGAGCCGTTCCATGGATTTCTCCACAGCGGATTGAGCACGCGCCACCGATCTCTGAACAAAAAGAGAGGTGTAATTTGTGGTGAATGAAACCACGACAGGCCCGTTGAACCATCGATTAAAGTCAGGCGAGATTAATCGCCTACGTATTCCTTATCGGTTTATTCGCGGGGTTCTCCACAGTCTATTTCAAATAAATTCAATTCATAATAATAGTTGCAATTCAAAATTGATAATCTAATTTACGAACGATGGGCAAAAGCAGGGCGCAGAAACGAAAATCCCTCCACCGAATAATCGATGGAGGGATTTCAACCTTTACCTTTACCTGATGCTACAGCAGGTTGGCCGCCAGTTCCGCTAGTTCGGAGCGTTCCCCCTTGGTCATGAAGATGTGGCCGGAGATCTGCTGCTCCTTGAACCGCTCCACCACATAGGTCAACCCGTTGCTGGAAGCATCCACATAGGGGTTGTCGATCTGGAACGGATCGCCGGTGAGAACGACCTTGGTCCCCTCCCCGGCCCGCGTGATGATGGTCTTGATCTCATGGGGAGTCAGATTCTGCGCCTCGTCCACGATGAGAAACTGATTGGGGATGGAACGTCCCCGGATGTAGGTGAGTGCCTCGATCTCCAGTATCCCCATGTTCATCAGTTCCCGGTACCCCTTGCTGTGTCGTTTTTCCCCCTCGTGCCCCGCCAGGAGAAGTTCCACATTGTCGAAGATCGGCTGCATCCAGGGGGCGAGCTTCTCTTCGATGTCTCCGGGGAGGAAACCGATATCCTTCCCCATGGGAAAGACCGGACGGGAGACCAGCAGTCGGTTATAAACGTTCTCCTCGGCAACCTTCTGCAGTCCCGCGGCGATGGCCAGGAGGGTCTTGCCGGTGCCGGCCTTTCCCACGAGGGTCACCAGCTTCACCGAGTCATCCAACAGTGCATCCAGGGCAAAAGACTGTTCCTTGTTGCGGGGCGTTATCCCCCAGATCCCCTCCCGTGGCGGTATTTTGATCAGTGGAACCAGCCTCCCCTGCTTGACGTCGTTACGGCAGACCGCGTTATGAGCGGAGTTACCGCCATCCTGAAGCACCACGTACTGGTTGGGAAGGAGACCCGGGAAAGGCTCGAGCCACCCTTGGGTGGTGAAACGGTTTATGGTGAACCCGTCACGTTCCACCTCCAGAAACCCAGTGTAAAGATCCTGGATCTCCACCTTGTCCGATTCGTAATCCTCGGCAACCACCCCCAGGGCATCGGCCTTGATCCGGAGATTGGTATCCTTGGTGACAAAGATGACCGGAGTATCTTCCGTTGCCTTCAGCTTGATGGCAATGGCGAGGATTCGGTTGTCTCCCTGCTCCTCCCGAAGTTCGCGGGGAAGAGACTTCATGTACTCCTCTTCGTACATCTCCACCTTGAGACAGCCGCCATGTTCCATGGTAATGCCCGAGGCCAACGACCCCTTCTTCCGGAGATCATCCAGAATCCGGGAAAATTGTCGGGCGTTCCGGCCGATCTCGTTCATATCCTTCTTGAAGCGGTCCACCTCCTCGATGACGGTCATGGGGATAATGAGACAGTTATCCTGAAATTTGTAGATTGCCTGGGGGTCGTAGAGGATGACGTTGGTGTCGAGAACGAAGTTTTTGACCATGGCAAATTCCTCCGAAACTGGGGTGGATTACCGCCCGGCGATGCTGCGCAGGGCGTCAAGGAAGGCGTCGACATCAGCCTTCATGGTGGCGTAACCGGGACTTACCCGGATAGTACCATCCGGATAGGTCCCGATAGTCCGGTGGGCATCCGGCGCACAATGGAGACCGACCCGTACGACGATCTGAAATTCCTGGTCGAGGATAAAACCGACCTGGGACGGGTCTCGTCCGGCTAGGGTAAAAGAGATCACCCCTACCCGTTGCCGAGGGTCGGTGGGACCATGAACCGTCACCCCGGGAATGGTCTGCAGCCCCACCAGAAGGGTTACAGTTAGCCGCTGCTCATGTCGGCGAATCTCCCGGACCCCTCGCTGCAGGAGGATACCCACACCGGCGGAGAGTCCGGCGATGCCGGGGGTATTAGGGGTGCCGCTCTCGTACCGCTCCGGGGAGGATGTCGGCTGGTCGGGATCCGATGAAGCGCCACCAGTCCCTCCCACCAGGAGCGGTTCCAACTCCAGGCCGGGAGCAATGTACAGGAAACCGGTTCCCTGAGGGCCAAGGAGTCCCTTGTGACCCGGCGCCGCCAGCAGATCCACGGAGAGTTCCATAACGTCCAAGGGAAGATATCCGGCGCTTTGGGCTCCGTCCAGAAGGAAAAGGATACCGCGACTCCGGGCCAGGGCGCCGATCTCGGCCACCGGCTGGATGACACCGGTGACATTGGAGCAGTGGGAGAGGGCGATGAGCCGGGTCTCCGGGCGGAGCGCCGCCGCCACGTCGCGGGGATTCAGGAAACCGTCACGGTCACCGGCGACCTTCGTGACGGTAACCCCGCTGAGTGACAGCCGATGGAGCGGTCGCACCAGGGAGTTATGCTCCATCGTGGAGGTAATAACATGATCCCCCGGCCGGAGGAGTCCCGTGACGGCCAGATTCAGCGACTCGGTACAGCTGTGAGTAAAGATTACCCGGGACGAATCCGGCAGATGAAACAACTCCGTAATTCGTTCCCGCGCCTGGTAAACGATCCGATTGGCCGCCAATCCCTGACGGTGACTCCCCCGCCCCGTGCCGACCCCCACAACAGTGAGAAAGGAGGTCATGGCGGCAATGACTTCGGGCGGTTTGGGATATGAAGTGGCGGCATTGTCGAGGTAATTCATGAGATCTACGGTATCACGTTTCCTAGGAGATTGCCACGGGGTTTTCCTCCACCCGGCAGCGGGCGCACCCCCGGTGCAGAACCAGTTCCAGGTGATCTCCCGGGCGAAGCTCCCCGGCGTCGCGCACCACCCGGTGATGGGGAAGCGTCCGTACCACGGCATACCCCCGAGCCAGGGTCTCCAGGGGAGAGAGCGCCTGAAGACGGGCGATATGTACCGCACTTTCTTCGTGACATCCGTCCAGTCGCCGTCGCACCGACTGTTCCAAACGGGCAGCCAGAGTGATAATTCGCTCCCGTCCCCGCTCCACCGAGAGCGCCGGGTTGGCAACCTTGAGACCGTGGAGCAGAGAGTCAAATCGATCCCGTCGCCGCCCCAGGCTACCGGCAAGCGCCAACCGAAGACGTGCGCCCTGATCGTCCAACCTCTGTGCCAGATGCCCCAGGAGGAAGGTCGGGTCCCGAAGGGCGTGACTCAACCGCTCCAGCTGACTCCGGTTTCTTTTCAGCCCCTGCTCCATCTCCCGCAGCAGACGACGGCCCAGAGCATCCACCGTACTCTCCAACTCCAGCTTGCTTCTCACCACCAGTTCGGCGGCGGCAGAGGGGGTGGCGGCACGGAGATCGGCGACGAAATCCGCAATAGTCACATCAACCTCATGCCCCACTGCCGAGATGACCGGAATCCGGGAACGGGCGATGGCCCGTGCCACCACCTCCTCATTGAAGGCCCAGAGATCTTCCAGTGATCCCCCTCCCCGACCGACGATCATGACATCCACAGCGCCGTAGCTGTTCAGGTCGTCGATGGCTGCGGCAATCTCAGCGGCAGCCCCCTCCCCCTGGACCCGGACCGGGGCGATAAGAATCTGCACATTGGCGAACCGCCGGTTTACCACGGTGAGGATGTCGTGAATGGCGGCGCCGGTGGGGGAGGTCACCACGCCAATCCGTTGGGGAAGCAGGGGAAGCGGCTTTTTCCGGGCAACGTCAAAGAGCCCTTCCAGAGTCAGCCGTTCCTTCAACTGCTGAAAGGCCAGCTGGAGCGCCCCGATTCCCTGAGGTTCAGCGTACTCGGCGATAAGCTGATAATCGCCCCGTTGCTCGTAGACCGTGATTCGTCCCCTCAGGATCAGCACCATGCCGTCCTTGGGGCGAAACCGAAGATTCCTGGCCGCACCCTTGAACATGACGCAGCGAAGCTGCGCCCCGCCGTCCTTGAGAGTGAAGTAGAGATGCCCCGAGGAGGGGGTTGAGAGGTTGGAGATCTCCCCTTCCACCCAAACCTGTTCAAAATTCTCTTCCAGGGTCGACCGGATCAGGGCCGAGAGTCGGCTGACCGTAAGAATGCGCTTGTCGGCAAAGATATCCATGAGGAACTTCTATCATGGTGGGGGGGAAAATGTCAACGTGGCAGACCGGGGAAGAAACGGATGCCCGCAAGGGGTATCCCTACAATGTAGGGGCGCCCCTTGCGGGCGCCCTAAAATATCTTTTTCTTTGCGTCCTTGTCGTCTTTGCGGTAGAGAGATTCAGCAAGTAATAACGTGAAGGAGAAGAACCATGAAAGGAACCGTTTTCATCACCGGGGCATCATCGGGATTCGGCAGGGCTTGCGCCCGCCGCTATGGGGAAGAAGGGTGGCGGCTGGTTCTTTCGGCGCGCCGCCGGGAACCGTTGGAGGAGTTGCAGGCTGAATTCGGTGTGGACTCCGTTCATATCATCACCTTGGATGTCCGCGACCGTGAAGCAGTGGCTGCGGCGGTTGCCTCGCTGCCGGAATCGTTTTGCCAGGTGGAGCTCCTCGTGGCCAGCGCCGGACTGGCCCAGGGACTTGAGCCGGCCCAGCGGGCCGACCTGGATGACTGGGAGACCATGGTGGACACAAACATCAAGGGACTCATGTACACCGTCCACGCCCTCCTTCCGGGGATGGTCGCCCGCAACAGGGGCCATATCGTCACCATGGGTTCCACGGCGGGAACCTGGCCCTACCCCGGCGGCAACTGCTATGGGGGGACCAAGGCCTTCGTGAAGAAGTTCGCCGAGAATCTTCGCTCCGACCTCCTGGGAACCAGGGTCAGAGTCACCAACATCGAGCCGGGGATGGCGGAAACCGAATTTTCACTGGTCCGGTTCAAGGGAGATCAGGAACGGAGCGCCAAGGTCTACCAGGGAACCGAACCGCTCACCGCGCCGGACATCGCCGACATCGTCTGGTGGGTGACCTCTCTTCCATCCCATGTAAATGTGAACAGCATGGAGGTCATGTCCATCAATCAGGCATGGGGCCCCTATGCGATCCACCGGGAAGAACGTACAGGTTAAGCCGCTTCGGGATACAGTTCCAATATGGCAAAGCCTTCGCCTATGGTTTTCGGCTTGTACCTTTGGGAAAGTTTACAAAACAGAGCATAACCGTCTATCTCTTGTTTTCTGCTGAACCT
>CAIUUR010000157.1 GCA_903902345.1 uncultured Geobacteraceae bacterium | reverse complement strand
GGATCTGGGAGCAGGGGTTACGACTACTTTCAGTGGCGGCACTCACACTACTGCCTCGCTCACGGGATCCACCGACGGTAAAGTCAGTATCGGTGGAGAACTGCTTAACCCGGTGGGTGACAGCGGTTCCACCTCCTTTGTCAACGGGTCGGCGCGGGCTCTGGCCGACTCCATAAATTCACTGAAGGTTAGAAATTTGGCAGCAACTTCAACCTCAGGGAGTGTATCCCTTGGGGCTGTTTATCCCAAAACCATCACTACAAGCAGTGTCGATCCGACGACCGGTGCGATTAGCTCCGTTACAACGACCCCGCCCGTAAACATTCAATCGGGTGACTTTGTCATCAACGGTCACGATATTACCTTCAGTTGGGACGCCACCATGGAAACATCCCTTTCCCGCGCTGTTCTGGATGCCATCAATAACTCCAACAGCGGGGTAACCGCCACTGATAATGGGGGAATAGTCATTCAATCCTCAAACCCCGACAGCGGATATAATATTCAGATACAGGCCGGCGGCGCCAGCAGTCAGTCTCTCTTCTCAGCGTTCAACCTGAAGCAGCAGCAAGATCAGACCGTCATCGGGTCAATCAGTGTGAGTAGTGAAAGAGCACTCGAAGTTGGTGGAGGGATGAACGGCACGGATCAGGGGTGGAGCATTACCGCCGGAGTTTACGGCTCCCTGAAGAGCCTGGAGAGTATTGATATCGCGCTCAATCAGATATCGGAATATCGCGGTGAAGTTGGCTCCACCCAGAACCGTCTTGAATCCGAGGCGCGAAATCTTCAGAATCAGCAGGAAAATCTCAGCGCGGCGCAGAGCCGGATAATGGATGCGGATGTCGCCCAAGAGACGGCGGATTTGACAAAAAACAGCATTCTCAAGCAGGCAGGCATCGCCATCCTTGCCCAGGCGAATCAGATGCCGAACATGGCTCTTTCATTGCTGCGTCAGATGTAAAGACCGTAATAATCTGGACAGTCCGGTTTGATGCCGGGAAAAGTTCTTGTATGCAGGGGAGAAATAAAGTATTCCTTCTACCGTGAACCGAGAACTTAGAATTTAGAACATTGAACGGACTCTATGCTGACCCTCTCCATTGAAACATCCTGTGATGAAACCGCCGCAGCCGTTGTGCGCGATGGTCGTGAGATCCTGGGGAGCGTGATCTCGTCCCAAGTGGCTGTCCACGCGGAATATGGCGGCGTGGTCCCCGAGATCGCCTCGCGCAAGCATCTGGAGGCGGTACTCCCGGTGATAACCGCTGCCCTTTCCCAGGCGGGGGTATCACTGGACCATATCCAGGGGATTGTCGCCACCAAGGGGCCGGGTCTGGTTGGGGCGCTCCTTGTGGGGCTTTCCGCAGCCAAGGGGATTGCCTTCGTCAAAAAACTTCCCTTTGTGGGGGTTCATCATATCGAGGGGCATCTTCTCGCCGCTTTTCTGGAACAACCGGTCCCTTTTCCCTTTCTGGCTCTGGTGGTCTCCGGCGGACACACCCACCTTTACCGCGTGGATGGCATCGGCCGCTACCGTCAGTTGGGGCAGACCCTGGATGACGCCGCCGGTGAGGCCTTCGACAAAACCGCGACCCTGTTGGGACTGGGGTATCCCGGAGGAATGATCATTGATCGCCTGGCGGGGGAGGGGGACCCCAAGCGTTATCCGCTCCCCCGTCCCCTTCTCCATGACGGGAGCTGTAACTTCAGTTTCAGCGGCCTCAAGACCGCCGTGGCTACCCTCGTCCGGCGGGAGGGGGATCAGGTTAAGCAGGGACAACCGCTCCGGGATCTCTGCGCCTCCTTCCAGGCTGCGGTGACCGATGTTCTCGTGGCCAAAAGTGGTGCGGCACTGGTGTCGGAAGGGATCACGCGGCTGGTGGTGGCGGGGGGAGTTGCCAGCAACAGCGGCCTGCGGGGCGGCATGGCTGGTCTCTCACGGCGGAGCGGCGTGGAACTCTTTATCCCCCCACCGCTTCTCTGTACGGATAATGCCGCCATGATCGCCGTCCCCGGAGACTTTTACCTGGAGAACGGCATGATCGACGATCTTTCCCTGGATGCGGTGGCCACCTGGCCGCTTCCCAACGTTACGGCACAACGGTGGGGCTCATGACCGGTGCGCTCCCCCCCCCCCGGAAGCGGTATGGGCAGAATTTTCTCACCGATCTTAACGTCCTGAACCGGATCGTCACCTCCGCCGGGATTCTTCCCGGTGAACCGGTGCTGGAGATCGGGCCGGGTCGGGGTGCTCTGACCCGCCAACTTGCCGAAGTTGCCGGCCGGGTGGTGGCGGTGGAGGTGGATCGGGAGCTGGTGACGCTCCTGGATGCCGAATTCGGCGCGGACCAACGGGTGGAGATCGTCCCCTCCGATATTCTCCGGTGCGATCTGGCGGACCTCCTTCAAAGCCGGGAAGAGGGACGGTGGCGGGTCGTAGCCAATCTTCCCTACAACATCTCAACGCCGATACTCTTTCATTTATTAAAGTATGTAGATCACATCAAAGATCAGCACTTCATGCTTCAAAAAGAAGTGGTCGACAGAATGGTGGCCAAGCCCTGCACCTCTGATT
>CAIUUR010000156.1 GCA_903902345.1 uncultured Geobacteraceae bacterium | reverse complement strand
TGTTTTATAGGGTAAGTAGTACGTTCTCATCGGAGCAAAAAATCGATCAACTATGGGCGAACTCACCCATATTGTTTTCTTCGGCAGTCCGCCAAATAACTTTAGGAAAAAAATTCGTTTTTGATCATTTTTTTTTCGACGAGGGGATATTTTTTAAAACTACTTGCTATTTCAAGTGGTTATAGCTCAGTGGCCTGAAACGAAAAAAAGCCCGCGCAGGGCGGGCTTTTTTCGTTATCTCGGCGGAACTTGGTTATGCACACTCACTGTAGCCGCAGACTCGGCAGACGGCGCAGCCCCCTTCGTGCTCTACGATGCCGCCACACTCGGGACAAGCCCCCCGGTCGGCGACTCGCTGTTCCACATCAAAATCATCACCGTTGGCCGCCATGTGGGACTGGATCGCCTTGGCCACAGCGTCGGCGCATGATGTCACCTTGTTGTCCCCGAAACCGGAAGGGCAGTGGCACGAGATCCCCAGTAACTGCTTGACCACCTGCCGGGCCTGGACCCCGCTCCGCCAAGCCAGGGATACCATCCGACCAATGGCCTCGCTCTGGGAGGAGGCGCAGCCGCCAGCCTTGCCCATGGTGGTGAAGAGTTCGAAAAGCCCGGACTTGTCCTGGTTGATGGTGACGTAGAGAGGGCCACAACCGGTCTGCATCTGGTAGGTCCAGCCTTTAAGCGCCTTGGGCCGCTCCCGCTTGATGCTCTTCTTGTCGTCCAGCAGAACCACCGTCTTCTCGGCTACAGGTTTCTCCTCCTTCTTGCCGGTGGAGAGGACCTGCTCATCCCGGGAGCCGTCCCGGTAGATGGTGACCCCCTTGCAGTTCATCTGGTAAGCCAGTCGGTAGACTTTTTCTACATCTTCCACCGTGGCGGTGTTGGGGAAGTTGACGGTCTTGGATACGGCGTTATCGGTATGCTTCTGGAAAGCCGCCTGCATCTTGATGTGATCTTCCGGGGTGATATCGTGGGCAGTGACGAAGATCGCCCGGACATCGGAGGGGATTTCCTTGATATCCTGCACCGTGCCGTGTTCGGCGATCCGCTGCATCAACTCTTCGGAGTAGAAGCCCCGCTCCTTGGCAATCTTCTCGAAGATGGGATTTACCTCCACCAGGATGTTCTTGTCCATGACTTGCCGGACATAGGAAACGGCAAAGAGCGGTTCCACGCCGGAGGAAGCGTTGGCCAGGATGGAGATGGTTCCTGTGGGGGCAATGGTGGTGACCGTGGCGTTCCGGATGGGTCCTTTGCCGGGAGCGTCGAAGATGGAGCCGATAAAATTGGGGAATACCCCGCGCTGGGCCGCCAACTCACGGGAAGCGGCATGCCCCTCATCGTTGATGAACTTCATCACCTTCTCGCCCAGCTTGATGGCGGCGGATGAACTGTAGGGAATACCCATGAGGATGAGGAGGTAGGCCCACCCCATGACTCCCAGACCAATCTTCCGGTTGGAACGGGTCATCTTGTCGATCTGTTCCAGAGGGTACTTGTTTACCTCAATGACGTTGTCCAGGAACCTGACGCCCAGTCGGACCGTCTCTTTTAGCTTACTCCACTCCACCTCGCCGTCATGGACCATTTTTCCCAGGTTGATGGAACCCAGGTTGCACGATTCGTAGGGGAGGAGCGGTTGTTCTCCGCAGGGGTTTGTGGACTCGATCTCCCCCACCAGCGGTGTGGGATTGTCCTTGTTCAGTCGATCCAGGAAGATGATTCCCGGTTCGCCGTTTTCCCATGCCTGCTTGACGATCCGGCTGAAGACCTTGCGGGCGTTGAGCGTGCCGCACGGCTTCTTGCTCCGGGGATTGATGATATCGTAGTCGCTGTCTTTCTCCACGGCCTTCATGAACTCTTCAGTCATCCCCACGGAGATGTTAAAGTTGTTGAACATCTTCAGGTCGGCTTTGCACATGATGAAATCCATGATGTCCGGGTGATCCACCCGAAGGATTCCCATGTTGGCGCCGCGCCGGGTCCCCCCCTGCTTGATGGTCTCGGTGGCAATGTCGAAGACTCTCATGAAGGAGATGGGACCGCTGGAGACGCCGGAGGTGGACTGAACCACATCCCTTACCGGGCGGAGTCGGGAGAAGGAGAAGCCGGTGCCGCCGCCTGACTTGTGAATGAGGGCGGTAAACTTCACCGCGTCGAAGATCTCCTCCATGGAGTCCCCCACGGGGAGGACGAAGCAGGCGGAAAGTTGGCCCAGTTCCCGTCCGGCGTTCATAAGGGTAGGGGAGTTGGGGAGGAATTCCAGCCCCGTCATCATGGCGTAAAACCGGTCTGCCAGGAGCGTCGTGTCGGCTTGGGGATCAAAAACTTTTTCCGCTGATGCGATGGCTTCGGCCACTCGCCGGAACATATCAGCAGGCACTTCCAGTACTTTTCCTGTTTCGTCACGTCGGAGGTAACGTTTTTCCAGGACAGTGATGGCGTTTTTGGTTAGCGGTAGGGCCGTCGTTTCAGCGTTTTTCATGTTCTCATCTCCCCATTGATTTCAAAACGTTGTTCCTTAACTTACAATATGTGGTGGTGGAGGTGGAATTAACCACAACATCTATGGTGAAGTCAAGGCGTTTAATATTAAAAAAGGGAAAAGGTGAAAGGTAAAAGGTGAAAGGTTCGGATTCACTTGACAATACCCTTGCCCCTCTCTATATTCCACGGAAACCGCCTAACGGTAGAGGTTCGGTTGAATGGGAAAAATCATAAAGGCGTTGACGCCTTTTTTTATTGTACTGTTTCTGGCGGTTATTCCGTCGGCGCCGGTCGGTTCGGCGGCGAGGCCGGAGAGTATCAGGGTGGCGGTTCTCAAGGGGGTCGACCTGCTGAAGATCGATGGCCTCGGGATTTATGTTACGGACGGACGCCAGGAACAGATCCGGATTCGCCCGCCATTGACGGTGAAGAGAGATCGAAAACGTATAACGGTAAACGGCAAGGGAGTTGATTCGTTGACGGTTTCGGCCCCGGCGCTGGCCACGGTGAACGGCAAAGGGTATCGGGGGAGTCTGGAGATTACGTTGGGTGAACGGGGTTTGCTCGTGGTCAACGAGCTGCCGTTGGAAGAGTATCTGGTCGGCCTGATTAACTGCGAGATCTCGTCGACCTGGCCGCTGGAGGCGATCAAGGCCCAGGCTGTCGTCGCCCGATCCTACGCTCTCCACCAGAAGGAGTCCCGCAAGGGGGCTCGCTACCACCTGGAAGCCACGGTCATGGATCAGGTCTATGACGGCTGTGCGGTGGAAGATGAGCGGGCCGCGCTGGGGGTCAGGAGTACCGCCGGTGAGGCGCTCACCTTCAACGGAGGTATCGCCCTTACCTTTTTCCATTCCAACTGTGGGGGCCACACTGAGGCGGCGGAACAGGTCTGGTCGACAAAATATCCCTACCTTCGTGGGGTCCCCTGCCGGTACTGTCAGGATGTGCCGTCGGCGTCATGGGAAACGACCATTCCGTTGGCGAAAATTGAGTCACAGTTGAAGGGCGGAGGGGTGACGATCGCGGGTTTACGTGACGTCCTCCCGGGAGCGCGGGACGACAGCGGTCGGCTCACGGTCGTCACGTTGAAGGGGGAGAAAGAGCTGGAGCTTCCGGCGACCTCCTTTCGCAAGGCCCTGGGGTACACTGTCATCCGAAGTACGATGTTCGACATCTCCGTCATGGGGGATTCGCTCCGGTTTACCGGCAATGGCTACGGTCATGGGGTGGGGCTCTGTCAGTGGGGCGCCCGGAGTCGGGGGGCCGACGGCTTTAACTACCGTGAAATCCTGGAGTACTATTATCCTGGAACGACCCTCAGGAAGGTAACGAACGGTCTGTGATGCGTCTGGAAGAATTCGACTTCACCCTCCCCGAAGAGCTCATTGCTCAAGAGCCGGCGCCCAGCCGTGACGCCTCCCGCCTCCTCCTTCTGGACCGGAGCAGCGGGAAGGTGAGCCATACCGACTTTTGCCGCATTGTCGATCAGTTCCAGGAGGGGGACCTGCTGGTCATCAATACCACGCGGGTCATTCCTGCCCGGCTTCTGGGGAGGAAGGCCAGTGGTGGGAAGGTGGAGCTCTTTCTGGTCCGCCGCCTCCCCGACGGCGGATGGCGCTGCCTCATCAGGGCTTCCAAGTCTCCGGGACCCGGGACGGTCATCAGTTTTTCCCAGGGTGTGACCGCCACCGTTACCGCCAGGGACGACTCTACCTGGACGGTGCTCTTTAATTCCCCCGGGGATTTCGATTCCTGGCTGGCATGCCATGGTCGAATGCCGCTTCCTCCCTATATCCGGCGGGAACCGCGGGAGGAAGACCGGGAACGGTATCAAACAATCTTTGCCGGCCAGGCTGGTGCTGTGGCCGCCCCCACGGCGGGGCTTCATATGACGGAGGAGATCATGGCCGAGCTGCGGCGGCGTGGAGTGGAGATTGCGCCCCTGGTTCTCCATGTGGGGCTCGGCACCTTCCAGCCGATTCGCGTCTCCAACCTGACCGAACACAAGATGCATCGGGAGCAGTACACGATTCCGGAGAGTACGGCGGCGCTGGTTAACAGCGGTCGGCGGGTGGTGGCTCTGGGAACCACCGCAGCCCGGGCACTGGAACATTCTGCCCTGACCCATGGCCGGGTGATTGCCGGAGAAGGGGAGGCTGACATCTTCATCTACCCGGGATATTCCTTTCGGGCGGTGTCTGGGCTCATTACCAATTTCCATCTTCCCCAATCAACGCTCCTGCTCCTGGTCTCGGCCTTTGCCGGGAAAGAGCGGTTGCTGGCTGCCTATGGGGAGGCGGTGGCGAGGCGGTATCGGTTTTTCAGCTACGGCGATGCAATGATGATCGCGTAAAATAAATACAACTGCTTGAAAAAATTCTCAAGGTGGTTTAGTATGTGGTGTTTTCGTGTCAGCGCTTGATTTTACCGTTCTTCATACGGACCGTTCCTGTCCGGCGCGTTGTTGTTCTCTGACAACGTCCCGCGGCCGTATCATGACTCCCATCTTCATGCCGGTGGGAACCCGCGGGACCGTCAAGGCGATGATCCCCGAGGAACTGCGGGAGGTGGGGGCGCAGATCATTCTGGCCAACACCTACCATCTCTTCATTCGTCCCGGCCACGATCTGGTGGAGCGGTTAGGGGGGCTGCACAAGTTCATGAACTGGGACGGTCCGCTTCTCACCGACAGCGGCGGTTTTCAGGTCTACAGCTTGGGTGAGCTGCGAAAGATATCCGAGGAGGGGGTGAAGTTTCGGTCTCCCTATGATGGCGCCTATCACACCATAACCCCGGAGAGTTCCATCGCCATTCAGGAGGCGCTGGGGGCGGATATCATCATGAACTTTGATGATTGCCCGCCTCATCCCGCGGAACATACGTATGTGGCCGCCTCCATGGAGATGACCAGCCGCTGGGCGCGACGCTGCAAGGATGCCCACCACCGCGAAGGTCAGGCCCTCTTCGGTATTGTTCAGGGGGGGATGTATCCTGATCTTCGGGAACGGAGCGCTGCTGCACTGCAGGAAATCGGTTTTGACGGCTATGCCCTGGGGGGACTGTCGGTGGGTGAGGAACCGGAGCGGATGTACGAGATCATCGATCACGCCGCGCCGCTTCTCCCTCCGGATCAGCCCCGTTATGTCATGGGGATCGGGCGACCGGAGGACCTCATCGAAGCGGTGTATCGTGGGGTGGATATGTTTGACTGTGTCATGCCGACACGCAACGCCCGCAACGGCATGCTCTTCACCAGCTTCGGCCGGGTGAATATCAAGAATGCGCGGTATGCTGAGGACGACACTCCCATTGATCCGGCCTGCAGTTGTTACGTCTGCCGCAACTACAGTCGGGCGTATCTTCGTCACCTTTTCCAGGCGGGAGAGATCCTGGCCTCCCGGCTGAACAGTTGGCATAATCTGCACTATTATCTGGCCCTCATGACTCGTGCCAGGGAAGCCATTACCGCGGATCGGTATCCGGAGTTCCGGCGGGAATTTTATACTGCAAGAGTGAAGGGAGAAGGGTGAAAGAAAGGATAACCTTGAACCTTGAACCTAGAACCTAGAACCTTGAACCTAGAACCTTGAACCCAGAACCTTGAACCCAGAACCTCGAACCCAGAACCTGTAACCTGTAACTTTGATTTTAAAGGAGTTTTTATGTTAGGTGTGGCTTTTGCAATGGGAACACCACCGGGTGGGGCCGGTGCTCCCGGTGGAGCTTCGACATTCATGAACATCGTTCCACTGGTCTTCATGTTTGCGATCTTCTACTTTCTGCTCATTCGTCCGCAGCAGAAGAAGGCCAAGGAGCATAAAGCGCTCCTGGAGTCCCTGAAAAAGGGGGACAAGGTGGTGACCGCCGGCG
>CAIUUR010000155.1 GCA_903902345.1 uncultured Geobacteraceae bacterium | reverse complement strand
GATTTATCTCTCTTTGTAATGGCTGACTTGACAAGCCGATGTATCTCCCGCATTCTACCCGAACCATCCTCCCTGCCGGCTGAAGCTTCTTCAAAATATCATCCTTGCTGGAATAGGAGTGATCTACGTATATGCCCACACTGGAACATCGCACGTCTCGCACGACCTCACCGGGAAGAGCGTATCCTCTCGGCGCCACCATCACCCCGGAGGGAGTCAACTTCACCCTGTTCTCGGAGCATACCACGGAGATATATCTCCTTCTCTTTGATGCTCCCGATGCTCCCCCCACCGATATCATCCGGTTGGAGCAGAAAAACCGCCATATCTGGCATGTCCTGGTTCATGGGGTCGGATCGGGACAGCTCTACGGCTACAAGGTCCGGGGCCCCTATGATCCTTCCCAAGGACACCGCTTCAACGACCGGAAACTCCTGATCTGTCCCTATGCCCGGTCGGTGACCGGTAAAATCATGAACCGTGATCGGCTCCTGAGCGGTTACGATGCCTCTGTCTGTGGTGATGCGGACCTTCTCCCCGATCGCCGGGACGATACGCTCCTCGTTCCCAAGGGGATCGTGGTGGATGACGCCTTTGACTGGCAGGGAGATTTCCCGCCGGAGATCCCCTTCGAAAAATTGATTATTTACGAGGCGCACCTCAAGGGGTTCACCGCTCACCCTTCCTCCACTGTCGCTCATCCTGGCAGTTACCTGGGATTTGTGGAGAAGATTCCGTATCTGAAATCCCTGGGGATCAACGCCGTGGAGTTTCTGCCGCTCCATGAGTTCTGTTCCGAGGAGTTTCTGCTCAATAACGGCCTCACCAACTACTGGGGGTACAATACGGCGCTCTTCTTTGCCCCTGAATCGTCCTATGCCGCGATTCCCGGCCAACAGGTGCAAGAGTTCAAGGTCTTGGTGCGAGAACTGCACCGTGCAGGGATCGAGGTCATCCTGGACGTGGTCTACAATCACACGGGGGAAGGAAACGAGTTCGGGCCGACCTTCAGTTTCAAGGGGATTGACAACCGGAGCTATTACTGTCTTACCGGCCCTCCGGACGAGCCGTATCGTCACTACTACAACTATTCCGGCTGCGGCAACAGCCTGAGACTTGCCAATCCCAACGTACTCCGCCTGGTGATGGATTCCCTTCGCTACTGGGTGGAGGTGATGCACGTGGATGGTTTTCGCTTCGACCTGGCTTCGGTTCTGGGGAGGGGAGAGGACGGCGCCTTTCAGCGGAATTCGGCTTTCTTCATGGCGGTGGCGCAGGACCCGGTACTGGGGAGAGTCAAGCTCATCGCGGAACCGTGGGACAGCGATACCTACCAGGTGGGGAACTTCCCCGTGGAGTGGGCCGAATGGAACGACCGGTTTCGCGACACGATCCGGCGATTCATGCGCGGGGACAAAGGGCAAATCGCCGATTTGGGGTATCGGCTCACCGGTTCGGCGGATCTCTTCAGTCATGGTGGGCGGAGCGCCTTCAACAGCATCAATTTCATCACCTGTCACGACGGTTTCACCCTCAACGACCTTGTTTCCTATAAACGGAGGCATAACCGGGCGAACCGGGAGAAGAACAACGACGGCGCATGGGAAAACTATTCTTCCAACTCGGGAGTGGAGGGGGGTAGCGACGATTCCCGGGTGAAGCTCCTGCGACGGAAAATGGTAAAAAACTTTATTGCGACACTCTTTTTCTCCACCGGCACCCCTCTCCTCTCCGCCGGGGATGAGGTTCTCCGGAGCCAGCAGGGGAACAACAATGCCTATTGTCAGGATAATGAGCTGAGCTGGTTCAACTGGGATGATCTGGAGCGCAACGGCGATATCCTGGATTTTTGTCGCAAGGCTATTGCCATGAGCCACCGGTACCGGGTTCTTCACCGGAAAAAGTTCTTTGACGGCTGCATGACCCCGGACGGCGTCTGTGACATCACCTGGTATGATCATAACCTGAAGCATCCGCTCTGGGACGCTCCCGGGAAAAGAATTCTCTGCTTTCAGCTGGTGGAGGAGGGGGACGGGGGGAGGTGTCTGCTCTTTTTTATCCTGAATGGAGGGAATCGGCAGGTGAAGGTAAAACTCCCCCCCCGCCGCTACGGAAGTTCCTGGCGCAGGATTCTGGACACCGCTCTTACCGCCGGGGATGATTTCCGGGAACCGGGTGACGAGGCGCCGCTGGAAGGGGAGGGGGAGAGCTACCTGGCGGAGCCCCGTAGTGTCGTGGTGCTGGTGGGGTGAGGGTAGTCATGAGGCGAGTGGTGTTTCATTGCTCCCAAAGTTAATTCAACATGGTGGCGATGCTCAAGAGGTGAGGTTTGTCTGGGCAAGGAAATCGGCAGAGGTAAGGATCCTGATGCTGCGGTAGAGCCGGAGGTTTGTCATTTGAATTTAATTCATGCTTCAGGTAAATTCAGTAAAAACTTCCAGATCGGCACCACACCGATCGTAGCGTCATCAACAACGATCTGTTCCTCTTCATTCCGGCTTACCACGGTGCCGGCCTGCAATCTCATTTCGATCATGGCTTCACTTAAGGCCGCCGTTTCCCGCTTTCTGGTCCGTACGTCGACAAGTGATTCGCAGACCTGAATTAGCATCATGGTGCTGTCGGGCATCCGGACGATGAAGTCCACCTCCTTTCCGCTTTTTGTCCGATAGTAAAAAATATCCGAACTTACTCTGCGTAGGGCGATAAACACTATGTTTTCCAGGAGGTGTCCGATATTCCGCAGAATTCCCGATGAAGTCGAGCCAACCAGAGCATGGTCAATGCAGTAGATCTTTTTTGGGTTGGCGTTGCTGCGGGAAAGGGATGCATCAAAAATACGCACGGTAAACAGGAAAAACGCATCCTCGAACCATTCCAGGTAATCCGATACTGATGATTTGGGGACTTTGTGTCCCAGGGATTTCAGGTAGCCGGTCAAATTATTGATTGAATAGAGACTAGCGTTATTGTCCACTAACCAATGAGCCAGGTCACCCACGGATCTTGGGTGAGGTACATCGTGGCGTTCAACGAGGTCACGGTACAAAATGGCATGAAAATATTCCTGGTGAATTTTTATTCTCAGGGGGCGACTTAGCCCGGCCACCTCGGGGAAACCTCCCGTTTCACTGAACTCCTCAAAACATTTTTGCAGTTGAAATCTTTTTTTTGTAGAATAGGGCGCTCCGGCGTCAACCCCTTTGAAATCCATGAATTCCCTGAATGAAAAGGGGAAAATTTCCCATGACAAAGCTCTGCCACGCATCTGGGTCGCAATCTCCTTTGAAAGCATGCGGGCCGATGAACCGGTAACATAGATTTCACACCGTTCCAATCGCATCATGCGATCCACAAATGGTTCCCATCCGTCAACCGCCTGAATCTCATCGAAGAAAAAATGCACAGTTTCGCTGTTCTTTTTCTCGGGAAAAAGGGAAAAGTACGCTTCGGGAATCAATTGGAGTGTGTCGTTAGTCAGACTGTGAAGTCGATCATCGAAGAAGTTCAGATGCACCATGTTTTGGCGTGACACACCCTGCGTAACAAGGTGTTGCATGAGTTGGAACATGTAAGTAGATTTTCCGCTCCGGCGCACTCCGATGCAAATCGTGGTTTTTCCGTGAACCGGTTCTATCCTCAGTCGACGGGGTACGCCCGTTTCCAATGTGGATTCCTGAAAGTCAATAATCATGGTCTTGATCGTTTCCAGCATGGTGTCAACCTCATCGATCAGTTCCCGGTAAAATCAAAAATCGGTAAAATATGTTACCAGTTTGTCCTGGTATCGGCAAGATATTATTCCGGTTGCTGCCTGGATAATCGATTGCCGTAGGTTGGGGTCCAACTAAAGAAATAAGCACCCTCGCTGTTCTCAGTGGATGGCAGGGGTAGGAGGGGGGCGAGGCGGAGCACCCGTCGACTTGGTTATGTTGCTTTGGGGTCGGACCGAGTCCTCATTCCGAATAAGCTGTGGATTATGCCCGGAAATAGGTGCTTTTAGCCCTTAAACGCTTATTTTTTTTGGGCCAAAATCAGCAGAGAGTGCTTTTTTCCCGTAACTCCGCCTTCTTCACCCGGACCGGCTTTGCGACGGTGCAGGGGAAAGTAACAAAGGAGCGGGGAGCCCGGTGGTTGACAGGCTGATTATCACGTGATGAGTGGGGCGAGAAGATCATAGCGGTCAAAGAGTACGAAAAGGGTGTGATCTGAAATCGCAACGCCCCCGGCGGTAG
>CAIUUR010000154.1 GCA_903902345.1 uncultured Geobacteraceae bacterium | reverse complement strand
GACGCATCATGGGGCACCCCGCCAAGCGTCTCGCCGAACTCCTTCCCGATAAATGGCTTGCAGCCAGGAATGATGCCACGTTGCAAGCATCCCTTCAAGATGGGCTCAGTTGACGGTTACTCTCCGCGTGATGAACTGACGTTTTTAGGTTGACATAAAAAGGGGCGAAGCAGATACATCATGCTTCGCCCTCCACACTGAAAACTCCAACTCGGCTGTGTCCCGACTTTCTCCTACTTTACCTTCGGCAGCGGAACATTTTTCCAGATATGAGCCGTCGATCTGAAGTTAAGCGAACAGAGAGCCGGCAGGTCGGTGGGTAACGGCTTGGCGGGGTTTATCGCATCAGGAGGGACAAGGGTAATGGTGGTCATTTTCCCTTGCCAGGTCAGGGTCCCCCCTCGCGCTGTCCTCGTGGGAGCGCCGTAGTTTTTCTTCAGCGTTTCAGCCAGGTTTCCGCGTTGCCCACAGTCATAGGTCAGTTCGGCGCCGATGATTTTATCCTGATCGGCCAGATAGCGAATGTCGGTAAGAGTCACCCCCTCGTAGACGAAGATCTCGTCACTCTTCAGGTACGGTCGTACCGTTCCGTCGGCTCCCCCTGACGGACGCAACCCTGCGATGGCGCCCACGGGAGTATCCCAGGGAATAGTTCTGAAGCCTTCGGGCTCATTCTCAAAGGGGAACGCGACAGAGGGGGTAAGGAGGAGCAGGACGAACAGAATACGAAACATGGTCTGGAGTTCCTTTCTTTTTGCGAATTGACGGCCGGTGTAGCGACATACTTTATGACAATACCACATCCGTCTCCGCGCTGATAGCTGTTTCGATAACGGCAACAGATCCCTGCATCAGACACGGTACATCCCCAACGCATCCCACCAGGCCCAGAAAACGACCAGAACAGTGAGCAGCGCCAGAAGGACGTTGAGTCGGCGACCCGGTCGGCCGTTCACCTTGACCAGATATTCGGCAAGCAGACCGAGAGCCAGCCCGGAAACGAAGCCGAAAAAGTGTGCGCCCAGATCGGTATGTTTTCCCTCCGTCCCCAGTATAGTCAGCAGGGCCAGGGCGGCGGCTACGGGAAGCAACAACCGGCGGACCCTGAACTGCTCCGGAGAACGGAATATGGTCACCGCCGCGAGTATCCCCACTGTTCCGAAAAGCGCCGTGGACCCCCCCACCGAACGGTGATCCGGAGCCTGGAGGGTAGCGTTGATCAGGTTCCCCAGGATTCCTGAACCGAGGATGAGATTCCATGCAAGCCCGGAACCAAGCTCGCGACAGGCGCAGATGATAAAAAGCCCTCCTATGGCCAGGTTGCTCACCAGGTGAAGCAGATCAGCATGGAGGGTGAGGGCGGTTACGAGGCGCCACCACTCCCCTCCCCTGATGGCCGTCGGGTTGACATTCCCCAAACTCATCCAGTCGGGGGGATAACTCCCCGAGAGAGAGAGATCAAGGTGGGTGATGTTATAAAAAGTCGCCAGCAGGAGCAGGACGGAGAGCGTGGCCAGTGTATTTTCGGTGAGAGGATGCGCCGGAGGGAGCGGCGGCGGCCAGTTGCGGTTCTCCTCCACGAAGAGATGAAGTTCATTCATCGCCAAGGGGAGGTGACGGGAAGGAACCAAGAGACGCCAGGAGTGGTCATCCTTCTCCAGATGACAGGGAATAGCGCGGGAATCCAGGACCAGCGCCCAAAGGCGGGCCATCTTTTCCG
>CAIUUR010000153.1 GCA_903902345.1 uncultured Geobacteraceae bacterium | reverse complement strand
GCCATGCGCAATGAAGCAAGCACCGTAGAGATTACACTTAAGTCTGTAACTTCTCAAACAGAGCTACCTTTGTTATGGATTATTATCGACGACGGTTCTGCTGACGGAAGTGGTGAAATAGTCAGAAAATATACTGAGCTATACAAGTGGATAAATATTGTAACTCTTCCCGATCGAGGATACGACCTTGTGGGCAAGGGAGTGGCCGATATATTGAATTACGGATTGACCCTTATCGGTGAAACCGACATAGAATATCTTTCAAAAATAGACGCTGACCTGGAATTTGATGTTGACTATTTTGAAAGAATGATGAACGAAATGGAGAAAGATAGGCAGTTGGGTATCATCAGTGGGATACCTTATATTAAAAGGAAAAACAAAAAAGTCTTTTCCCAATACAGCAACTATTTTCCTTCCGGCGCCGCCAGGCTCTACCGCTATTATTATCTTAAGGACATCGGAAGTTTTGCTGGCACCTTGGGTTGGGATACTATCGATATCTTGAGGATGCAGCTGCGTGGCTACGCAACAAAAATTTTCCGTGATGTCCCCATACATCATCTCAGGCCGATGGGCACTCGGCAGGGCTATTTTGACGGCATGACCAGGGATGGCCGCAATAACTACATAACCGGCTACTCACGCCTGTTTTTTTTTCTGAGGGCTTTGTATAATGCCAAGCACTATCCTTATCTTATCAGGACGTTATGTATGGTCTACGGGTATATCCTCGCGTGGTGGCGAAAACTTCCCCTGGCTGTGACAGAAGAGGAACACTTGCTTCATGTCAACTTACAGAGAAGAAGATTGGGACTGAAGAGTATTGATAAAATTTGAATGACGTACGAGAACCGATATGAGTTTTGATCTGTATATACCCTATAAAAATGAAAGCTATTTTCATCGATACCTTGGCAGGCATCTGTATAGATTAAAACGTGGTATATCCTCAAACTATACATTTCACGATAATTTTTTGCATTATTTTTGGCAGCAACTCAGTTTAGCTTATAAAATACTCGAAGATAATGATGAAATAGGTACTGCACGTATTTTTTATAGAGGACCATGGCCTAAAATAACTTCACTGTTGGGACAAGGCGATGTTATTAGAAAGAATCCGAATGGCCATGGTGCCGGAATGATTGACTGGCTTCCTTTTGAGCCTGAATTTAACCCTTATGTTGATAAATTAGCAGATTATTTGCTTGATCACGTTCCGCCGGACAACAATATGACTGAGCGGATAACATTCGTGCGGAGGATAACAAATCGTAAAGTACAAAATGAAACAGAGGTTATAGAAGCACTCAAGCGTTTTGGCCTTCCCGTTCATGTCGAAGAATTTCTCGAAAGCGACGATAAGTTCCTCGAGTATGTTAATATTATCCGGAAGTCAACAATAGTCGTCATGGTGCATGGTGCGGCGATGACCAACGCACTTTTTATGAAACCAGGATCGCACTTTATTGAGATTAATCCCTATGGTTTTATCTTCCCACCACTGACAAAAACATTACAGCGAAGAGGTATTACTATACATAAAATTGAGTGTCTGCCCAATGATTATCAAACAAGTGGCTACCTCAAGTACTATGTTGCCGAAACTCCGTATCCGAGTAAGCCGGAACTCCGGACGGAAGCCCGCAATTCAATGGAGTTGCGACTACTGTTGCGGGATCAATTGAATTTAGTCGTTCCTGTTGACGTTCTCAATGATTTACTTGCAACCATTTTATCGAATGATTCCGGAGGATCCATGGGGGCCCTTTCCGGCGCCTAAGCGCTACGGCAGGAAATGAAACCATGATCTCCCACGCGGCAGGTTCACCTATATGATTGCATGGTGTTCTACCAGCGCCCGAAAACTGCGATGCGCCGCCAGATATCGGTCATCTTCGGCATAGGTCGCCGGGTAGATGGGAGGGACCGGGAGGTGGCGCAGGTCGTTGTCCACGTTGGCGAAGGTAAAAAGACACGAATTAGAGAGAGCCTTGCTGCTCCTGTCTCGGCTGATCCGTTCGATATTTGCCTCAACACAGACGAAACTCTCGCTGGTGTAGACGATTCGGCTCGTGTAGTGGAGTTTGTCTCCCAGTCGGACCGGATGGAAGAAATTGATCCGGTTCACGGCGGCCACAATGGCGCGATTGGGGGCTACCAACTCCGAGCAGATGGACGAGAGTTCGTACGCCCGCCGAATCAGATAACCGCCGAAAATCTTTTGCGGTACATTTTCCTGCTCCGGATACATCCTCTCCCAGGCGTCTGCCACCAGTTTTCCCGCCCGCAGGCCGGTAAACGCTTCCCCCTCCTGTGCCAGGTGGAGGGCGTTCATCATCGAAAATTCCTCACGGGAAGGGGGTTCCGAAAGGAGCGCCTGCTGTTTCCGGTGTTGCTCGCGACTGACTACCGCCTTCTCTGCCCGCCGTATTTCATTCTCATCCAGATATTCCAGTGGCGGTAGCGCCACGCTGAACTCCTCGCCATCCTTCCATGAACGGGCAACCATGGTGAAATGACAGGACGCGATGTGGTTGGCCGGTTCGCCGGGTTGTTCCACCCGGATGCCGACGACGATGGAAGATCGTCCTACGTGGTTGATCTTGGCCTGGAAGGAGATATCACGGTTAACATCGGCGGCGTGGCGGATGAAAATGTCGTCGATGGCCGCCGTCACCACCCGGGCCTCGGGATAAAATCGGTTGACGTATTTCAGCGCCGTGGCTTCGGCCACCAGATCCAGGGTTTCCAACAGGAGACCAAAACGGAGATTTCCCTGTAGTTCTTCGGTAACTACCATGTGACGGCGGCGCAGGTGGGGGTCGCTTCCCAGGGAGAGTGTCTGATAGTGTGACGTTTCGTTGGCGCGCATGGTGACTCCTTTGCCGGTGAATGCGGTCAGTATACCGATGTTTCATGCAAAGGAAAGGAGAAAGAATAACTACTCTTTTGTCTGAGAGCGAGATGAGTAAAAAAGGAGCATTTTCCCCATTACGTCCAATTATGAGGCTTACTGCTATGTTCCGCGTAAACTTGCTATATCCATAACAAGCTGTATTTGCGTAATATTTTATGTTTACGCTATCTGGCACATCTTGTGCTTGAGTCCCACTGTTCATGGGACAAAGGAGTGCCGTGAGGTGGGTAATGTACGGCTGATTTGAGGATTACGGGCAACGGCGCCTCTTCACCATGTGTGGTGCGGGCGTCTTTATGTTTTTCACAACATCTCTGAAAGGAGGGTGACAGGAAACAGACGGATAAGGGCGCATAACATTTCAGGCACGTCAACTGCATGAATATCCCACCACAAAAAGGAGCGGAAAAATGAAAAAAATGATCAAAATGGCAGCAGCGGTATTCACCTTCGTCGGCGCGTTCTCGGGTATGGCTTTCGCTACCCCCTCCACCCAGATCTGGATCCCCTCCACGGATATCCAGGCGTACAAAACTCTTCACCTTAATCTCGACAGCTATATCAGGACCACGGGAACCGGAAGTTTCGGTAATCCGACACAGAGAGATCCCAATATCATCATGATGGGGCCCACCGTGGGTGTACTCCCCTTTGAGAAGGTTCAGGCCGAGGTCGGTTTCGACTTCCTGGTGAACGGAACCGATACCTATGACAATTATCCGTTCATGGGGCACTTCAAGGTAGGCACCCCCGAGGATTCACTCTTTGCCTTTTCTCCCGCGCTGGCGGTTGGTATGTACAATATCGGAACTACTCACATTGCGACCATGACCTCCGGTTCCAACATTGTTTATGGTCTGGCGGCAAGAACCCTTCCGGTTGTGGGACGTATTTCCGCCGGCGGGTATACCGGTAGTAAAATCGCATTGATCAGCCAGAATAATGGTAGCGCTCAGGAGGCAGGCGTCATGCTTTCCTGGGACAGGACGATGACAGAGATCTCAGACAAACTCTGGCTGGCTGTGGATTATATGGGTGGGAACAATGCCATGGGGGCAGTCAACTTCGGTGCAGCCTGGTCTTTTTCCAAGAATGTCTCAGTTATTCTTGGCTACGACATCTACAACCAGAGGAGCCTGGCCGGTTCCAACTCATTGACTTTCCAGGTCGATATCAACTGGCCCCAGTAAACATAGTTACTATCGTGTCGGGGGAGCCTCCGCTCCCCCGTTTTTTATTATTACACACAAGGAAGGTTCACCGAAGCCCCTTATACTGTGCACGAAAGGGGCTCTCTCATGGAAAAGAAACTAAGCTGTAGCGATAAACTCAGTCGTCTTGGAACGAGGCAGATAATACGGAGTAGAGCCTCTGGGAATAACTAAACAAAATTGTAGATAAATAGAGGTTAACAATGAAGCTGGTAGTTGCGATAATAAAACCGTTCAAGCTGGATGAGGTAAAGGACGCCCTGAACGAACTTGGTATCGAGGGGATTACGGTAAGCGAAGTTAAGGGTTTTGGCCGCCAGAAGGGGCATACTGAACTCTACCGTGGAGCTGAATATGTGGTGGACTTCATACCAAAGGTCAAGCTGGAAGTCGCAGTTGCCGATGACAAGGTGTTGAAGGTTGTGGAGACCATAGAATCGACCGCCAAGACCGGTCGTATCGGTGACGGCAAGATTTTCATTCTTCCCTTGGACGGGGTTGTCAGAATCAGGACCGGCGAAAAGGATAACGACGCAATCTAGCATCTGGATATGCAACAGTGCGTCACTCCAACCGGTTCGTACACCGGAAGCAGGCCCCGTTGATGTCGACGGGGCCTGTTGATTTTTTGGTGTCAGGCTGGAAGGGAGCTATTTGTTCTGACGAAGTCGGTGGCATGGTTATCCGGAGCGGTCAGCGTTAGCACGGTAAATGGGCAACCATTAGGGTGCGTGTACCTTGTCTGCAGAAGCATGAATATCCCTTGCTTATTTTATTTGCTCATTGCTTTAAATAGAGGCATAAAATGGGGCTCCTTCTCGAGAGGTGGTAACGTAACTAGCTGTAAAAACGGCTTAAAATTATGGCACACCCTGTGCAGATGCAGAATAAGGATTATGAATTCGTACTTCAGATGAAAGGAGGTAGGCAATGAAGCTGATCGCAGCCGTAATCAAACCATTCAAGCTGGATGAGGTTAAGGATGCCCTGAACGAGATCGGCATCGAGGGAATCACCGTATCCGAGGTTAAGGGGTTCGGTCGTCAGAAAGGGCATACTGAACTCTACCGCGGTGCGGAATATGTGGTGGATTTCATCCCCAAGGTAAAGATCGAACTTGCCATCTCGGACGATCTTGTGGCCAAGGTTGTCGCAACCATTGAGGCTGCAGCCAAGACCGGGCGTATCGGTGATGGAAAGATCTTTGTTCTTCCTCTTGATGAAGCCGTGCGTATCAGAACTGGTGAGAAAGGTAACGAAGCAGTCTGAATTTATTCCAACAGAAGTTATAAACCAATCAAGGAGGTAGGTACCATGGTACGAAGAGGTATCCGTATGTCAGCTAGGGGAGTTGTTGATTCTTCCTGCACCGCATCGCGCACGAAGGCTGCTTTCATTGCCCTTTCTCTCACCCTCGCTTTTACAACTTCTCCGGTGGTTCTTCATGCCGAAGATGCCAAGCCTGCTCCGGTCCAGGGTGCGGTCTCCACGGCAAAGTCCGCCGTCAAGGCTGCCGTAGCGACACCGACTGCAACCCCGGCCGAAGCTCCGAAACCGAAAAATGTCGACCCAATCCTCAATACCGGCGATACCGCCTGGATGCTGGTCTCCTCAGCTCTGGTCCTGCTGATGATTCCCGGACTCGCCTTCTTCTACGGCGGCATGGTCCGGAAGAAGAACGTTCTCTCCACCATGATGCACTCCTTTGTGGCCATGGGGATCGTGGGGGTACAGTGGACCGTCATTGGTTACTCACTTTCCTTCGGTCCGGATACGGGATCAGGTCTTGTCGGCAATCTGAGCAAGGCACTTTTCAATGGTCTCATCACCTTCAAGGAGGGGAACCCGGTCTATGCTCTCTTCCAGAACGTACCGACGGAACCGGGCTCGATACCCGAACTGGTTTTCGCCATGTACCAGTGTATGTTCGCCATGATCACCGTGGCCTTGATCTCCGGGGCAATTGCCGAGCGAGTTAAATTTTCAGCCTACTGCATCTTCGTCCTGGCCTGGACGACCCTCGTTTATGATCCTCTGGCACATTGGGTCTGGATGAGCGACGGCTGGCTCTTCAAGAAGGGGGCGTTGGATTTTGCCGGTGGCACCGTTGTTCATCTCTCTTCCGGAATCTCGGCGCTGGTATTTCTCTACTTCCTGGGGAAACGCCACGGCTTCCCTCAGGAGCGTATGGCCCCCCATAGTCTCCCTCTCACCATGCTGGGTGTTGGTCTCCTCTGGTTTGGTTGGTTCGGTTTCAACGCCGGTTCCGCCATTGTCGGTCCCAACTGTTCCGACGCGGCAGGTGGTCTTGCCGGTCTGGCCTTCGCTACTACAACTATTGCTCCGGCCGCTGCCGGCCTTTCCTGGATGTTCACCGAGTGGATTCACGCCGGCAAGCCTTCCGCCCTTGGTTTTGGTTCCGGGGTCGTGGCGGGACTCGTCGTGATCACCCCGGCCGCCGGTTTTGTTCAGCCAGGCGCAGCTCTGATCATGGGAGTTGCCGCGGGGATCGTCTGCTATCTGGGTGTTCTCATGAAAGCAAAACTGAAATACGACGACTCCCTGGATGCCTTTGGAGTTCACGGCATCGGTGGGACTTTCGGTGCGCTCATGACTGGTGTCTTCGCCACGGTGGGGGCCAAGGGGCTTCTGCAGGGAGATGTCAAGCAGTTCATGACTCAGGTAATCGCAGTGGCCGCAGCCGGCGCCTATGCCGTTATCGTTACCCTGGTCATAGCCTTTATCCTGGACAAGACGATTGGTCTTCGTGTGGAGAAGGAAGACGAGATCAGGGGACTGGATGAAACGTCCCATGCGGAATCGGCCTACAACTAGGATCCGGTTCTCTCTTGGGGATGCAGTGGAGAGCACCCTTCACGCTGAAATGCCTGAAGGGTGCTCTCAAATAGCGATTCCGGCGCACCTTCCGCATGTCTTATACCGTTAGTCGTTTCCTTTAGCGGATCATTCCGGGCCTGCCATGAAAAACAGCATCCTCTCCACCACATTCAATGCTGAATTCCCCGACAAGGCGTTTCTCGATCTTCTTGCGTTCAACGAGAAGATGGCCGAACTGGGTCGGATATCCGCCGGAATCATTCACGAGGTTAACACCCCTCTTTCCGTGATCATCTCTGCGGCCCAACTGGTCATGCTGGAGGAAGGGGTTCCCGAGGCGGCGTTGGAGATGGTGGAGAGGATTCACCAGGAAGCACAGCGATTGTCGCAGATGACTCGCGGTATCCTTTCCTTTGCCCGCAGAAATGATGACGCTCACGGCGAGATCGATGTCTGCCGTACGATACATGAAGTTGTAACATTCCTCAGATACGAGATCGGTAAACGTTCAATAAAGGTTGAAGAGAAGTACGAACAGCATCTCCCTTTCCTGCCGGGCGGGGGGAATCGTCTCCGACAGGTCATCCTGAATCTGACCATGAACGCCCTGCAGGCCATGGCTCCGGGGGGAAGGTTGAGTATCTCCTGCTGCCTGGGGAGCGGTGGAGGGACAGAAATCAGGATCGGGGACACCGGACCGGGAATCCCTCCGGAGGTTCTTGACCAGATCTTCGATCCTTTTTACACAACCAAGAAGGAGGGGGAGGGGACTGGCCTCGGTCTGTTTGTATCACGAAATCTGGTCTCCGAACTTGACGGCGTTCTCTCCGTCTGCAGTCTATGGGGAGCAGGTACGACATTCACTATCACCTTTCCGCCTCACGCTCCCTAAAAAATAGTTTTTTAGCCTGTATGCCGTATTTTATCGGATTCCTGACGTTGAGCCTTATTGGGAACGGGACACTCTATCCGTTGCCCGGTAATTTAGCTAAAACCCACGTTTTTAATTCCATCCCGACGTTTAAATCGTGATAACATCTGCAAATTATCCGGAAACAAATTTTACAGCTCTGCCTATCTTGCGTTTCGTGGGACAACGGAGGCATTGGAGGGTAATCTTTTGTGTTAGACTGTGCGTCAAAGAGGGAGGGGCAGCTACGTCCGGTTGCACCGCAACTCTTCAAAAATAGCGCCATCGGTCTTGCTTGCCGCATAGTCTCCATGGGATCGTCACTCTTTCTTGTCCCGTTCATGATCAGCAGTGTGGGGATTGCCGGATACGGGATGTGGGAGACGATTGTTTCCCTGACGGGTGTCCTTTACCTCATGCAAAGTATCATGAGCGGTACTCTTCTTTGGTGGATGTCTCGCGCCTATGGGCGGGGAGATCTCGTGACCCTGCAGCGCGGTGTGGGAATCGGTTTTATGTACATCAGTGTCATTGCACTGGTTGCCATTCCCGTCGTCTGGTTGGCCCGCGAGGCTCTGCTACCATTGTTTCATGCCTCCCCTGTCATTCAGGATGAAATAGTGCTTATCCTTCCTGCCTCTGTTGCTTTGTTTGCGGTCGGGGGGGGAAATGAAATTCTGGCATCCTTGGCCGGGGCCTCGCAACAGATGGGGAGGACACAGGTTATCCAGACCACCGCCCGTCTGGTTCAGTACGTCACAGCCTGTAGCGGACTCCTGGCCGGTTATGGACTCAGAAGTATGGTCGTCGGTCAGGCGGTGGGGAGTGTTATCTGCACCCTCCTGTTTGTTCGCACTCTTCGTCGTCTCTACCCGACACTGCACTTCTTCCCCCTAATCCCCACTGTGACGGAGATTCGAATTATCTATCGCTATATGGGGTTCATGACCATTAGTGGTTTTGCCACCGCCATGCGGGAACAGTTCGACAAGTTGATTCTTGCCGCGTGGGCCACGCCACTTTGGGTAGGGTATTACGCCATAGCCACCCGTCTGGCTGCGCTCCTCCTGGATTTTCAGCGTATATTTTATCCTCATTTCTTGACCGCCGTGGCGGTGCTTGCGGCCCGAGAGGAGTGGGGGGAGGTCCAGCGACTCTACCTCAAGGTCGTGACCAGTGTTGCTCTCTGCACCGGAGTGATGTTTCTTCTGGTCGTGGGGGGATACGAACGGTTGCTGGTGGTCTGGCTGGGAGTAGCACCTCCGGAAGTAGCATTGATCCTCTCTCTGCTGGTGCTGGCCAATTCTGTTTCGGTTATTCTGACCGGTCCACCTTTGGCCCTCTGCCGCGGGATCGGAAGGATCGGTGTCGAAACGACCTACCTGCTGGTCACTCTCGGACTCAATCTTGGTGGCACGCTGCTGCTGGTTCCCTTGGTGGGGCCTCTTGGTACGGTTTATGCTTCGGCAGCAACCGCTCTGGTGGGAGGTGTCTTGTTTGTATGGTTGTTTCACCGTGAGGTATCGATGCCGGTGTCGGCCGTAAGAAAAGCGCTCTACGTATATTCGGTTGCCATTCTCATTACAGGTATGGTAAGAGCTGTATTCTCTTTGCTTCCCCTTCCCCTGGATCGGTGGGGAGCCATATTCTCCTCTGGGGCGGTTCTCCTGCCCGCCTGCATTGTCTATCTGCTGGCCCTGTTTCTGACCGGGTTAGTGAGCAGGGAGTACGTCAGGCTAACAGTATCTCGACTCCCCAAATGGTGGTGACGCATGAATTTTCTCCTGACCGCAGAGATAAGGTGGACCCTTCTTCGAACGTTAACGCTCTTCGTAGCCGTGCTGGCTCTCTGGATGAACCAGGCCTGGGCGCTGGCCTCAAACAACATACCTCTCTCCAGTCCGGTCTACCAGTATCTGGATGTTCTGACCGGTCTGGGGTACATCAAATCCGAGGTGAAGGGGGTTCGCCCTTACGCCAAGGCTGAGGTGGCGCGCCTGATCCGGGAGGCGGAAGAAAACCTGAAGAAGTCGGATAATGGTGATACTGATTTTGCCTTCGCCCTGATCAAACGGACCAAGGAGTATATTCCTCGCGAGGTCAAGGCCCGGGAGGAGCCATCGGATATTCCCACCTACGCTTATAACCTCCTCTCCGCGGCAACTTTGCGCTACGTCTACGTGGACGGCGTACCCCGCTCCTATGACCGTATCGTCCATGATCCGGGGCACCAGTCGGCCTTCGGTTTCATCGGTGGTGATCTGCGTCCCCAGTTTTCTCCCTATCTGCACGGAGCAGGCGCCGAGGGGACCCCCCTGATGGAGAATAACGAAGGGGTTACCTATCGCCGGGGTAGTAATGGGTCGCTGAACTGGAGTTCGGAGCTGTTTATCACCGATACGACGTCGCTTCTTTTTGAGCCGAATTTTCTTGTCACTTCGGATGCGGCGACAATGACTCTTCAGAAGGGGTACCTTAAACTGGGAGGTGGTGGGCATGAGCTGGAGGTGGGACGCGATGCCAACTGGTTCGGCCCCGGCTACCGGGGAGCGCTTACCCTTACCAACAATGCCCAAAATTTTGACCTGATCAAACTATCCAGCCCTGAGCCGCTGGACGTGGCCTGGGTTAAGAAGTATCTCGGCCTATTCAAATACTCCCTGATGTTTTCCCGCTTTAACGAGACAACCTACACGGGTATTGATCCACCGGTCACCGGGACTGCCAAGAGCATCACCCGGCAACCCTACTTCATCGGAGCCAAACTATCTCTCAAGCCGGTGCAGTGGTTTGAGATCGGGATAAACTTCGTTCGTCAGCAGGGAGGCCCCGGATTTTCCGGCGGCACATCGACTTCCGATTTTATCTTCGGCGGCGGGAACTCCAATAAGAGCAACACCATCGCCGGGGTGGATCTCAGGTTCCGGATACCCTGGTTGCGCAATACGGAACTATATGGCGAGTATGCCGGCGAGGACGCTGCTTCGTTCTGGCCCTTTGTGGAGAGTTACATCGTCGGGCTCTATGTCCCCCGGTTGACGGTCTCGGGTCGGGACGACCTGCGGCTGGAATATTACTTCGGGCACCAGATCCTCTATACCGACTATAAATTTCCCAATGGTTACACTTACTACGGTATGTCTTCCGGGCACTCCCAGGGAGGTGGAGCCCAGGATCTCCTGGTTCGCTACTCCCATTGGTTTACACCTCGGAACAATATGGCTCTGGAGTATATCTACACCGATCGGGGACGACAGGGGCGCATTGAGGGACAGGTGGTGGAGAGCAAGAACGCCTGGAGGGGGGTCTGGTCTTTGCCGCTGTATCGCGAGATTGATCTGCTGCTCGGCTATGGTTGGGAAAGGATCCGGAACCTGAACCTGGTGGACGGGGTCAAACAGTCCAACCAGGTAGCCACGGTTACCATGAACTACCTCTACTGATGCGATCTCTGGAAGATGCCGTTGTCAGGATGCTTCGGGATTTTCCCTTTTACGGCCACTTCCTCCTGGGATGCCGCAAGGAGTCTGACTCAGGTCCGTACCCCCTGGGAATCACCCTGCGCAGCGGGGTTCCCGTTATATCGTGCAACGAAGCCGCTCTGACCACCCTTGCCCCGGAGGAGCGTCAGGCGCTCCTGGAACATCTGGTCAAGCATCTGATTCACCTCCACATGGTCCGACGCAAGGGACGGACGGAGCGGAGTTGGGACGTTGCCTGTGACTGCGCCATTAATCCCACCATTGAAAATCTTCCTCCTTCGGCTACCCTGCCCCAACAGCTTGCTCTTCCGGACGGTTTGGCCGCCGAGGAGTATTACGAAGAGCTGTCCCGGCGGTTTGATACCGGCAACCTGGAAGGGAAGGGGTACGGCGACAATCAACGGGATATGCAGGGGGCGCAAGGGGAGGGTGAGCAGCCGGTGGAAGGTGACGGTTCCCGGGGTCAGTTCACCATGGACAGCCATGAGGGCTGGAGCGAGGCCGACACCACGCCGCTGCCGCTGGCCCAGGAGGTGGTGCGGAGGATGGTTCTGGAGGCGTGGGAGGGGAGCGGCGGCGAAGTTCCCCCGGATATCAACCCCATCATCAAGCAACTCCTCGCCCCGTCACCCATCCCGTGGCGGCGGATCCTGCGTCAATTCGTAGCCACCGCCGGCCGGGTGGGACGGAGTACCACCTGGATGCGGGAGCACCGCCGTTTCGGCCACAATCTCCCCGGCATCAAAAAGCGGCGTCGACTCAATCTCCTGGTGGGAATAGATGTGAGTGATTCCACAGATAAACCCGAACTCCGGGAGCTCTTTGCCCGGGAACTTCTCAGTATCTCCCGGGGTGGGGACGCGCGGATAACTGTCCTCTACGCAAATTCCACCGTCAGGAAGATTCAAAGGTTCACCGGAAACCCGCAGGTGGTGGAGAGTTACCATGGAGGCGGCTTCACCGACCTTCGTCCGCTGTTTGACTACGCCCGAGAGATGCACCCGCTTCCCGCAGCCATTATCTATCTCACTGACGGCTTCGGTCCCGCTCCCCAGCGGATGGAATTCCCGACCCTCTGGGTGTTGACGAAAGCGGGGAAGCGTCCCGTACCTTGGGGGAGAGAGCTTCGGCTGGAGCTCTGAAACGGATATGACACGCCATATCCTGATAGTTTTCCTGGTTCTCTGCGTACTGATCTTCGTTACCGATACCTGCGCCGTGACCGCGAACGAAGCGGAACCTGCGTTCCGGCAGACAAAGGGTAAACGGACGATTCTCGTCATCTACTCCCAGACGGTGAAATATCCCTGGCCAAGGATGGTCCGTGACGCTTTTGCCAGGGGAGTAGAGAACCTGCCGGCGGCGCAGCGTCCCGAAGTGTACGAGGAGTACCTGGACGAGTCGAGATTGGGTAGCGCCGCAACCGGCGCCTTCGTGTCCGAATATTTTGCCCATAAATACCGTTCAATAACTTTCAGCGCCGTCCTGGCGGAGACGCGGGACGCTTGTGATTTGCTCATTCGTCACCCGGCACTGTTTCCCGGCGCGCCACGCTACCTCTTCGACTTCAATAGCGGTCCCCTTCCTTCCTCTCCGGGAACTATTTCCTATTATTCAACCCTGGACTGCGCCAAATCAATCAGAACCATCCTCGCTTTGCTGCCCGACCTGCGCCGGATCATCATAGTGGCGGACCAGTCACCGAATCACCAGCTTTTTTTAACCAATCTCATGAAGAAGTCGGCGGAGTTTAGTGGTAAGGTCATCCTGGAGTTCTGGGACAATCTTAGTGTGGCGGAGCTGTACGATAAATCCGGCAAATTATCCCGAGACAGCGCCATCTGCTATCTGGGGATATTCCGGGACCGTCTGGGGGAGGCCCAAGTGCCGGCCCAGGTGGCGCATCATTTGTCTATCGTTGCGTCGGCGCCGGTATTCGGCATCGTGGATTCGTTCATGGGGGACGCCGTGGTTGGCGGCTATATGGATAGCGCGGAGCGGGAGGGGGAACTGATGGTGCGCGCCGCCATGGCTGAAGAGGGCAAACCGCTTCATTTGAACCAGGCGGAGATGCAGGCGGCTCTGAGCGGGTATAAGTTTGATGACCGCCAGCTCAAGCGGTGGGGGATTCCGGACAGCCGCCTCCCTGCGGGAAGCATCATTCTTAACCGGGAGCCGACGCTCTGGCAAAGCCATCGGGGGTTGATCCTCTCCGTCGTAGCGGCGTTCGGAGTGGAAACCCTCCTGATTTTTACCCTGATCCGGATTAATCGTAAGCGTTGTCAAGGTCTGGAGTTGCTGGAGGAGGCGAGAGCAACGCTTGAGCAGAAAGTAGCCGTGCGTACCGCCGAACTGGCCGAGGCCACGGAGGAGGCGCACCACGCCAGCCAGGCCAAAAGCGATTTTCTCGCCAGGATGAGTCATGAAATACGGACCCCTCTGAATGCCATTCTGGGATTGAGTCATCAGGTGTTGGCCTCCGTTCCTGCTGGGAACGCCGACGATGCCCTGGCCAAAATTCATCTCTCCGCCCTGACCCTGATGGCCTTGATCAGCGACGTCCTGGATTTTTCCAAGGTCGCCGCAGGGAAGCTGGAGCTGGAGCGTAACACTTTTTCTCTTTCCCGGCTTCTTGCCAATCTGGAGAGCATGATGCTCTACACTGCGGAACAGAAGGGGGTTGATCTTAGCTTCCGGATTGCTCCGGATTCTCCACCCCTCCTGGTGGGGGACGAGCTTCGCCTGAGGCAGGTGTTGATCAATCTGGTGAGTAACGGCGTCAAGTTTGCGGAAAGGGGGGAGGTGGTCGTTTCCGTGGAGCCGGTTCAGTTGAGCGAGCTGCACGCTGCCATCCGGTTTACGGTGGCCGACACCGGTATCGGCATCCCGCGGGAACAACAGGACCGGCTTTTCATGGCGTTTACCCAGGAAGACAATTCAATAACGCGCAGGTACGGCGGCACCGGGCTGGGGTTGGCCATCTGTCGGCAACTGGTGGAGCTGATGGGAGGAGAGATATCCCTGGAAAGCTCTCCGGGGGAGGGGAGTCGTTTCACGTTCACTCTGCAGTTTGAGCGGGTTTCCGAGCCGCCCACCGGAGCGTTCCTACCTGTGATTCCGGATTCCATTGCGCCGGATGAATTGGTCGGGGCTCGGGTGCTCCTGGTGGAAGACAATGAGCTCAATCAGCAGGTGACGCGCCGTTACCTGGAGGGGTTCGGGCTGAAGGTGGTGATTGTTTCCAATGGAGTAGATGCAGTGGAACTGCTTGCCGCAGGGGGGCAATTCGACGTGGTGCTCATGGATCAACGGATGCCCGGTATGGATGGCTGCGAGACGGCTCGGGTGATCCGTGAGGAGCTGAACAAAAAGAGTCTGCCGATTATCGCCGTCACCGCCAACGCCGGAGAAGACGATCGTCACAACTGTCTGGCTGCCGGGATGAACGACTTTCTCGCCAAACCGTTTCTTCCCCAGCTTCTGCTGGCGACGCTGCGGCGCTGGATCGTCGTTGTTCCCGCAGAGGCGTCCTCCTGTGCTGATGCTTCTCTCCCGGAGCTGTCGGAAGTCTTGGCGCGGCTGGGAGCCTACGCGGGTGAACTCACCCCCGGAGTGTCCAAGGATTTTGCCGAAATCGCTCTGGTGGGACATAACATCAAGGGACTGGGGCTGACCTTCGCCCTGCCGGACGTGGCGAGGGTGGGAGAAGAGATGCAGGCGGCGGCGGATCTGGGCGCGATGGAGAGGGTTGTCGCCGCAGTGACGGAGCTGAAAGAGTTGCTCACCGTTCAGTGACTTTCCCCCGGCCATTCTCCGTCAGTCGATTCCAGATCCCCACCAGCTCCGCCGTGGTGGCGGCTTGCAGTTTCCTGCGGGCGTTTTCGCAATGCTTGTCGACAGTTTTTTCACTGATGTTCAGCTCTTCGGCGATTTGCTTGGAGCGGTGACCGGCGGAAAGCAGCTCCACGACCTGCCCCTCCCTTGGGGAGAGCTCCGCCAGAGGGGACTCCTCTCGGCGCCGCACGTCCAGATATTCCTCCCCCAGGAGAGCCGCCACCTGGGGGCTCACGTACCGTTCTCCCCTGATCACGGCATCAACTGCTTGTCTCAATTCGTCCGGAGTCGTGCTTTTCAGCAGGATACCGGATATTCCCACTCTCAGTCCCCGCAGAATTTCCGAAGGTGTGCGCAGGCCGGTGAGGGCGATGATCCGGGTTCGGGGTGAAATCTCCCTGATCCGGATGGCCGCTTCGATGCCGCCCATGATCGGCATGGCCAGATCCATGAGCACGATGTCCGGCCGGCAGCGCCCGGCTTGCTCCACGGCCAGCGCGCCGTTTTCCGCCTCCCCCGCCAGGATAATTCCTTCCAGAGATTGCACCAGCAGGCAGAACGCTCTGCGTATCAGCGCCTCATCCTCGGCCACCAGCACCGAAATCTTCCTGTCCGGTTGTTCAACTCCTTCCATGGATCTCCTTGTTCATCCGCTGCGGCATATGACCTTACTACGGGTTTTCCCGTAGCGGCGCTACGGGATCACCCTATCTATGAAAACTTAACTGCTCTATGCTATAAAGTCACGAATAATACAAGAGAAAAGATCGATTTAACCGGTGGCGCACGGTTTTATGGTATGCGTTGCGGAAGAAATGTTCCTCGTTTCCACGCTCCAGCTTGGGAACGCCAGTGGCTGCAAAACTCCAGCTTTGTGTGCTGGCAAAAATGACATTACGCTACCTGATTGCTACCATTCCGCGGCTAACAGAATCTCCCTCCCTTTCAAGGGGAGGGCCGGGGTGGGGATGGGGTAAGTACGTTGCCAGTCAACCCCATCCCCCTCCTGACCTCATCCTTGAAGGGGGAGGAACGTAGATAACCGCAGATTAGTAGCAATCAGTAGGAGGTTTGAAATGAAACGGATTCGGTGTTCCATGAAAACAGTTCGTTCCGCATCATTTTTGTTGTTCGGTCTGATGATCCCGTCCCTCTGCTGGGCGGGACCTGTCTCACCGCCGACCCTCGCCACCCCCGCCAACGGCGCCGTGGGGGTCAACATGGCCACCATCAACCTGCAAGCCGACAGCGCGGGCACCGGTTACTTCACCCTGCTGACCGGCAGCGGCACATCCTGCGGCAGCGGCGCCCAGGTCAAGGCGGGCCAGACCAGCGCTGGGGTCTCCGCGCCCTACCACGGCTCCCTGCACCTGACCGCTAACTCCCCCGGCGCCTACACCGTGCGCAACCTGAAGCAGTCCTCTGCCTACACAATCTGCTTCACCGCCGATAACGGGGCGACCCTGCAAGCCACCCCGGCCTCGGCCCCCCTGACCACCACCGCGACAGCGAATCAGACGGGCTACACCTGGGGCAGGCTGGGCTCGGCAGGGTTTGCCTCGCCGTCCCATGGCCCCAACTCCTCGTTGGCCTTCGCGCCGGACGGCGCACCTTACGTCTCCTTTAAGAACTACAGTGGCCAAGGTGGGCGTGCGACGGTAATGAAATATGACGGCGTGTCCTGGGGCAACGTAGGGGACGCCAATTTCTCCGCCGCCAGAGCCGTGACCACCTCGCTAGCCTTCGCACCGGACGGGACCCCCCACGTGGCTTATCAAGACGGGGGCAACAGCAGAAAAGCGACGGTTATGAAGTTTGACGGGACATTATGGACCACCGTGGGGAACCCTGGCTTCTCCGCCGGAAGCGCAGGTTACACCACGTTGGCCTTCTCGCCGGACGGAGCCCCTTACGTGGCCTATCAGGACGGGGGGAACAACTCAAAAGCGACGCTGATGAAGTTCGACGGCACCTCCTGGATCGCCGTTGGGAGCCCCGGTTTCTCCAATAGCGCAGCTTATACCTCGCTGGCCTTTACGCCGGACGGTACCCCCTGCGTGGCATATCAGGACCGGGGGAATAACTCAAAAGTGACGGTGATGAAGTTCGACGGCGCCTCCTGGATCGCCGTAGGGAGCGTCGGTTTCTCTGCCGGAGAAGCACAAAACATCTCTCTGGCCTTTGCGCCGGATGGTACACCCTGCGTGGCCTACAAGGATTTAGGCAACAGCGGCAAGGTGACGGTGATGCAGTTCACCGGTTTGTCCTGGACCGCCGTGGGGGGCGCAGGTTTTTCCGCCGGAGAGGCCGCGGATATCTCACTGGCCATCGCGCCGGATGGTACCCCCTGCGTGGCCTATTCGGACGGAGGGAACAACTTTAAGGCGACGGTGATGCAGTTCAACGGTTTGTCCTGGACCACTGTGGGGAACTCTGGCTTTTCTGCCGACAACGTCGGCATTACCCTGCTGGCTTTCGCCCCTGACGGCGCTCCCACCGTGGCCTTTATGGGCAACGGTGAGACGGTGATGCAGTTTGCCGCGCCGGGGAGCTTCGACATCAAGTACCTGTTGACCGTCAACGCCGGGACCGGCGGCACGGTCATGCCGGTCGGGAAAAAGTACGCTACCGGAACCACACCCGCCATTATCGCCACGGCAAACCCCGGCTATTACTTCACCGGGTGGAGTCTGGACAGCGGTGATGGCCTCATCTTCAACCCCAACAGCCCCGCCACCCAAGTCTTTATGGGCTACGGGCCGGCCACGGTTTCCGCCAGTTTCCTGCCCAATACGACGATGCTGAGCGCCACTCTCAACAACTTCAATACCGGAACCACCGGCGGTGTCCGTTACTGGGGCATCTCCCTCTATAATACCTCGTCGAATACCACTGCGTATGCGGTGCTGGTGGACAACGTGGCGATCTCCGGCAACGGGCGATGTAAACCGACGGTTACCGTTACCGGTGGCAGCGTTTCCGACACCATCGGCCCCCATGGGTATTGGAATAACAACATGGCTGTCGATTTTACCGGCTGCGCCAAACTTGCCATGTTCAACGTTGACCTCAGCTACAGCTACACCGTAAACAGCGTCAGATACGCGGGGAAAAAATCGTACGCCGGGTTCAGCCAGTAGCAATCACCATGAGGAGGATAGCCATGAAACACCTGTACCTTGCGTTTATTCTGTTCTCGCTGCTGGCCTTTACCGGTCAGGCGGGAGCCGCTCTTCTGGAATACCAGTTCATCTTTTCCGGTCCGGTCTACGGCGGCAACAGCGCCATGGCTGTCGGAACCATCACCATCGACAGCGACATGATCGCCAATCCGGGCCGCAACATCTACGATCCCAGCTATTTGTACACCAATTACGGGCTGCACGCCGACGGCGTGATCACGGCATTGACCGTCACCGTCACCGGCGCCACCGGCGGCGTGGGGGACGGAACCTTTGACCTGACCAACTTCGACGCAGTGCTCTTCGACACCTCCCTGCTGGCGCTGGATCTGACCCGGCAGATCACCGGCCAGCCCACCGCCAGCTCCACCGGCATGACCTGGGGGGAGGACGACCCCATCGAAGCAAGCGATCCCCCGCAGATGTACACGGGTGATTTCCAGCTCTTCGCCGCAGCCGGCAGCGGCGCGCCCTACGGGATTTACCCGTATCAGATCGGCGCCAACGAAGGGAACATCGACGGTATGCAACTGATCGCCTTCGGCCCCGTCGGGCTTACCGTGACCACGGCCACAGTGGCAAGTTCCCTCAATCCTTCGACCTCCGGCCAGTCGGTGACCTTCACCGCCACCGTTACCCCGGCAGCGGCCGCCGGCACGGTCATTTTCAAGGAGGGCTCCGCGATCCTGGGGACCGGGACGCTGAACAACGGCACTGCTACCTACAGCGCCAGCTCCCTGAGCGTGGGTGATCACCGTATCTCCGCCGTCTACTCCGGCGACGGCAGCTACCTCGGCGCCACCTCGCCGACCATCACCCAGACGATGAACAGCAGCCAGACCAGCATCACCGTCGCCACGACACCAGTCGGGCGCACCATCACCGTGGACGGGACTGATTACACAGCGCCCCAAACTTTCTCCTGGACACCGGGGGGCAGCCACACCATCGCCGTCGCCTCACCTCAACCAGGGAGCAGCGGTAGCCGCTACGCTTTTACGAGTTGGTCCGACAGCGGCGACCGGAGCCATGGCATCACGACTCCGGACACGACCGCCACGTACACCGCCACCTTCGGCGCCCAGTATCAACTGACCACTGTTGCCGGTACCAGCGGCGCGGTTCTGCCAACATCGGGTAATTGGTACAACGCAGGCATGACTCCCAACATCATCGCCACTGCGGGAAGCGGCTACGCCTTCTCCTCATGGCAACTGACCAACGGGAGCGGGCCTATCCTTTACCCGAACAATACCTCCACCACCGTTGCCATGAACGGCCCGACCACCGTGACCGCCACTTTCCAGACGTTACCCCTGAACCTGAGAGCCGCCATCGGCGCGGCCACCGGCGCCACCGGCGGTATCCGGACGTGGCCCATCATCGTTACCAATAACGGCGCTTTTTCTGCCACCGGGGTGCAGTTTACCGGAGTGACCCTCTCTTCCAGCGGGAGTTGCAAGCCGGTGGCAACCACCACCTTTCCCGTCAGCCTGGGCGACATCGCCCCCACCGGCACGGCGACAGGGAATGTCACCATCGACTTCAGCAGCTGTAATACGGCCAAGCTAAAGGCGATCAAATTCAGCGTCGTCATCGGCTACAGCGCCACCAACGGCGGCGGCGTCACCGGGACCCTCGGACTGAGCGGCGTAGGGCAGTGAGATGATTTGTAGGGGCACGGCGTGCCGTGCCCTCTAACCACGATACCAAGGAGGAATCATCTCAATGAAACGCATCCTGTTTGCCGGTCTCCTGTCCATCCTGTTCACCGCGGCCCCGGTCGCCGCCAGTATCATGACCTTTGACTTCACTTTTAGTGGCAACGGCGCCACGGCCACGGGGAGCGTCGGCTTCGACATGGCATTACTGGCCTCTCTGGGGCCGGGCCGCTACATCCATGACCCCTTTCGCGGTTCATATAGCCCATCGACAGGGTACGATAATTATGCGGCGTCCGATGCAAACTTTGTGACGTCGCTAACCGTCTCAGTCAGCGGGAGCGCCGGGGGTGATGGAACCTTCAATCTCACCAACAACGTCGCCACCACCGATTTCGTAGCGGTGCTCTTCGACTTCCCGGTGACAGTGGATTTTACACAGAATCTGGTCGGCCAGGCATCCACGAACGGCGCCTGGGGTACAAACGTACCGCTACCGGTATCCGGCAACCCTAATCCCGTCCCTCCCCCCCAGTCGTATACTGGTGATTTCCAGATCTTTGCGTTGGACCCCGCAGGGGCGCCGCCTACGGGGACGGAGCCCTACGTGTTAACGGCCGGTGGCGGCGAATCAATGCAGCTTATCTCTTTCGCCCCCTCCGCCGTACCGGAGCCATCCACTTACGCCCTCCTCTGCATCTCTCTGGGGGTGGTGGGGTTTGCGAGAAGGAAAATGGTGAAAGGTAAGGTAAGGGTATTTTGAAAGTATCGGGAAAACCCTGTATCCGGTTCATTCCTTCATGTGAAAAGTAAAGCGACATTGCCGACCGGGTAGTGTCGGGATAGTTTACACCAAAAAACCGTAATCACCTACGGAACCCAAGGAGGTAGTATATGAAAAAACGTTTTTTATCCCAACTTCTGTCATGCCTGACATTCGTATTGCTTGCGGGAACGGTACAGGCATCGGTCCTCACGAATACCGTTAACTTCAGCGACACCCAAACGACATCAGGTACCGGCACCATCGTTCATGCCGGACCGTCAGGATTGACCGGCAACTTCTCCCCGTTCAATGCCTCGCTGGGAACGCTTGATTCATTTCTTATCGATTGGGAGGTTACGGTAACGAGCTCCGGCACCACGAGTCCATCTGCTGGAAATATCTCCGAACTCCTTAACGGCGTCGCATATATAAATTTAGTTAGTTATAATGGAAAAAACAATAGCAATGGCATTGGCGGTGCGCCTAATAGCCTACTCCCGGCGAGGTCAGCCAGCATTTCTATAGTGGATACCTTTCTGGTATCTAATGCCGGTACGGACATACTCTCCACCGTGACGGGCGGTTCCAATTTCGATCTTAGTTACAAGGCCGGTGGGAGCAATAATACAGCCAAATCGGATTACGTTACTATGGCCACCGTTACGAGCGCCATGACCGGCAGCGTCACACTCACGTATAATTACACCCCTGCCGTCCCCGAACCTTCCACCTATCTCCTCCTGACTATCAGCTTGGGAGTGGTAGGATACGTACGAAAGAAGATGACTCATCGGGAGGAGCAGACAGCGGTATGAGGTAGCTTTCTGTTAACCGACTGAAACAAAAAAGCCGCTCTCAGGTGATGGGGAGCGGTTTTATGGTGTTTATCCTCGTAGCCTGTCCGGTTTATTTTTTCGGTGTTCGTTTTCGGAATTTTAAGGTTGAATCGTTTGCCGGAAAACGGGATCTACCACTCGTCTGCCGACAGATTTCCTCTGCGTTACCCTGCGTCCTCTGCGTTAAAAAAAGGTTTTTCACGGCTTTTACCGCAGAGGACGCGGAGGTACACAGAGGAAAGCAGTTGTAGGGAGTGCACGGGGTCATCGTGCGCACCGGATTATTGTGATGCGACAACGATTGTATGGTTTCCTACTCTACAACGTTACATTCCCCAAACTTTAACCTCCATATTGTTGCAGGTTTCCACCCGCTTCCATATTTTTTTGCTCCAAGTTTTTTTGCTACTGCGATCAAAAATAAGAAGATGCGCTTCATCAGCCCCACACGTCACCGCATAGTTCACTGTTTGAGGCAGAGCTTCAACCAAGGTGTTCTTTAAACTGCTGCGTTGAATCTTTAACTCCAATACAACACGTTGCAATGGTCCGCGAAATGCCAACGTTTCATCAAGTGGCCATTCAAGATACAAATCCATACGCTTCATCCCGATACCATACTCGCGGGTTATGCGCCCACCTCCATTGATAACTCGTTGCAAAAACGCTTGAAGCAGAAGTTGCGGCCCAGCCTCCTTATACTGAAAGCGTTCAATCCAGGCATCGGCGTTCTCCCTGAAAAACTGCTGAAATGCCTGCAACAACTTGGGTATGTCAATGCGCCTTTCTTTAGTGAGATACCAGATGGTTTCCTGATGAATGGAAAGCTCCTGGGTTGTCCAGGTAAGCTCACGTGGAATCATTTCACGATATATATCGTTGCTAATTTCTATGGGTCTTTTTATCGTGAGAAGTCCCATGTCTTGAACATACTGCAGATCATCCGCCGGTATGGTTTCATTTATTTCTTCACCGGATAGTACCATGGCAATAACGCGATGCACCCGTTCTTCCTGTAATTTATCTATAAGCTGATCCAGATGAGTAGCTCGGCTCTGGATAAGTCGCTCACGAGCTTGCTGGTACAGCTCTACGTCAATGATGCGTG